>CAYUZG010000157.1:0-2830 GCA_964449605.1 uncultured Verrucomicrobiota bacterium | reverse complement strand
GGCCGCTCGTGCCCTCGAAGACCTGCACGACGGCGCGGCCCGTGCTCGACTCGAGGATCAACCCCGTGCGCGTGACGCCCTGCGGGTCGATCACCTCGACCATCTCGTTGTAGCCGACGTTGTGGATGTTCTCGGCGATCAGGAGCGGGCCGACCACCTCGGCGACGCCCACGTATTCACGATCGGTGAACTTAGAGCTCAGCGGGCTGCTCATAGACCGCCTCCAGGTTGTCGAACGCGCGTTCGAGGCGCCGCTGCAGGTCGTCGAGCCGCTCGATCTGATCGTTCGGCACCGTGAACTTCATTCGGATGATCTCGGGGTAGATCTTCATGCGTTTGAGCTTCACGAGCGTGGCGCCCTTGCGGATGAGCGCGTTGCCGCGCTCGTGGTACATCAGGATGATACGCAGCATCTTTGTCTGCTTCTCGACGACGGCGTACATGTCGACCGGGTCGAACGCGCTCTGCTGGAGGAACGCGTTCTTGAAGATCTGGCACGTATCGAGCACGAGCCGCTGCGTGTCGGGCAGCACATCAGGCCCGACGAGCTTGACGACCTGCTGGAGGCGGGCCTCGCGCTGGAGCAGGTCCATCATCTTGCTGCGGTTCGCGCGCCAGTCGTGGTCGACGTGCTCCTCGAACCACGGCGCGATCTCGTCGACGTACTCGCTATAGCTTTCGAGCCAGCCGATCGCCGGGTAGTGGCGCGCGTTGGCGAGCTGGCGGTCGAGCGCCCAGAAGCACCGCACGAAGCGCCGTGTGTGCTGCGTGACGGGTTCGGAAAAATCGCCGCCCATCGGTGAGATGCTGCCGATTGTGCTCACCGAGCCGACTGTGCCGGTGACGTTCTCGACCATGCCGGCGCGCTCGTAGAACTCGGCGAGGCGCGTCGGCAAGTACGCGGGGTACCCCTCGTCGGCCGGCATCTCCTCCATCCGGCCCGACAGCTCACGCAGCGCCTCGGCCCAGCGCGAGGTCGAGTCGGCCATGATCGCCACGTGGTAGCCCATGTCGCGGTAATACTCGCCGAGCGAGATGCCGGTGTAGATCGACGCCTCGCGCGCCGCGACCGGCATGTTCGAGGTGTTCGCGATGATGATCGAGCGCTCCATCATCGACTTGTGGCTGCGCGGGTCGATGAGCTTCGGGAACTCGATGAGCAGGTCGGTGATCTCGTTGCCGCGCTCGCCGCACCCGACAAAGATGATGATGTCGGCCTCGCACCACTTGGCCAGCGACTGCTGGATCATCGTCTTGCCCGTGCCGAACCCGCCCGGCACCGCGACCGAGCCGCCCTTGGCAAGCGGGAACAACATGTCGATCACGCGCAGGCCGGTGATGAGCGGCATCGAGACGGGCAGCTTCTCCTTGTACGGCCGCCGACGCCGCACGGGCCAGCGGTGGTAGAGCTTCAGCTCGTGCGTCTCGCCGTCGCCCGTGACGCGGGCGATGGTTTTCTCGACGGTGTAGAGACCCTCCGGGGCGACCCACTCGACCGTACCCGCCACGTCGGGCGGCACGAGGATGCGGTGCTCGATCATGCTCGTTTCGGGCACGGTGCCGAGCACCATGCCGCCGCGCACCTCGTCGCCGGCCTTCGCCGTCGGCGTGAACACCCATTCCTTCGCGCGATCGAGCACGGGCACCTGGATGCCGCGCCGGATGTACTGATCGCTCGTCTCGCGGATGACGGTGAGCGGGCGCTGCACGCCGTCGAAGATGCCGCCCATGATGCCGGGACCCAGCTCGACGCTGAGCGGCAGGCCCGAGCCGTACACCTGCTCGCCCGGCGTCAAGCCCGTGGTGTCCTCGTAGACCTGCGCGGTCGCGACGTCGCCCTGGATGCGCATGATCTCGCCGAGGAGGTGGTCGGTGCCGACCTCGACGAGCTCGAGCATTTGGGCCTCGCGCGCGCCGGCGACCTCGACCACCGGCCCGACGATCCGTTGAACCGTGCCTATGACCTTCTCTGCCACGATGTCTCTGCCTTGTTGTGGCCGGCCCGCATCGCCGACCAAGCGGCGAACGGGCGCCGGCCCGTTCGTCTACACCTCCGGACCAGCCTGAGGCGCGAAAACCTCGCGTGAGACGATGAGCTGGAGCTCGTCGGCGAGCCGCTCCATCCGCGCGTCGATCGTGTTATCGAACAGCATGGAGCCGTCGGCCGTGCGGACGATGGCGCCCATCGCCTTCTCGTCGAGATCGGCCGCCGGCGTGATCGACACCTGCCGGCCGCACTCGCCGGCCGTTTCCTTGAAGAACGCCTCGTTGGCCATCGCCGCGTCGGCCGCGCTGACCGACACGGTCACCTCGGGCCGGTCGAGTGCGACGATCCCCTCGACGATGAGCGCCTTGAGCGTCTCGCGGTACTCGGGCGTGCCGCGGGCCTTCTCGAGTCTGGCGCGCACTTGCGCGAGCGCTTCCTCGACGAGCTCGCCGCGGGCCTTGAGCGTCACCTTCTTTGTCTCGAGACTCAGGTCGCTGATGATGCGCCGGCGCTCGAGCTCGGCGCGCGCTGTCCCCGCGGCGAGAATCTCATCGGTCTCGGCCTTCGCCGTCTTGCGTGCCTCATCGAGGCGCGACTCGGCCGTGCGTTTCGCGCGCGAGAGGATCTTGTCGATCTCCTCGGCCGCGCTCTTGTCGATCTCGTGGACGAAGGTTGTGGCGTCCCCGATCGAAGCGGTTGGTTGGTCCGCGCGTCTTCTCTTTGCCATGGTTGCCTACACCTGGAAGCCGATCGCTTGGCGAATAAGGTCGGCGATCTCGCGCCGTCCTGGCATCGGGCCCTGCGCGTCGGGGATCTCGACCACGACGGGAAACGTGCCGCGCA
>CAYUZG010000156.1:0-5495 GCA_964449605.1 uncultured Verrucomicrobiota bacterium | reverse complement strand
GCGTCGGCTTTGAGGGCGTCGACTTTGTTGAGGCGCTCCCAGGTGAAGTTCTTGCCGTTGCGGCCGAAGTGGCCGTGGCGGGCGGTTTCTTTGTAGATCGGGCGCCGGAGGTTGAACTCCTTGATGATCATCGCGGGCCGCAGGTCCCAATGCTTCCTGATCAGCTCGACGACGCGTGCGTGCGGCAGCTTGCCGGTGCCGAACATGACGACGTTGATGGCGAGCGGCTCGGCGACGCCGATGGCGTAGCTGATCTGGACCTCGCACTCGTCGGCGATGCCGGCGCCGACGATGTTCTTGGCGACGTGGCGCGCGGCATATGAGGCGGAGCGATCGACCTTGCTCGGGTCCTTGCCGCTGAAGGCGCCGCCGCCGTGGCTGCCTTTGCCGCCGTAGCTGTCGACGATGATCTTGCGGCCGGTGAGGCCGCAGTCGGCTTTCGGGCCGCCGAAGACGAACCGGCCGGTTGGGTTGATGTGGTAGATGGTCTTGCCGTCGAGCATCGCGGCGGGGATGACCTTCTTGACGATCTCCTCCATGACGCCTTCGCGGATGAGCTTGATGTCAACGTCCTTGGTCTGGGTCGAGAACACGACGGTGTGGACGCGCTTCGGTTTGCGGCCGACGTACTCGATGGTGACCTGGCACTTACCGTCGGGCCGGATCCAGGGGAGGATCGACTGCTCGCGCACCTCGGCCTGGCGTTCCATCAGCTTGTGCGCCAGCATGATCGGGAGCGGCATGAGCTCGTCGGTCTCGCGGCAGGCGTAGCCGAACATGAGGCCCTGGTCGCCGGCGCCCTGCTCGTGGTCGGGCGTCTCGTTGACGCCTTGCGCGATGTCGGGCGACTGCTTGTCGATCGAGGTCACGACAGCGCAGGTCTCGTAGTCGAACCCCATGGTCGGATCGGTGTAGCCAATCTCCTTGATCGTCTGGCGGACAACGTCGGGGATATGGACATAGCAGCTCGTGGTGATCTCACCGGCGACGAATGCCAGGCCGGTGGTGACCATTGTCTCGCAGGCAACGCGGCCCATCGGGTCGTCGGCCATGATGCCGTCGAGGATGGCGTCGGAGATTTGGTCGGCCACCTTGTCGGGGTGCCCCATTGAGACCGACTCGGATGTGAAAAGGTAATCGCTCGCTCCCATGCTTGCTGTGGTGCCTCCGTATGTCGTCGTGTGTCTGTGTTTGCTGTGCGGAAAACTGCCGGCAGTTCCTATGGTTGCTGTTCGCTGAAGAAGCGGTCCGCCTCGCGGTACGCGTCGAGGTCGCCGATGTCGTACCACGTGCCGGCAAGCGGACAGCCGTAGACGTCGGTGCGCGTGTGGAGCCAGGCGACGTAGTGGCCGGGCGCGTCGGGGTTGTTCCCCTCGCGCAGGTACTGAGAGACGCGGGCCACGTCGGCGGCAGTATACAGGTAAAGGCAGACGGCGAACAGGTTCGATTTCGGGTCGGGCGGCTTCTCGCGGAACGAGACGATGCGCCCGCGCTCGTCAAGCACGACCTCGTTATAGCGCTTGACGGCTTCGGCGTCGTCGAGCTCGTGCAGGCCGACGGTCGAGCCGTGCGCCTTGAAGAACTGGACGAACGGGCCGAGGTCGAACGTGAAGATGTTGTCGCCGCCGGCGATGAGCATCGGCTCGTCAATGCCATGCTGCTCGATGACGAAGCCGATGTCGCCGATGGCGCCGCGCTTGTCATCGTCGCTCGTGGTGCCGTCGTCGACGGCCGTGACCGGCTTGGCGCTCGGGGCGTCGGCGGCCCAGCGCTCGAACTCCCCGGCGAACCTGTGGTTGGTGACGACGTAGATTCCGTCGACGTCGTCGATGGCGTTGAGCCGGTCCAGCAGGTAGTTGATGATCGGCTTGCCGGCGACGGGCAAGAGCGGCTTCGCCTTGTTCTTCGTGAGCGGGTAGAGCCGTGTGCCGTATCCGGCTGCGAGGATCAGCGCTTTCATCGTGTCGTCCCGATTCGTCCTGAGGTAAGAGCGCCCGTCACCCGTATTCCTAGGCTTGCTCGCCGAAGAGCCCGGGCACCACGCTGCGGAGCCGCTCGTCGGCCATCTCGCGGATCTTGCCTGCTCGGTCGAATGTGAGCACCTCGCGCGCGAAGTCGACGGCCTCGGCGTATGAGATGCTGCGGATCACTTTCTTGATCTTGGGCACGGCGATGGCGCTCGTGCTCAGCTCGTCGATGCCCATGCCCACCAGCAGCATGGCGATCGCAGGTTCGGCCGCCATCTCGCCGCACATGCCGACCCAGATGTCGTGCTCGTGCCCGGCGTCGATGGTCATCTTGACGAGGCGCAGCACGCCGGGGTGGCACGGCTGGTAGAGGTGGGCGATCCGGTCGTTCGTGCGCTCGACGGCGAGCGTGTACTGGATCAGGTCATTCGTGCCGATGCTGAAGAAGTCGACGTGGCGCGCGATGATGTCGGCCGTCATGGCCGCCGAGGGCACCTCGATCATGGCGCCGATCTCGAAGTTCTCCTCGAACGGGAGCCCGTCGCGCAGCAGCTCTTCCTTCGCCTCGTCAAGCACGGCGTTGGCGCTGATGATCTCGTCGACGCTCGAGATCATCGGGTACATGAGCTTGAGGTTGCCGTGGACGCTCGCGCGCAGGATGGCGCGGAGCTGGGTCTTGAAAATATCGACTCGTTCGAGGCAGAAGCGGATGGCGCGCCAGCCCAGGAACGGGTTGAGCTCGAACGGGATGTCGAGGTGCGAGATGAACTTGTCGCCGCCCAGGTCGAAGGTGCGGATGATCACCGGGTTCGGGGCAAGCCCGGCGAGGATCGACTTGTAGGCGGTATACTGCTCCTCTTCGCCCGGAAGCTCGTCGCGGCTCATGTAGAGGAACTCGCTCCGATACAGGCCGACGCCCTCAGCGCCGTTGGCGCGCACGTTGTCGAGCTCCTCGGGCAGCTCGATGTTGGCCGAGAGCACGACGCGGTGGCCGTCGGTCGTGACGGCGGGCTGGTCGCGAATCTCGGTGAGCTCGTCATCGAACGCTTTGAGCCGGAAGATCTCGCGGTTGTAGCGCTGGACGGTGTCCTCGTGCGGGTTGACGACGACGATGCCGCGGTTACCGTCGATGATGAGCTGGTCGCCGCTGCGAACCTTGAAGCTCAGGTCGTGCAGGCCGACCACGGCCGGGATGCCCATCGAGGCGGCCATGATGGCCGTGTGCGAGGTGCGGCCGCCCAGGTCGGTCGCGAAGGCGAGCACTCTGCCGCGTTCCATCATCGCGGCGTCGGACGGGGCGATATCGTGGGCGACCATGACGGAGGCGAACGGCAGCTCGCCGAGGCCGCGTGGCCGGCGCTCGGCCAGGTTGGTGAGGATGCGGTCGCGCACGTCGCGGATATCGGTGCGGCGCTCACGGAATAGCTCGTCGTCGATGTCGCTCAGGAGCTGGATGTAGCGCTCGATCGACTCGGAGAAGACGACCTCGACGTTCTGGAGCCGGGCGGCCAGGTGCTCCTTGACCTCGCCGGCCAGGTGGGTGTCGTTGATGATGTGGATCTGGAAGTCGAATATCTTGGCCTGCTCCTCGCCGATCTCGCGCGCGACGCGCTCGCGCACCGACGTGACCTGCTCGCGGCTCGCCGACAGCGATTCGAGGAAGCGGGCGTACTCGGCCTCGATCTGCTCGGCCGTGATCGAGCGCTGCGGCACGGCAGTCGTCTCTTGGCGGAACAGGTGGGCGGCGCCGATCGCCACGCCGGGCGAGACGCCGATGCCGTAATATGATTGCTCGGTCGGCATATTAGTCCTCGCCGAACTTGCCCTCGATTAGGGTGCTGATCGCCTCGAGCGCCTCGTCGGCATCGGGGCCGGCGGCCTGGAACCGCAGGACGGTGTCGGGCCCGGCCGCGAGTGTGATGATGCCCATGATGCTCTTGGCGTTCACCTGGTCGCTGCCCTTTCGGATATGGATGTCGGCCCGGTACTTGCCGGCCAGCTTGGCGAGCAGCGAGGCCGGTCGCGCGTGCAGGCCGAGCTTGTTGACAATCCGGACGTCCCGAACAGCTTTCTTCGGTTTGCCTGTCGCGGGCTTGCTCATCGGTGCTGTGATGCTCCGTGCCATGGGTGTTCGCTCGCCAAGCGCTCGCTACGACTTCGTCATCAAGGCCACGAGTTGTTCGTTCAACTGCTTGGCCGGGTTGTAGCCGGTGGCCTTGAGCCGATGCATCAGCGCGGCGGTCTCGACCATGAGAACGATGTCGCGCCCGACCCGCACGGGCACGAGCACATGGGGCACCGGCTTGCTCAGGATCGAGATTGTCTCCTCCTCGATGCCGAGCCGCTCGTACTCCTTCTCGGGATCCCAGCGCTCCAGCGTCACGACCAGGTCGATGGGCGCTTCCTCCTTGAAGCAGACGGCGCCGAAGAGCGCCTGCACGTTGATAATGCCGAGGCCGCGGATCTCCATATGGTGGCGCGTCAGCTCGGCGCCGGTGCCCACCAGGTAGCGCCCCTCGCGCAGGTGGATGCGCACGATGTCGTCGGTGACAAGCCGGTGGCCTTTCTCGATCAGGCCGAGCGAGGTTTCGCTCTTGCCGACGCCGCCCTTGCCGCGAATGAGCACGCCGACGCCGAACACCTCCATCATGTTGCCCGGGATCGAGACGGTCGGCGCGAACTCCTCATCGAGGAACAGCGTCAGGCGGTTCACCAGGTTCATGGTGATCATCGGGGTGCGGAACAGCGGCACGTTGAAGTTGTTCGCCTCCTCGATAAGCTCGTCCGGCGGCCGGTAGTTGCGCGCCACCATAATGCACGGCACGTTGCGCTCCATGAGCTGGCGTATGCGCTCGCGGCGCACCTGGCTCGTGAGCGTGCGCATGTAGTAGATCTCGACCTTGCCGATCACCTGGACTCGGCGGGCGGCGAAGTAGTCGAAGAACCCCGTGATCGCCAGGCCTGGACGCTCAACCTCGGCCACCTTGATGCGGCGGTTCACACCACGCTGGCCGGCCTGGAGCGAGAGCCGAAGCTCCTCGCCCATCCGCTCGAAGAGATATCCGACGCGTATCCCACGCATGGGTGTGCTGGGCCTCCTTTAGAACATGGGACCATATCACCGAGGCGGGTGCGATTCACGCAAAAAACGCGCTGGCTCCGGAGCGAGGCGACCGGACAGGCGCTGGGATTCAAGACAGCGCGGCCTGCGCGGCCACCGTGCTGGGCGAAGCATCCCGCTGCCGGCTCAGGGCGCGCTTCACTCCTCGGAGGGTTCTTCGTCGGGCTCGGGCGGTTCGTACTCGAACTCGCCCTCTTCGTCGATGACGGGCTCGATCGAGGCGGCAGGTTCGAGCTCGTGCTTGTGCTTGCGCTGGATCTTCTTCTTGAACCGGCTGAGCTGCCGCTCGATCTTGTCGACGGCCACGTCAATTGAGGCGCGGGGATCGGGCAGCTTGGCCTCGCCGAAGAAACGGTGGTGGTCGGCGCGCAGGATCAGCTCGGCGTGGTAGGTTTCGCGGTTCTGGC
>CAYUZG010000155.1:0-5529 GCA_964449605.1 uncultured Verrucomicrobiota bacterium | reverse complement strand
GGGGACTACTTGACGATGCCGACCTGGTACGCCAACCCGCCCAACGACTGGTAGGCGACCAGACGTAATAGACACGACGGCGGGCGTGACCACCGAGGTCACGCCCGCCGTTTCGTTATGCCGAGAGCCCGGCGGCCGCCTTGTGCCTCATTGCTTAGCGCACGATGCGGGCCTTCTTTGCCGGCCGCACCGTCTGTGAGGTGCCGTCCTCGAATACGACGCGCACGTCGCGTGGAGTCTCCGCCCGGTCGGTCAGCTTCCAGGCTTCGCCGTGCGTCTGGACGGCGATGCTGTCGATGCCGAACGCGTGGCCGCGGGCGCGGTCGATGTAGACGTCGCCGTAGTGGTCGCGGATTCGGTTGCGCGCCTCGGCGGCCGCGCCGTTGCCCCAGTCGTAGATCGTGAAGTCGCCGGTTTCCTCCTCGAGGCAGGCCGTCGTGCCGCCGTGGGCGTAGTTCTCCATCATGAAGCCGTAGTCCTCGGGCCCGAAGAACGGGTGCGCTTTCTCCCACAGCTCCTTCATACGGGCGTTTTCCGGGCAGTACATCATGACGAACGAGGCTTTCAGCGCGGCGATTCCCCGCTCGAAGTAGCCGGCGTTGCCCGTCTCGGCGTAGTAGTCCATGAACAGCTCGGCAAACAGGCTCTGGCGCGCGTCGTTCCACTCGCCGTCGAGGTTCATGACGCCGAACCCGCCGAGAGCCGGGATGTGGATGAACGGCGGCTGCCAGACCTGCTGGAACATCGAGAGCTCGTCGAGCGTGCGCATGCCCCACGCGAGATACCGCTCGTCGCGCGTCGCGCGATATGAAGCGAGGAGCGCCTCGGCCGTCCAGAACATCGACAGCGTGTTCTGCTTGTACTGCCCGTTGCGCGGCACGCGCTTGCCCAGGAACTCGTCCTGGCCGAACGAGCAGCACGACCAGTACGTTTCGAAGTCCTCCCAGCGTCCGTTCGGAATGGCTTCAGCGAGCAACGCCTCCATTGTCTTGAGTGCTGCATGGCGGTACTGCGACTCGCCCGTCGCGTCGGCCAGCTTCAAGAGGAAGGTGACGTGCATGCCGCACTCGGGCGAGTCGTGCAGCACGTCGGCCCGCTCGAGTGTTTCGGGATGCAGCCACGCCGGGAAGAAGCCATCGTTATCCTGGAGCATGAGGAGCTTGTCGGCGTATGCCCTGGCACGCTCGACGAGTCGGGAGTCGGCTTCGAGCTCCGCGTGCCAGCGGAGTACGAGAAGGCACGTCCAGCTCGCGTCGAGCAGGTGGTACCACGCGTCCGTGATGCCGCGCTCGCGCGGGCAGCGGTTCGAGTTGGTCCAGTACCCAGTCTCCCAACCCTTCGATCGGCGATGCTTCTGCCCGGCGATCTCGACTTCGGTCATCTCGGTGCGGTACACGGATGGAAATAGGCCGTCGGTCATCGGCGCGGCGAGGGCGAGCTCTTTCGCCAAGAGCGCCTTCTGTTTCAGGTCATCGTTGTCTGTTCGCTGCGTGTAGCGCATGAGGCCTGACGCGCTGCGCAGCGACGAGAACCACGCTTGGTTCCAGATCGACAGGAACTCGCGCAGCTCGGGCTCGCCGGGGTAGTTGGGCGATTGGGTGACGTTGACAATAAACGCCGGCGCACCGAAGCGTCGGCCGTCGAGGTCGAACTCTTGCCATACGGCGTCGCCCCACGTGTCGAACGCCCACCTGTACGTGTGCTCGACGTAGCGGTCCATCGGCACAACGCTCGGTTGGCCGTTCTCGACCAGCGGCCGCGCGTACCGCTCCCACAGGAAGCGGCTCACCTTCCTCCATGGGTTCAGGGGCTGCTCTTCGTCGGTGTACGCCGTGATGAAGAAGCCGAGCTCGACGGTGCCGGGTCCCAGCGTCATCCCCGGCGCTTTACGAAACCAGACGTGGCCGGCGATCTCGCTGCGCGACAGGCCGAGCCGCCATTGGCGCTTCGGCGCATCCACGTCCATGAACCACGGCGCGTTCTCGTCGGCAGCGCAGATCTCCAGCTCAGGGATGACGGCAACGACGGTACGGTCACGCGCGGCGATCAAGGCGGGCGAGCGAAACACGTGCTGGGCGATGCAATCACCGTCGTTGGGCGCGAGGTGCGGCGCCCACCACAGATCGGGCTCGAAGGCGAGCGAGAACGCGACGCTCAGCTCATCCTGCTGCACGGCTTCGTCTAGGTTCCACGTCAACCGGACACGCCGCCAGCCGTCGCTCGTTCGGCCGAGCTCGACGCGGGGCTTTGTGCCGCCGAGGTGCGGCAAGTCGAACCGCACCATCTCACTCTCACCAAGCAAGACGGCATGCGTCTGGTCAGTCTCAACGATTCTCACCAGCCCGCCCTTTGCGGAGGTCAATGGATGCAGCCGACAGGGAGGCTGCACGAATCGTGATCACGACGCGAAGCAGGTGGTGCATCGCCCGGCCTCGAGATCAGCTGTGTGCTTGCTTCTGCTGCGCCTTTTGGATCTTGGTCCACGCGTCGCGGAGAGTGACAGTGCGGTTGAAGACGGGTTTCTCGTCGGCGGAGTCGAGATCCACGCAGAAGTAGCCGAGGCGCTCGAATTGCACGCGCGTGAGCGGGTCGAGGCCTTTGAGGTTCGGCTCAAGCTTGCAGCCGGTGACGACTTGCTTCGAGTCAGGGTTGATGTTTGCGCGCCAGTCGCCGCCTTCGTCAACCTCGTTCGGATTCGGCTTGGTGAATAGGTGCTCGTAGAGGCGGACGTCGCCGTTGACGGCGTGCTCGGTCGAGACCCAGTGCAGCGTCGCCTTCACCTTGCGGCCGTCGGGCGCGTCGCCGCCGCGCGTCTCGGGATCGTACGTGCAGCGCAGCTCGACAACGTTGCCGGCTTCGTCCTTGACGACCTCCTCGCACTTGATGAAGTACGCGTAGCGCAGGCGCACCTCACGTCCCGGCGCAAGGCGGAAGAACTTCCTGGGCGGGTCTTCCATGAAGTCGTCCTGCTCGATGTAGAGCACGCGCGAGAACGAGACCTTCCGGGTACCGGCGCTGTCATCTTCCGGGTTGTTGACCGCGTCGAATTCCTCGACTTGATCCTCCGGGTAGTTCGTGATGACGAGGCGCAGCGGCCTGAGCACGGCCATGTAGCGCAGCGACGTCCTGTTGAGGTGTTCGCGCACAAAGTGCTCGAGTTGGGCGAAGTCGACCGTGCTGTCGGCCTTCGCGACGCCGACAGACAGGGAGAAGTTGCGGATCGACTCGGCGCTGTAGCCGCGGCGCCGCATGCCGGCGAGCGTCGGCATGCGCGGATCGTCGTAGCCGTCGACGAACCCTTCCTCGACGAGCTGACGCAGCCGACGCTTGCTCATCATCGTGTAGGTCACGTTGAGGCGCGCGAACTCGATCTGCTGCGGGTGGTATACGCCGAGCTGATCGAGGAACCAGTCGTAGAGCGGGCGGTGGTCCTCGAACTCGAGCGTGCAGATCGAGTGTGTGATCCGCTCGATCGAGTCCTCGTTGCCGTGCGCCCAGTCGTAGGTCGGGTAGATGCACCACGCGTCGCCCGTGCGGTGGTGCGACGCGTGCAGGATGCGGTACATGACGGGATCGCGCATGTTGAAGTTCGGCGACGCCATGTCGATCTTGGCGCGCAGCGTGCGGGAGCCGTCGGGGAACTCGCCATTCTTCATCCGCTCGAACAGCTCGAGGTTCTCCTCGACGGAGCGGTCGCGGTACGGGCTTTCAGTACCGGGCTTCGTGGGCGTGCCGCGGGTCTCACGCACCTCGTCGGCATTCAGGTCGCACACGTACGCCTTGCCCGCCTTGATGAGCTGGATGGCCCACTCGTGCATCTGGCCGAAGTAATCGGAGCCGAAGTAGAGGTGCTCGCCGAAGTCGGCGCCCAGCCAGCGCACGTCCTCGATGATCGCCTGGACGAACTCCTCCTCCTCCTTCATCGGGTTCGTGTCGTCGAACCGCAGGTGGAAGGTCCCGGAAAACTCCTGGGCGATGCCGTAGTTGAGGCAGATCGACTTGGAGTGCCCGATGTGCAGGTACGCGTTCGGCTCGGGCGGGAAACGCGTCACGACGCGCCCGTCCCACTTGCCCGTCTTGAGATCCTCGACGACGATGGCTCGAACGAAATCGAGCGGCCGCTGTGTTTCAGCTGCGTCCATATACGCGGTGTCCTTTCCTACGTGCGCCAATGGGAGTGATGGCCGGCGCGGCCGTCGCCTGCACTGCCTACACCGAAAGGCGGCATCTAGTCAAGCTGATCGACGAACGCCAGGCGGCACACGAGCAGGAAGTGGTCCGAGGAGCTGCAGGGGATGACCCGGCTCTCCAGGGTCCGAAGCGCCGCATCGTGGAAAACGTAGTCGATCCGGGCGTGGATCGTCCCACCCCTCGCCGGCCATCGCCAGGTCGGCTGCGCATCGGCCTCGGTGTGCACGGCGGCGAAGCTGTCCGTCAGGCCTTTGTCACGAAGGAACGCAGGAGCCCTGAAGAACGAGAGGCTGTTGAAGTCGCCCACGATGATGGTTGGGATCCCTGGCTCCAGGCTCGCGTAGATGCGCTCGATCTCGGCGCGGTGGGTTTCCTCGGCTGCCAAGGCCGCGCGGATCAGCTCTGCCGGGTTGTGGCGTAGCGTTGGGTCGAGCGGCTGAAGGTGGACGTTGGCGAGCTGGACGGTGCGTCCGCCGATCTCGAACACGGCAATCTGGGCGCCGAAAAGGCCGTGCTCCGGCTCGAGGTAGCGGCTGCGAACGATACGGTGCTTCGAGATGAATCCGAAGCGCGCGGCAAGCCAGACGTCCGGCGAGCGCTCGAACGCCATATACGGGTATTCGGACGCGAGCCGCTCGCGCAAGAACACCTCTGCGCGAGGCGAGACCTCTTGCAGGGCGACGATGTCCGCCTGCGACTCGAGGATCGCCTCCACGACGCGCGGCAGGTCGTCGTTGCCGAAGTTGATGTTGTAGGTGGCGACGCGGAGCGCCGCGTGCGGCTCGGGCTGCGCGCGTGACCTATTGCGATCCACCGTCAGCACGATGGCGAGCCCGAGCCCGAGGGCGACGACGCCGAGCACGAAGTGACCGACTCGCCGCGCTGGCATCCGTCCGGCCACGCGCTATCCTCTCACTCAGGTGTGTCGTCCGCCTTTTCGAGCTTCTCGAGCGCCTTACGAAGCCGGCGGACGCATGTTTCTTTGCCGAGGACTTCCATCGTCTCGAACAGCGGCGGCGTGGCGGTCCTTCCCGTGACGGCGGCTCGAAGCACCATGAACAGAGAGCGTGCTTTCCAGTTGTATGGCTCCCGTTCGGCCGTCGCTCGCGTCTTCTCTTCAAGAACCTGAGCTGTGAACTGCTCCTCGGGAAGCGGCTCGAGCCAGGCAAGCACCTCGGCGATCATTGTGTGCGAGCCCTCAAGCGCGTGGCCTTTCGCCTTGAGCAGGTTCACATCGTAGTCCTCGGCATCGAAGAAGAAGCGCATGTATTCGGGCGCTTCCTCGAAGCGGCTCAGCCGCTCGCGCACGAGAGGGATCGTCTTGCGCAAGTAGTCTGG
>CAYUZG010000154.1:0-5535 GCA_964449605.1 uncultured Verrucomicrobiota bacterium | reverse complement strand
CGTCGCGAGGCGCCGCTCGCCTCGAGCGCCCGGATCCCGAGACTGTCCGGGACGAAGCCAGGGACATCCTTTCGCACCGGCGCTTTGCGCCGCGCGTCTCGGTGCTCGAGCGCTTCGTGCAATGGCTCAAGGAGAAGCTGTCGTGGCTCAAGCTGCCCTCATTCGGCGGTGGGACCGCCGGCGAGGTGATCGGCTGGGTGTTTATCGGTCTCGGCGTGATCGTGCTCGCAGTGCTGATCGCGTACGGCGTGCGCTTGCTTGTTTTGCGCCTGCGCGGCGAGGACGGGAAGGGCTTCCGTGCCGGGCCCGCACGCTTCGAGCGCGCGGCCGACCGCTCGTTCGCGTCGCTGTGCCGAACGATGCGCGAGCTGGCCGAGCAAGGCCGCTACCGTGACGCGATCGGCGTCATGATGGCTGCCCTGTTGCGCCGGCTCGACGACGTCGAGGTCGTCGCCTTCCACGACAGCAAGACCAACGGTGACTACGTGACCGAGTTCCCGGCGCATCGTTCCGGCCGCAGCGAGTTCCACCGGTTCACGCTCGCGTTCGACGACACCATCTACGGCGGCTCGCGGTGCGACCAAGGCACCTATCACCAGATGAACGATATGTTCGAGCGAGTTCTTGTCCATGCCACAACTGGGCCGTAGATCCGACTACATGATCCTCGCGGTGCTCGGCATCGCCGTTGTTATCGTCGTCGTGCTTGCCGCCTTGTCGGGATGGCGCTCGCGTCAATCCGAGCCGTACACAGCGCGTACGACTCATTCGACCCGCCCGAACGGCACGATGGCCTGCTACCTGTTGTTCGAGCGATTCGACGTCGACGTGCGGCGCTCGGAACGCCCCTTGCTCGACAAGACGCTCGAGAGATGTGATGTCGTGTTCCTTCTCGATCCCCTTGTGCCGATCGGGGACGGCGAACTAACCGGTCTGAAGGCGTGGGTGCGCCGCGGCGGCGTCCTCGTATACAGCCGGTCCCGTTACGCCTCCTTTCGTCCCGGCGGCGAGCCCGATAGGAGCGGGCGTAAGCACACGCGCCGCACACGGCCTGCGCGACCCACCACCGCCCGTCGCGAGCCCGCCACGCCGCTGCCGCTGGCGCGAGACGTGTCACGCACGCACTTCGATACCGTCGATACCGTTAAGCTCGACGACCACGGGCCGCTCGAGGGCGACGGCGATGGGACGGCGTTGTTCGCGGACGAGGCGGGAACCCGCATCGTGTCTCACCGGACAATGCGCGGCGAGGTCATCGTGCTTGCCGACAGCTCTTTCCTCACGAACAAATACCTGGGCGAGCAGGACAACTCGATCCTGGCGGCAAACCTCGTCGAGTACGCGGTCACGCGTGCTCGAGGCGGCCGCGTCGTGTTCGACGAGTACCACGTCGGCTTCGGCCGGGCCGAGTCCGGCTGGTCGCTCCTTCGCGCGTCGTTCGTGCGGACCACCCCCGGCTGGTCGATGCTCTGCCTGATGGCGGCCGGGGCGCTGTTCCTCGTCTACAAGGGCCGGCGGTTCGGCACGCGCTACCCGCCCACGCGCGTGCGACGGCGCACCAAGATCGAGTACGTCCACTCGGTCGGCGCCACCTACCGCAGCGCCCGGGCGCACGGCCTCACGTGCGAGCTCATCTACGCACGATTCCGGCGGACGCTCGCGGCCGCCGTCGGTCTGGCACCGTCCGCACCTATCGACGCGCTCGCCACGGCCGTCGCGCGTCGTACGCTGCGCAATCCGCACTACTACGAGCAGATCCTCGCCGAGTGCGAGACCGCCTTGGCCGAGCGGCGGCTCAGGGCCCGTCGTGCTAGGGCTTTGCTCGACAAGCTAGCTTCAATCGAATCGGAGGTTGTTCATGGACATCGCACGCGCAAATGAAGTGGCTCGACGCGTCGTTAACGAGCTGCGCAAGGTCATCGTCGGCCAGGACGCCGTGCTCGAGCAGATCGTCGTCGCCTTGCTCGCCGGCGGCCACGCGCTGATCGAGGGCGTGCCGGGCACGGCGAAAACGCTTGTCGCCCGCGTTCTGGCCCACGTCACCGGCACCGTGTTCCGCCGGATCCAGTTCACGCCGGACCTGATGCCGTCGGACATCACGGGTGTCAACATCTACAACACGGCCACCGGCGAGTTCGTGTTCCGGCCAGGCCCGATCTTCGCCGACATCCTGCTGGGCGACGAGATCAACCGCGCGCCCGCCAAGACGCAGGCGGCCCTGCTCGAGGCGATGCAGGAGCGCCGCGTCACGATCGACGGCGTGCCGCATGCCATGTCGCGCGTCTTCACCGTCTTCGCCACGCAGAACCCGGTCGAGTTCGAGGGCACCTACCCGCTGCCCGAGGCGCAGCTCGACCGCTTCATGTTCAAGATAGCCGTGAGCTATCCCGACGAGCAGACCGAGGCCGTCATCCTCGATCACGTCGAGGACGGGTTCGATTCGCAGGACCTTGCGACGGCCAAGCTCGACGTCGTGCTCGACGTGCCCACGCTCGAAGACATCCGGACCACCACGCGCAGCGTGCGGGTCGAGACGATGGTGCGCCGCTACGCAACGAGCATCGTTCGCGGCACCCGCTCGATCGTCGACGTTTCACTCGGCGCGAGTCCGCGCGCCGCCGAGATGCTCATGCTCGGCGCGAAGGCGCACGCGATCGTCGCCGGCCGCACGTTCGTCACGCCCGACGACGTCAAGGCGTTGGCGCTGCCCGTGCTCCGGCACCGCATCCTGCTGCGTCCCGAGGTTGAGGTCGAGGGACGCACGACCGACGATTGCCTGAGAGAACTGCTGCTCACCATGGAGGTGCCGCGCTGACCCATGCTGCCGTCGCCCCGGCTCATCATCATGGTGCTGATCGCCGCGCCGCTGTTCATGGCGGGCGTGCTCGACGAGTCGTTCGTCGCGATCGCAGTGATCTACTTGCTTGCGCTCGTGTTCTTGCTTCTCGTCGACGCGCTGCTGCTGCCGCGGCGTCGCAGCGTCACCGTCGAGCGCATCGTGCCGGAGCGGATCTCGCTCGACGTCCCGACCCCCATTCGCTTCGACGTTCGGAACAACGCGCGCCGGCGCGTCGAGATCCGGCTCGCCGAGGACCTGCCACCGTCGATCGTCGCCACACCGGACGGGTGCGTCGGCGTCTTCGGCCCGCGTGCGCGCGGCACGCTCGAATACCGCTTGCGCGCGCGCCAACGCGGCCGGTTCGAGCTCGCGCACCTCGACGTGCGCATCCTGCCCTCGTTCGGCCTGCTGTACCGGCAGTTCCGGCTCAGCCTGCCGGCCGAGCTGCACGTCTTCCCCAACCTCGTCAACATCCAGCGCTACGAGCTCATGGTCCGGCGCGGGCTGACGGCCGAGCAGGGGATCGCGCGATTGCGCCAGATCGGCCAGGGCACCGAGTTCGAGAGCCTACGCCACTACACCCAGGGCGACGACATGGCGCGCGTCGACTGGAAGGCCACGGCCAAGCACTCGCAACTGCTCGTCCGCAACTACGAGCCCGAACGCCGCCAGAACGTCCTCGTCGCCCTCGACGTCGGGCGCGCCACGGCCGGCGAGTTCGAGGGCATGAGCCGCCTCGACTACCTCGTCAACGCCACGCTCATGCTCGCCTACGTCGTGCTGCGCCAAGGCGACTGGTTCAGCCTCGTCGCGTTCAGCGACCGGATCGAGAGCTACGTGCCGCCCACGCGCCGCGTCGAGAACATCGACCGCGTCGCCCGCGCACTCTACAAGCTCGAGTCGCGCTTGACCGAATCGGACTACGGCGCCGCGTGCCGCTTCATCGGCACGAAGAACCGCAAGCGCAGCCTCATCTGCCTGTTCACCGACGTGATCGACCGCGAGGCGAGCGGCGTCATCATCGCCTACATGGCCCGCTACGCGCGCCACCACCTGCCGCTCGCCGTCACGTTGGCGAATCCCGAAGTCGCCGCCGTGGCCGATGAGCCGCTCACCCGCCACCCCGACCCGTACAGCAAGGCGGTCGCCATCGACGTGCTCACCGCGCGCGAAGAGGCGCTTACGGCGATGCGACGGCAGGGAGTCGAGGTGCTCGATGCGGACCCACACGCCCTCATGCACGACGTGATCGACCGCTACCTGCGCATCAAGGCGACGCGCCGGCTGTAGAGGCGCTGGCCGCGGGACGTCTTCGCCGCCCGTGCCCGACGAGAAGCAGGTAGACGAGCGTGAGCCCAAGCGCCACGAGCCCGATGAGGACTTTGGTGCTCCCAGGCAGATGGCTCGGCGTGACGAAACTCTCGATCACGCCCGCCACGATGAACATCGGGATCGTGCCGAGCACGAGCTTCACCGCGTCATGCGCGCCGAGCTTCAGCGATTCCTTCCGCGTCACCCGGCCCGGCACCGCGAGCGACAGCCCGAGCCGGAGCCCCGCCGCGCCCGCGACGAGGATGGCGAAGATCTCGAGTGCACCGTGCGGCGTCAGGAACCAGGCGACCTCCATGCCGAACCCGTGGTTCTGGAAGTGGGCGATGAACGCGCCAAGCATCATCGCGTTGAACAACAACACGTAGGCGGTGCCGATCCCGGCCGTGATCCCGAGCGCGAACGCGGCGAACGCGACCTTGATGTTGTTCGTCGTGATACCCGCGGCCATCACTTCGCCGGGTGATCGACGATAGCGTTCGCTCACGTCGCCGGCCGAGACGTCCGTCTCCTCGTCGGCCGCCTCGAGCCCCCGCGGCACGAACACGTACGCCGTCGACGGGCGGCCTCGCACCGTCACGTACGCGCCAAGCCCGGCGACGAGAAACATCGCCACGGACAACGCCACGTACGGCCACAGCCGCCGGAACAGCCGCGGGTAGTCGCGGCCAAAGAAGCTGAGCAGCGCCGAGCGCCGCCGTGTCCGGGGCTCTCGGTACAGCAGGCCGTGCGCGGCGATCACCAGCCGGTTGACCCGCTCCTGCGTCCGCGGGCCGACGCCGCACATCCGGGCCCGCGCCACGTCGACGGCCACGGCCGGATACAGCCGCGTCAGCTCGTGCAGATCCTCTTTGCCCAGCGCGCGCACCCCGCGGATGCCCGTCTTGCGCACGAGCGCCTCGAGCCGGTCCCACGCGGGGCTGCGCGTCTCGACGAATCGTGCCGGCGTCATAGTCTCAGCGGCTCCTGACCGGGCGGCGTTTGCCCCACGTGGTCCGCGTGCCACGCCTGCCGCATCATCAAGTCCACGTACGCCTCGAGCGTCCCCAACCGCCGGTTCGCCAGTGCCTGACCCGTCCGGGTCAGGATCGGCAGCAGCAGCTTCGGCAGCAGCTCCTCGCGCGCCTTGACCGTGAGCTGCGCCCGGCGCGCCGCGTAGTTGCTCAGCACCCGAAACTCGTTCGCCGTCAGGCCCGTCGCCCGCAGCGCCGCCGCGCTCGGCTCGACGGCGAAGCTCGGCACGGTCCGGCTGCTCTCGCGCGCCGCGTAGTGGGTCACTTGCTCCGAGACGACCACCGTGCCGGCCGCCAGATCGCCCAGCCGCTGGCACTTCTTCGTCAGGAACATCACCACCCCGCCGATGAGGC
>CAYUZG010000153.1:0-5556 GCA_964449605.1 uncultured Verrucomicrobiota bacterium | reverse complement strand
GTTGTCCAGCACGAGCAACCCGCCGCCGTCGGCGCCGCAGCCGCTCTTGCTCGCCGTGATCTCGCAGCGGCGCAGCGTCAACGTCGTGTTGGTTGTCCTGACCGCGTTGTAATCGGCGCCCGAGATGATCGTGAAGCCCTCGACGCTGGCATCGGTTACGCCGCTGGCGTAGATCGCCTCGCCGGTGTTGAGCGAGTCGATCGTTGTCACGTGGGGCCCTGCACCGATAACCCACATGTCATCAGCCATGACGACCCCCTCGTGGTAGGTGCCTGCCGCCACGTTCACGGTGGCTGCCTCAGTCGTGCCGTCGATGGCGGCTTGGATCGTCTGCTTAGGGCCGTGCGCGCCGTCCCACTCGGCGGCCAGGCCGTCCCAGTCGTCATTGCCCGTGGCGCCGTTGACGTAGTACTCGCGCCGACCCAGCGTGAGAAGAACCATGCCGACGTCATTCATGTGGTACCCGTTGACGAGGTCGTAGGCGCCGGAAGAGTCGTAGTCCCGGTCATTGAAACCAAAGGCGATGCGGATCGTCTCGTCACGTTGGACCGTCACGCCTTGGATCACGCTCACGGGGATTTGTGCCTCGATGACGTAGCCGGCTCCGCTCGTCGTATACCTGGCGACGACGGCCGACGTGTCGATCACATGCCAAGAGGCCTCTCCGCCTGCCCCGGCCCAGTAGTGGTCGCGGCCGAACACGAGGGCGTCGCCCATGAAGCCTTGCGGCGATATGCGAAGCCGGTAGTTGTGGTCGGTCGACAAGTAGTACCAGCCGTCCTTTCTGGCATCGATCGCGATCTGGAGCAGGTCGTCGCCGTCTTCGGCACCCGGCGAGCCACTCGAGGCGCGCAGTTGGTCGTCGACCACGGCGGCGGCGACGTACAGGGTGTCCGGCGTCCAGCGCGCATAGACGACTGCGCTCAGGTCCGGGTCGCCCTCCCGGAGGCGGGCCACCTCGACCCACTCGCCTGGGTCGATGGTGCCGTTGACCGTCGGCGTTTTCCGCGCGATATACGACGTGTACTTGTACAGTGGCAAGATATCATCGCCGTCGAGCATGCCGTCGTCGTCCGTGTCCTCGTCATTGGGATCGGCGGGGTCGTGAAAGGTCACCTGGAGCTCATCGAAATCGCTCAGGCCGTCGTCGTCTGTGTCGGGCAACGACGTGCTCGTGCCG
This sequence comes from uncultured Verrucomicrobiota bacterium, assembly GCA_964449605.1. GTDB lineage: Bacteria > Auribacterota > JABMQX01 > JAFGEW01 > JAFGEW01 > CAYUZG01. Next base: position 4,376 of record CAYUZG010000153.1, on the reverse strand, counting down.
AGCGTCGCCTCGGTGATCGGGAGGTCCCCGGAGTCGGGCACCCCGTCGCCATCGTTGTCGGGCGCCACCCGGTCCGCCGCCCACTGGGAGCTGAGCAGCTGCCAACTCACCGGGTTGAGCACATTGAGAGACTGGTATTGGAAGTCCCAGATGCTGTCGATGGGGCCCTGGAACAAATGCGGGTTGTCGGGATGGCATATGTCGTTGCCGCCCGGGTTGTCGGCGATCTCGTAGAAGAAATCGAAGACATGTTCGCACTCGTGCTGAATGTAGCCGTGGAGCGATTCCCACCACGTGGTGGGAATCGTGACAAAGCTCGCGTCGCCCAGGATGGCGCCAGGCCAATAGGCGAGGCCCCCGTATTGAGGACCGTAGCCATCGCCGTACTCGAACGCCCAGAGCGCCACGACGAGCGAGTACTCGCCCGGTGAAACGCCAAGGGCAGCAAGGTCTTCGGCGACGGGACTGGGCCCCAACATCAAGCCGCTCTCCCCGTAATGGTTCATCATGCTCGGCGTCAGGACGCGCTCGCCCGGATCGTCGCCGATGACCAGGTAGTCGATCTCGGGGTCTTGGTTGTACACAAGGTTCATGTGACACCGGAGGTTCGAGGCGCGCCAGAACATCTTCCGCGCCACCTGAACCTTGCTCATGACGAAGTCGACATCCGCGCTCGAAAGCGACTTCGTGGTCCCCAACTCGCTGTCGTACTCGGTGTAGATCACCACGAGCGTGTCGATGTCGACGTAGTCAACCGTCCCGCTCTGGGGCAGTGGGTCGCCCACGTTGCCGCCAGACCGATCCACGTTGCCGCGCGTCTCGAGAGCGGCAGCGGGAAAGGCGGCCAATCCGACAAACGCAATCAATGCAAGGAGCGCAAGAGCCCGCGTTCTCATGAATCACTTAGTCCTCTTTGGGGTTACTAGCGACCAAGGAAGGTGAGGCCTAAAAGCATGCCTGGCCTCCCCCTTACCAACTAGTCTATCATGGTGCGGAGTTCCAGTCAAGAGGCGGCCAGGGTGGGGCCGTGTTCTCGGTCCTGCGTGTTCCGGCTCAGAAGCACACGTTCGCGCAGGTTGACGTACAGCACCGGATCGCGTATGGTCTCGGCCTGAGGCTACGTTCGAGAACGGTCCAGGGAGCCGCCTGTTGACGAAGGGCGCCCGCAGGGCCGTGGCGGCGGCGGTCGGGCTGGCAGTGGTGGCCGGAGGCGCCGTCACGGGGTACAGCGTTCTCAGGGGGCGCCTGTTCCCGGGGCGCTACCGCGAGGTGCTCACGGCGGCGGCGGACGAGTTCGGTCTCGACCCGCTGCTCGTGGCAGCCGTCGTGCATTGTGAGAGCCGTTTTCGGCCGCAGGCCCGGTCATCGGCCGGTGCCAGAGGGCTGATGCAGCTGATGCCGGGGACGGCCGAGGAGGCTGCCGGCAAGCTCGGCATGACGGGCTACGGCGAAGCGATGCTTGTCGAGCCCGCGGTGAATTTGCGGCTCGGCTGCGCGCACCTGCGGGAGTTGCTCGACCGGTACACCGGCGACACCCAGGTGGCGCTGGCAGCCTACAATGCGGGGTCTCGCCATGTCGCCACGTGGCTCGAGGCCGCGGATGGGGACGCGGAACGGATGCTCAACGAGCACGCGTTCCCAGAAACGAGGAAGTACGTGCGGGACGTGCTCCGCACACGGTCGGTTCTGGAGTGGCTTGACGTCATAGACGGGTTCTAGACGAAGTGGGCATCACGGCACTCAACAACGGCGTGCTCGTGCTGAACCGCTTGTGGCAGGCGGTCAACGTCTGCACGGTCAAGCGGGCGGTCGGCTTGCTCTATCAAGGGCAGGCCCAGGTCGTGTTCGAGGACGGCGGCCGGCTCATCACGTACACGTTCCGCGACTGGCGCGACTTTTCGCTCGAGACCGACGAGGACGGCACCGAGTACCTACACACGATCAGCTACCGGCTCCTGGTGCCCAAGATCATCCTGCTGCAGCACTACGACAAGCTGCCGATCAAGGACGTCAAGTTCACCCGCCACAACATCTTCGAGCGTGACCGCAACACGTGCCAGTACTGCGGCAAGGCGTTCGACCGGCGCGAGCTCAACCTCGACCACGTGATCCCGAAGGATCAGGGCGGTCACACGACGTGGACCAACATCGTCTGCTCCTGCAAGGCGTGCAACACGAAGAAGGGGAGTCGGACGCCGCGCCAGGCCGGCATACACTTGATCCGCAAGCCAAAGAAGCCGAGCTGGCACCCCTTCCTGACCATGAGCATCCCCGGCCCGCCGGACGCGACGTGGCGCCGGTTCATCGACCTCGCCTACTGGAACGTCGAGCTGGGCGAAGACTAGGCAGCCGGCCCGGGTAAGCTGTTCATCCCCGCCGAGGGAGCCGATGACCTCCGACCGGTTGAAGCTTGGTGCTCAAGGCGAGCGGGCTGCCTTGCGTTTCCTGCGCCGCAAGGGCTGGCGGCTGCGCACGCGCAACTGGCGGTCGCCAAGCGGGGAGGTCGATCTCGTGATGCAGCACGGCGAGACGATCGTCTTCGTCGAGGTTCGCACGCGCTCGGGCGAGCCGCCCGACCACCCACTTGAGACGCTCGGCGCAGGGAAACAACGGCGGATGGTCCGCGTCGCCGAGGACTACCTTCACCGCTACCGGCTGCGCGACCGGCCGTGGCGGATCGACTGCGTCTTCGTCACATTCGACGGGCGCGGCAAGCCGCAGTGCGAGCACGTCGAGAACGCCGTCTGAAACCGCGCGCTCACGCGCCGGCCGGCACGAGCAACAAGCTGACGGTGGTACCGGCGCCGGGCCGGCTTCGGACGTCGAGTCCCCCACCCCACGCGCACACGCACGAACACGCAATAGCCAAGCCAAGGCCGTGCTGATCGGTCGCGCGCTTTGTCGTGTAGAACGGCATGACGCACCGCAGGGCGCTCTGCTCGTCCATCCCGGCGCCGTGGTCCTCGACGTCGATGCGCACGAAGGCGCTGACCGTTGCATTGGGGGGCACGAGCACCTCGGCGGGCGCGGGTGCCAGGGCGGATCTGACCGTCACGCGCGCCGGAGGCTCTGCCATCGCCTCGAAGGCGTTCAGGAGCAAATGCTCGACGGCGTCCCGGAGCGCACCGCTGTGCGCGGCCACGCGCGGGACGGCCTGGTCGAGTTCAAGCCGTGGTTCGAGCGCCGCACGGGTCGATTCGACGACGCGGCGTGCCGCCTCCTTGACGGCCGCGTTCGCGTCGACGGGCGCGGCGGGCGCCGGCGGATCGGCCACATCGGCAAGCAGCTTGAGCAGCGCGGCCATCCGCTTGCCCGAGCGCTCCATGTACTCGAAGAAACGGGCGCAGTCGGGTTCGTCCGGAAGCCGGTTCCGGATCAGCCCGAGGTAGCCCAACAGACCGCTGAGGTAGTTATTGAGATCGTGGGCGGCCCGGCCGAACGCGTAGCGCAGCATCGGCAGATCGTTGGGCACGAGCGTTTCGGCAGGCAACTCTCGCAACGGCATCGGTCTCCCTTCTCGCCGGCAGGGAGTCTACATCACGCGAGGCCGCCCCACAAGGCGCGGGAGGCCATGCCAGATTGGCGGATTGGCGGCCTTACTCGTGAAGGGCCGCTTCGCCTTAAGAGGTTCTGCTCATACGCGTGCCCGGTCAGCGGGCGAACCAGCGTCAGCGCCGTAGGCGCGGCAGGCGGTAGCCTGGGCCGTGAGGCCCAGGCGAGAAGTTGCCGCCAACGGACAGAGCCCCGTAGGGGCGGCAGATCCTCGTCGAGGAGAGAACGCCAGCACACTCGTGCCAGCCCTGCCGCGCCGATGGCGCTCATCGCCAACTGTTGCGTTTCAGCATCCCTGGGCCTCACGGCCCAGGCTACCGCCTGTCGCCGCTCCGCGGCTGGAGGCAAACACAGCCAACCGCTATCTGCCAATGCGGGACACTGGCCCGATCACGTACAGCTCTGGATGGTATCTCGCGCCGATTCCGCTTGCAGGTGCAGGCGGGCGCGCGTAGACTGCGACACACCTGCGAGCGGGCGGAGAGCCGGCCCGCTCAAGTTCCGGCTCTTGCTTAGGACTTCCGGCATGACGCAACAGAACAAAATCGCACTGGTGCTTGGCTCCGGCGGAGTGAAGGGGATTTCACACGTCGGCATTCTGGAACGCCTCCGCGAAGAGGCGATCCACGTCGACGCGATCGTCGGGTGCAGCGTCGGCAGCCTGATCGCCGGCTTCTACGCCGGGTTGGGGCTCGACCCGCACGAGATCCTCGAGCTGGGCAAGGGGCTGAACTGGTCGAACCTGTTCCACCACAGCCTGAGCCTGCGCCGGCTCGGCGCGCTGAGCCGCTACGCGGCCCGCAAGGGCAAGTACGTGGCCGACA
>CAYUZG010000152.1:4118-5561 GCA_964449605.1 uncultured Verrucomicrobiota bacterium | reverse complement strand
TGCGGGCTGAGGATCTTGGCCGACTCGGCCATGAACTGCACGCCGCAGAAGCAGATCACGTCCTGCTCGACGGCCGCCGACGTGCGCGCCAGCTCGAGCGAGTCGCCCAGGAAATCGGCGAGATCGTAGATTTCCGGCGGCTGGTAGTTGTGCGCTACGATGATGGCGTTGCGTTTCTGCTTCAGCGCGCGAACCGCGCGGGCAATGTCATCGTATGTAGTTGGTGTGGTCGCCATGGTGCTGCGCCGAACTCCCTGCGGGAGTAGTAGCGTAGGCGCAACGCCGCAGGCGGTCCACCCTTTTCGACGAGCGGTGAACGCCGTTTGAACTGCCGCGGACAAAACCGTATGCTACGCGCCTATGGCCACCTGTGAGCACGCGGCGCCACGCCCCGAAGGAGTCGGAATGAAACGCAACGCAGCCTTGCCCGTCGCCATCATCATGTGCCTGCTCGTCGTGTCCGCGCTCACCTCATGCTGCGAGCGTGAGCCGCGCGAGACGCCCGAGACCGATGCCGAACAAGAGAGCGGCACCATCGGCCGCGTCGAGCACGAGACCATCGTCACAAGCGGCGATCTCGAGCTCAAGGCCGTCGTGACCGTGCCGGCGCGGAAGGCCGGCGAGCTCGTGCCCGGGGCCGTGATCGTCCACGCAGCCGGGCCGATCGGGCGCGACGGCTTCTTCCGCCAAATGGGGATCACCTTCACGGCCTACAAGGACCTTGCCGAGCAGCTCGCCGAGCGCGGCATCGCCACCATCCGCTATGACAAACGCATCATGCTGCCCTATGGCCGGGAGCTCAACTCCGTGACGTTTACGCTCGAGGATCTCTACCCGGATGCGCTCGCCGCGCTCGAGCGGCTGCGCGCCACCGACGGCGTCGATCCCGAACGCCTTTACTTCATCGGCCACGGCGAGGGCGCTGTGGTCGTCCCCGCGCTCCTCGAGGCAAACCCGGGGCTCGACGTGCGCGGCCTCGTGCTGATCGCGCCGCCGCTCATGGCGTACGACGACCTGCTCATTCGCGCGGACCGGTTGCAGATCCGCCAGATCGACCTCCACATCCGAATGAACCCGGGCGTGGCTTCCCAGAGACGGCAGGAGCGTGCCGTGCTGCAGCAGCACCTGGACACCTTCACCGCTGCCTTCAAGCTGCTCGACGAAGGAGGCTGGGAAGAGAGCTACGTCCTCGAAATGTTTCGCGAGGCGTTCTGGCGCCACGCGATCGACCTGTACGCCGGCAACCTCGACCGGATCAAGCGCCTCGAGCTGCCGATCCTCATCATGCAGGGCAATGGTGACAGGGCTGTCCTTGCCCAGGACCTGCTCGACAAGCGCGCCGAGCTCGAGGCGACCGGCCACATCACCATCTACCTCCAGGACGCCGCCACACACTTCCTCATCAACCCGGCCACCCATCATGTGCACCGCGCCGCCACCGAC
>CAYUZG010000152.1:0-4018 GCA_964449605.1 uncultured Verrucomicrobiota bacterium | reverse complement strand
ACAAGCCTGTTCAAACAGGCTCTTGGCGCAAGCGTCTAAGCCGGCGTCGTCCGCCGATCTGCGTAATCCGTGCAGATCTGCGGCCAATTCCTAGCCTTTCAGGACGGCGAGCGGGCGGAGACGGGCGACGATGCGGGCGAGGCCGGCGTCGGCGACGGTCCGGATCACCTCGTCGATGTTTTTGTACGCCTGCGGCGCCTCCTCCTTGATGGAGCGCTTGTCCTCGCAGATGAGGTAGATGCCGTGCATGGCGCGTTCGAAGTCGCGGTCGCTGATCGCCGCCTCGCGGATCACCTTGCCCTTCTTGCCGTACTTGCCGGCGGCCGCCGTGCGGCTCATCACGCGGCCGGCGCCGTGGTTGACGCTGTGCAGCGTCACCTTCGACTCCTCGGTCCCGACCAGCACGTAGCTCGCCGTGCCCATCGAGCCGGGGATGAGCACCGGCTGGCCCACGTCGGCGTAGCGCGTGCCCTGCATGCGCGATTTCGGGAACGCGCGCGTCGCGCCTTTGCGGTGGACCCAGAGCGTCCTACCGTTATGCTCCTCGGCTTTGACGATGTTGTGTGGCACGTCGTAGACGATGGGCAGCGCCATCCGCTCGCCGTACAGCTTCCTCAAATCGTGGCGCACCAGCGCTGTCATGAGCTGCCGGTTGGCGAAGCCGAAGTTCGCCGCGCAGTTCATCGCGCTGACGTAGTGCTTAGCCTCCTCGGTGTCGGCGTCGAGGAAGCACAGGTCGCGGTTCGGCGCGCGCTCGAGCGTGCGCGACTTCGCCAGCTTCATGTAGTCGTCGGCGACCTGGTGGCCGAAGCCGCGCGAGCCGGTGTGGATCATGACGACGATCTGGTTCGCGCGCAGGCCGAACGCCTTGGCCGTCTCGACGTCGAAGACGCTCTCGACGACCTGTACCTCGATGAAGTGGTTGCCGCCGCCGAGCGTGGCGAGCTGGTTCATGCCGCGCTCGATGGCCCGGTGCGAGACGTGGAGCGAATCGCCCGGCAGCGAGCCGCGCTCCTGGATGCGCTCGATGTCCTCGCGTTCCTCAGCCTCGTCGCGCACGTCCCAGACGCGGCCGGTCTTGTGCTTGACGTCCTTGAGTCCCTCGACGCCGTAGTCGAGGACCATGCGGAAGTCGTCCTCGTGCATGCGCACGTTCGTCTTGCCCTCGCCGAGCGGGACGTCGCGCCGGATCGTCTTTGCCATCTCGACCGGATCGGCGTCGCCGGTCTCCAGCGGCGTCGTGACGATGCGCATGCCGCAGTTGATGTCGTAGCCGACGGCCGCCGGGCTCACGATGCCGGTGGTGGCGACGACGGCGCCGATCGGCACGCCGTAGCCGACGTGGATGTCGGGCATGGCGATCGCCTTGACCACCGTCGGCAGCATGGCCGAGTTGCGGAGCTGGGCGAGCGCCTCGCTCTCGACCTCCATCCCCTCGGCGACGTACGCCTCGGCCTCGACGTTCATGTCGCCCTCGCGCTCGAGGACGATCTTGTATGGACTCACCCGCTTCATGGTGAACACCTCACGTCCGAACGTGGCTCCGTGTCAGATGATAGCATGGGGACCTGGGATCATCAAGCTTCACCGCAGAGCGCGCAAAGCGCGCAGAGAAGGAAGCTGTGAAGATGTGTGTGATCTGTGGCTAAGAGACAGCCGAGAGGCGGGAGATGACGGGGGCGGCGAGCGAGACGGCCCGCGTGCTGACGATGGAATCGAAGAAGTCCTCGACGATCACGTCGGCGTTGAAGCGCGTCACGGCGTTCTCGCGCGAGGCGGTGCGCATTTGCTCAAGCAAGTCGCGGTCGTTGGCGAGCCGCGTGATCGCGTCCTCGAACTCGCCCGGGAAGTCGGGATTGCACACGAACCCCGTTGTGCCCGGCACGATGATCTCCTTCGGCCCGCCCGTGTTGGCCACGATGGCCGGCACGCCCGAGGCCTGCGCCTCGAGCACGACGTTGCCGAACGTCTCGTAGCGCGCGGGAAACACGAGCACGTCGGCCGACGCGTAGGCGGTCCCCAGCTCCTCGCCGTGCAGCTCGCCCATGAACCGCACGCCGGGCAGGTCGCGCGCCTCGCGCTCGAGCGCCGGCTTGAGCGGGCCGTCGCCCACGAGCACGAGCCGCAGCCCCGGCAGCTTGCGTGCGAGCCGTCCATAGAGCTTGAGCAGGAACCGCAGGTTCTTCTCCTCGGAAATCCGGCCCACCGACAGCAGCGTCAGGCCCGCGCCGCTGCCGTAGAAGCCTGCCTTGCGCTTGTTGGGGTGGTAGCGCTCGGTGTCCGTCCAGCTCGGGACGACCTCGATGCGGTCCTCGTCGACGCCGAACTGCGCCAGGTCCTTGCGGTAGGCGTTCGACCGTGCGAACACCTTCGACATGTAGCGGTAGTAGACACTGGCCCCTGTGCGGATCAGGTCGGTGAGCGCCGCGTCGCCGGTCACCTCGAGCGCGAACCGGACGAAGTCGGTGTGGTGCACGCCGCAGACCGGCAGCCTCATCAGCTTGCCAAACCCGAGCCCGAGGAAGCCCATCGGCCCCGGCGACGAGCAGACCACGTGCGTGAACCCGCCCGTGTCGAGGTAGCGCAGCACCTGGAGCGCCGACGGGATGTGCAGCATGATGTTGCGGTATTCCTTGAGCTCCTTCGAGTAGATCGGCTCGAACCGCTTGATCATCTTGCTCGGGTACGGGTTCGGGTCGCAGATGATGAGCTTCACCGGCTTGCCGGCCCGCTCGAACCGGTCGAGGAACAGGCGCACGGCGCGGCTCACGCCGTCGACGTGCGAGTAGCCGTCGACAAACCACGCCACCCGTGGCTCCGGGTGCAGGTCGAGCGCGTCCTCGATCTCCTGGCACAGGCGCGCTTCGGTGTTCTTCGCGTTCGCCGACACCACGTACGGCGCCAGGACCGCGCCGCCGAGCGTCACCAGATAGTGCCAGTCGAACTTCTTCTTGAGCACCGAGACGAGCAGCGTGTCCCACACCGTCGAGCACAGCTCGATGACCTGCTCGTCGTAGAGGTCGCGCGACAGGAAGCCGGCCTGGAACAGCTCGTCGCTGCGCGTCTGTTTTCGGATCGTCATCGCGAGCGAGCGGAACACCGCCTCGTCGCCGGGCAGGACGGCCGTCTTGAGCCCCTCGATGAGCTTCTCGACCGGCGTGAGCTTGGTCCGCTTGTGCTGCTCCAGGATCTGGTCGAGGAAGACGAAGACCTTCTTGTTGATCTGGTCGCCCCAGCGCTGCTTGACCACCTTGTAGCCGACGCCCAGGATCTGCACCCCCATGCTGGCAACACAGCCGGGCGAACCCACCTGGCCGAACGCGCCGCGACGCAGCCCCTCGACGACGGCCCCGGGCGAGGCATCGGCGGCCTCGAACTCGATGTAGTTCGTGCCCGGGTAGACGCCGGCGTGGTCGTCGGTGCCCGCGTACTCGTGCTTGAGCCACGGCGCGGGCCACAGCGGCTCGAGCTCGTGGCGCTCGGCGAGCTCGGCGATCCGCTCCGGCGTGAGCGAGGCGACAAACTCGTGCACGAGCGCGTTCGACCGCTTGCCACGTGCGCCGCCGAGCGTCTCCCAGCCCTTGAACAGCAAGGCCATCCGCTCGAGGTGATCGAGAGTGAGCAGGCCCATCTTGTGGTTGAACAGCGGGTGCGCCACGAAGTGCGGCAGCCGCTTGTCGGCCAGATACCGGGCGAACTCGTAGATGTTGTGCCGGAGCTGCGCGATGTCGCGGTGCATCGCCTCGTCGAGGCCGAGCACCACGACGTGCTCGTGCACGTCGTCCTCGGGGAAAACGGTCGAGACTTCTTCGCCCAGGATCACGTTGTCGTAGCGGGCCGCCAGATCGAGGCACCCGTCGAGGCAGTTGTGGTCCGTCGCGGTGACGTGCGTCATCCCGCGCTTGCGGCAGATGTGGTAGAGCTCCTCGGGCCAGGTGGCGCACTCGGGGCACTTGAAGAAGTGCAGAAACCAGTCCGACTGCGCGTTCGAGTGACGCGTGTGGACATGCGGATCGAT
>CAYUZG010000151.1:0-5562 GCA_964449605.1 uncultured Verrucomicrobiota bacterium | reverse complement strand
ACCCCTCGAGCAGCGGCACGGGGAAGCGCTTCTCGAACTCGAGGAGCGTCGCCTCAGCGAGCGGGGCCGAGCCCGAGATGCACACGCGCAGCTTCGAGCCGGCCATGAGCTCGGGCGGCACGCTCGTCTTGCAGAACAGCACGTACAGCGCAGGCATGCCGGCGAAGATCGTCGGCCCGTGCTCGACGAGCGCCCGGAGCAGTTTTTCGTGCGGCCGGACCGATTCGAGCAGCACGATCGTGCAGCCGCCGGCGATCGGCAGCAGCACGTTCACGGTGAGCGAGAACGAATGGAACATCGGCAGCGCGAGCAGGAACGCGTCGTCGGGCGTGAGCTGGACGGCGCGCCGGCAGCTGTCGATGTTCCCCAAAAAGTTCGCGTGCGTCAGCACGGCGGCTTTCGGCTTGCCCGTCGTGCCGGAGGTGTACAGAAGAACCGCGTCGTCGGTGTCGGCCACGTCGACGCCGAGGTTCTCGTCGCTGCGGCCGGCGATCAGCTCCTCGCGCGTGATGACGCCCGTGCCGGCGCCATCGAGGGCAACGACGTGCTCGAGCGCAGGCGCCTGCTCGCGCAGGGCGGCCATCATCGGCAGGAAGTCGCTCGAGACGACGAGCGTCCTGATTCTGCAGTCGTTGAGGATGAAGGCAACTTCCGGCGGGGCGAGGAAAACGTTGATCGGCACGACGCTCGCGCCGAGCTTGAGCACGCCGTACAGCGCCTCGATGAACAAGGGCGAGTTCTTGACGAGCAGGCCGACGCGATCGCCGCGCTCGACGCCGATGCGCTCGCGTACGCCGTGCGCGAACCGCAGTTCGCGCAGGCCGTGCGCGAACCGGTTCGCGCGCCGGTTCATCTCGGCGAACGGGATCCGTTCGTCCTCGCACACGACGCACGTCTTGTCCGCACGGCGGCGGGCGCTCTCCTCAAGCGTCGTGTGAAGGCTCATCGTCCGCTCGCTTTCGTGGCGCGCTATTCGTTCGAGGGCTCGCCGCCGGCCATGGCGCTCCACAGGCTGGACTGCTTCTGGGCGACGACCTTGCCGCCGGCAATGATCTGAATGCGCCAGCGCACGACGGCGCCGTGCCGCTTGAACTCAGTGCCGCGGTTGTTGTAGGCGATGCGATACCGGCCCGGGGCGAGGTCTGTGTACTCCTCGGTGAGCACGGTCAGATCGGTGTCGCGCTGGCGGCCGAGTTCGATGCGCGCGCTCGCCGATGCGCCCGGCTCGCCCTTGTAGTTCCACGAGAAGATGAGGCGCTCGCCCTGCAGGTCGCTGGGCAGTCGCTTCTGGCCCTCGTCCATTCGGCCAACCTCGCGCGAGTCGTCGTAGAGCACGGCGTAGCCGAACGCCGAGAGCTGCTTCGGCTGCCGGAGCACGCGCACGATGGCGAACAAGTCGCTGTTGAACTCCTCGCCCACCGGGCCCGTGCGGATCTCGTCGGGTGTGAAGTCGACCTTGCCGAAACCCTCGGTGGGGCCCGGGCCGCAGCCGGTGAGCACAACGGCCCCGGCCAACCATGCGAGCAGCACGAGTATGCCGATTCCTCTGGCCAACATGCCTCTCCCTCCCGTTGCCAGCCGTGAGCGTCGCGCGGCCGCGCAGCGCCGCCTCGAGCTGTGCGGTGGACATCTCGGGACTCTGTCGTGGGATTCTAAGTCGCGCTCGGCAGGGCCGCAAGCTGAAATCTGCGAGGCGGGTTACCTGCCGTAGACGGTGATGTCGACCTTCGTGCCGGTCTTGACCTTGGTGCCGATCGGCGGCGATTGCGCGCGCACGGTGCCGACGAGCGACGCGCTCGGCGCCGGCTCGTGCGTCACCGTGCCCTGCTGCAGGCCGAGCTTGATGAGGATGGCCGGCACGTCGGCGGCGTGAAGACCGGTGAGGCGGGGCACGTGCACGAACCCCTCTTCGGCCGGGCCGTAGAGGCCAAGGTTGACCTTTGACCACCGCGTCGCCGGCTCGCCCGGGTCGGGCGATTGCCGGTACACCACGTCGTAGAGGCGCCGATCCTGGACGTGACGCCGCGAGACCTCGCCGGCCAGGAAGCCGGCCTCCCTGAGCGCGGCGACCGCCTCGTCGTACGTCATGCCGAGCACGTCGGGCACGGGCGTGACCTCGCGCGGGGTCGGGCTGTAGACATACGTGTCGATCAACGTGCCCGACGGCAGCCGTGCCCCGGGCGTCTTGCTCTGGCCGACGACGAGGCCCGGCTTCGTCACGCCGGCCCATTTCGAGTCGGCCGTGTAGACACACCGGCCGAGCACGAGCAGATTGACCCTGAGCGCTACGGCGGCCTCGTCGGGCGTCAGGCCCTCGAGGTCCGGCACCGTCACCACCACGTTCGGCAGCGTGGCCGGCTTGGTTTTGCCCCTCGTCTGGAAGCACCCGGCCGCAAGCACAATGGCGAGCGCGGCCGACGCGAACGCCAGGAAACGCTGTGATCTGCCTCGTACCGACATGTACCTATTGTATGTCCTCGAGCCTGGCCCGTCAAACCCTGTTTTGGGAGCAAGACGCCTCTCGGCCCGGGCGCGGGCTCGCCGCGTCAGCGCGGCTTGCGGCCGACGACGACGAGGCGGCGCGCTGTGCGCGAGTAGGCATCGCCGGTCCACGAGCCATAGATGGCCTGGACCTCGATCCCGACCCGCCCGAAAAGCCTCTCGTACTGCCCCGGCGTGTAGAGGCGCAATCGCAGCGGGCACGTGATCGTCTCCTGATCCCGCCGAAGCGTCCAGGTCGCCTCGATCCGCTCCAGCCGCGGGTTCCAGCGACGGCGCCGGGTGAACGTGCCGCCGCTCAGGCCCTTGCGTCCGGACGAGGGCGTCGTGTCCTCGGCGGCGAAGGATCGCAGCGCGTGCTCGCGGTTCACGACATCGATCAACAGCCGTCCGCCTGGCCGGACCGCCCGCGCCAACCGGCGCAGGACGTCGAGGTTCTCCGCGTCGGAGAAGTAGCCGAAGCTGCTGTACCAACTGACGACGGCGTGGAACTCGCCGTCGTGGTCGAGCTCGCGCATGTCGCCGACGAGGAACCTGCCGGACAGCCCCTCCCTGCGGAATCGCCGCTTGGCGCGGTTGACGAACTTCGCGCGCAGATCGACGCCCGTGACCTCGACGCCCAGCTTCGCCAGGGCAAGTGACGTCCGCCCGGCCCCGCATGGGACATCAAGCACACGTTGGCCTACGCGCAACCGCAGCGCGCGCTTGATGAAACGGGCCTGCTCGGCGGGCATGTCGTCCTTGAGCAGCCAGAACCGATCGTCGAAGTGCACGTACCAGTCTTTCATCGGTCCGTTCCCCACTACTTCGGCTTGCGGCCGACGACAACGATCGCCGGCGAGGCCGGCGTGTATGCCTCGCCCAAGGCGGACCCATACAGCGCCTCGAATTCCAGGCCGGCTCGCTTGAACAGCGTTTTGAACTGCCCCGGCGTATACCAGCGCATCGACAACCAGTGACTGTCGCGCTGGCCGTCGACGTCAAGGGTCCATGTGGCTTCGACTCGCTCGAGCTTCGGGTTCCATCGGTTGCGGATCATCACCACGTCTCGTCCGCGGCGCCCGAGTTCGCGCAACGGTACGCGCCTTTCCTTGAAGAAATGCCGCAGGCACCTTTCGCGATTAGCCTGTTGGATGAGCACACGCCCACCGGGGTGAACGGCTCGCACGAAGCGGCGTAGGACATCGAGATTCGTCGCATCGTCGAAGTACCCGAAGCTGCCGAACCAATTGACCACCGCGTGGAACTCGTCTTCGTAGTCCAACTCACGCATGTCGCCGACGAGGAACGTGCCGGACAAGCCTGCTTTCCGGAAGCGGCGCTTGGCCCGGTTCGTGAACTTCGAGCGCAAGTCGAGGCCCGTAACCTCGACGCCGAGCTTCGCCAGTGCGATCGACGTTCGGCCGGCGCCGCATGGCACGTCGAGCACACGCTGACCGCCGGATCGAGACGATCCGGAGCGAAGCGCAAGTGCGCGCTTGATGAACCGCGCCTGCTCAGGCGGCATCTTGTCGGCCAGCAGCCAGAATCGGTCGTCGAGGTGATAAACCCAGTCTGTTCGTTTCTTGGCCATCTCTGCATCCTCCCCTGCGTGTTCATTATGCCTTCCGGGCAACAAAAAACCCACCGCCCGTCGGGCGGTGGGTCCGAATCGCTTATCGCTGGGGGCCTAGGTCACAGGCGCGTTCGTCCCCATCCGCCCGTCACGAATGACGAGCACCGGCATTTGCACGAGGATGGAGACGTTTCTGAGATGCACTGTGACTGCTCTTCCCTTTGATCGTTCGGCAGAATGTATCGCACGATCCGCGTGCGGGTCAAGAGGAAATGTAGACGGGATCAACAGGATTGACAGGATTCTGTGGATCCGGGGAATCCTGTCGATCCTGTTGATCCTGTCTAAAGGCGCCTTCCCGAAATGAGTGACGGGCCGCGCGTTCCCTGCTATAGTGCCGCCCCTGGCAGACGCACGCACCTGAGGAACGAGGCATGCTCATCCACGAGTACCAGGCCAAGGAGCTATTCCGCCAGTACGGCATCCCGGTCGCGCCATCGAAACCGGCCTTCACGGTCGACGAGGCGGTTGCGGCGGCCGAGGAGCTCGGCGGCACCTACTGGGCGGTCAAGGCCCAGGTGCACGCGGGCGGCCGCGGCAAGGGCGGCGGCATCAAGCTGGCGCGCACGATCGACGAGGTGCGCCAGTACGCGTCGGACATCCTCGGCATGACGCTCGTGACGCACCAGACGGGGCCCGAGGGCAAGCTCGTCCGGCGCCTGCTCATCGAGTCGGCGGCCGAGATCGTCAAGGAATTCTACCTCGGCATCGTCATCGACCGCAAACAGGGCCGGCCCGTCGTGATGGCGAGCGCCGAGGGCGGCGTCGATATCGAGGAGGTCGCTGCGACGAAACCGGAGGCGATCCTGAAGGAGACGGTCGATCCGTCCGTCGGCGTGCAGGCCTACCAGGGCCGCAAGCTGGCCAAGGGGCTGGGCCTCGACAAGAAGCAGACGAACGTTTTTTGCAGGATCCTGATCGCCCTCTACCGCCTCTTCGACGAGAAAGACTGCTCGATGGTCGAGATCAACCCGCTCATCATCACCGACGCCGGCGAGCTGCGCGCGCTCGACGCGAAGGTGAACGTCGACGGCTCGGGCCTGTTCCGCCACCCGGACGTCGCCGAGCTGCGCGACCTCGACGAGGAGGACCCGATCGAGGTGCGCGCGGGCGAGCACGGCCTGAGCTACGTGAACCTGACCGGCAACATCGGCTGCATGGTTAACGGCGCCGGCCTGGCGATGAGCACGATGGACATCATCAAGTACTACGGCGGCGAGCCGGCCAACTTCCTCGACGTCGGCGGCTCGGCCACGACGGAGGCGGTGACCGAGGCATTCAAACTCATCCTGGCGGACGAACGCGTCCAAGCCGTCCTGGTGAATATCTTCGGCGGCATCATGAAGTGCGACACGATCGCCCAGGGCATCATCGACGCGGTCAAAGAGATCGAGGTCACCGTGCCGCTCGTCGTGCGGCTCGAGGGGACGAACGTCGAGCTCGGCAAG
>CAYUZG010000150.1:0-5590 GCA_964449605.1 uncultured Verrucomicrobiota bacterium | reverse complement strand
CCCCCGGGGGATTTTGAGTCCCCTGCGTCTACCAGTTTCACCACTCCGGCAATGCGGAACGGCCGGCCCGGCGCTACGACGGGCCGGCCTGAATACCATTGCGCCGCCCGCTCGATCAAGCCGGCGCGCTAGATCAGGCGGCCGACGGATCCCGGCCGGCGCATGTGGTGGCGCCGCATGCTGATCGGCTGGCCGACGATTTCGCCGAGCAGGATGGCCTCGCGCAGAGCCTGCGGGCCGGCCATGAGCCGCTGGCGCATGGCCGCCTTCAGCGCTGACGGGCCAACGCGCGCAGCGACGGGGACAGGTTTCGCGGCCTTCTCCGCCAGTTTCGGTTTGGGCTTGAGCCGCCGCTTCGGCGGAGCGGCGGCCGGCGGTTGTTGCGGTCGCTCGGCCAACGCGGCCAGTTGCTCCATCGCGTCTCTGGGCCTGGCGGTGACGGCCGGCTCCGGGGGCCGCGAGACGGGCTCCGCGGCCGGCAGCGGCGCGGGCTCGACGGGCCGGGGCGGCCGCACGCTCGGCTGAGCCGGACGTGGCAGCGTTGCCGGGCGCGGGATCGGCCGAGCGGCCGCCGGTCGCCGAACCATCGGTCTCGGCGGTGGCGGTGGCGCGCCCGGCGTTCCACGTGCCTGGAGCGGCTGCACCGGTTTCGGCGGTGGCGGCGGCGCCGGCCGCTGGAGCGGTCCCTGCGGCTTTGGCTCGGGCCCGGCGGCCGGTTCACCCGGACCGGCTTGGCCTGCGGCCATCCGGCGGATTTGCTCGAGGAACTGGTCCACCGTCGGCCGCCGCTCGGCGGCACCGCTCGGCGTCCCCAAGCCCGCACCGCGCTGCTGTTGCTCGCGGCGCTGTCGCGACTTGGTGGCCGCTTTGGAGAGCGCGCCGATGAGCGACGAGATCACGACAAGCGCCAGGAAGATCAGCGGAACGATCGGGCTGCCGTTGTCATCGTCGGCTATGTTGTGCAGGAACTCGATCATTGCTTGTTACGGCTGTTCAGGCTTCTTCTTGTCGCTCGGGCCTTGGCCGCCGATCGACTCGCGCATCGACGTGTCGGCCTGGATGTTGCGCAGATTGTAGTAGTCCATCACGCCGAGGTTGCCCTGACGGAACGCATCGGCAATCGCCAGAGGCACTTGCGCTTCGGCCTCGACGACGCGCGCGCGCATCTCGGCCACGCGGGCGATGTTTTCCTGCTCCTGCGCGACGGCCATCGCGCGCCGGCCCTCGGCCTTGGCCTGGGCCACGCGTTTGTCGGCCTCGGCCTGGTCGGTCTGGAGCCGGGCGCCGATGTTCTCGCCCACGTCGACGTCGGCGATATCGATCGAGAGGATCTCGAACGCCGTGCCGCTGTCGAGGCCCTTCTCGAGCACCTTCTTGGAGATCATGTCGGGGTTCTCGAGCACAGCCTTGTGCGACTCGGCCGAACCGATCGTGGTGACGATACCCTCGCCGACGCGGGCGACGACCGTTTCGGTCCACGCGCCGCCGACGAGGCGCTCGAGGTTGGCGCGCACGGTCACCTTCGCCTTGGCCCAGAGCTGGATGCCGTCCTTGGCGACGGCGCCGACCTTGTCGGGCCCCTTGGTCGGGTCGGGCGCGTCGATCACCTCGGGCTTGACACTGATCTGCACGGCCTGGAACACGTCGCGGCCGGCCAGGTCGATGGCGGCCGCCTTCTCGAACGACAGGTCGATGTTGGCCTTGCCCGCCGCGACAAGCGACCGGACCACCTGGATCACGTTCCCGCCGGCCAGGTAGTGGGTCTCGAGGTCGTTGGTCGTCGTGCCGGCCAGGCCCGCCTTGGCGGCGATGATGCGCGCATCGACGATCAGGCTTGCCGGCACCTTGCGCAGGCGCATGCCGACCAGCGTGCCGAAGCTCACGTGCGCGCCGGAGGCGTACGCCCGGATCCAGATCTTGAAAAAGGCAAGGATGACCCCCAAGAGGACCAGGACGAAGAGCGCCCCGATGATGATCGCCACGATAGCCACCGGAGACAGCTTTCCTGGCACATCCTGGGCGATCAGCGTCACACCCGGCTGCGCCGCGGCGGCCTGGAGCGCGATCCCTAAGACGATGCCGATCGCGAGCGCCGCGCACGCCAGCGCCTGAACTCCTCTTGCCAGTACGTTGTGTCGCAATGCGTCCATTCCATCCTCCCTCGACCGGTTCGTTTTCATGCGTCGTGTCATGCGTATCGGCAGCATCAGGATGCGCCGCTTCTGCCGTCCGGTTGCCCCTGGTCCTCGACGGGGCGTACGACCAGGTGGTTGCCCTCGATCTCGAGCACGACGATCGGCGTGCCCGCCGGTACGTATTCGCCCTCGGTGATGACGTCCACGCGGTCGCCGTCGATCTCGGCGACGCCCGACGGGCGCAGGAACGAGAGCGCCACGCCGTGCTTGCCGATCTGCTGCCGCAGCGCGTCGCCGGAGCCCGACAGAACGCTTACGCCCTTCTGGGTTGACTGCAGGAACACGCTCTGGCCGAGCCGCGTCTTGCGCAGCAGACGGAACGCCACCATCCAGGCGATGACGCCCGCCACGGGAATCAGCAGCACCGTGGCGATGATGCCGCCCGTCTCGAAGTGCCTGACCGCCAGCACAATACAGCCGATCAGGGCGAGCACGCCCAACGTGCCGATGATGCCGCCGGGGACAAACACCTCGCTGATGATGAGCGCGACCCCCGCGATCGCCAGCAGTACGACCACCCACGCCATGGCCTACGTTCCCTTCCCCGGCTCCGGGCCGGCGGGCGGCGGCTTCTCGCGCACGACGATCCGGTTCGCCTTCACTTCGATGATCTCCACTTCGGTGCCCGGCTCGAGGTAGTCGCCCCGGGTCACCACGTCGTACGGCTCGCCGTCGAAGATGGCCCGGCCCGCGGGCCGCAGCTTCGACTTGGCCACGCCGGTGCGGCCGACGAGCTTCTCGGGTTCAGCGAGCTCGGTGCCCTCGGAGGCGTGGTAGCCGGTCGCGTGGTGCTGCTGGGTTGTCAGCACGACGGCGCCGAGGAACTGCGTCCGAGGCAGGACGAAGTAGTAGATGAGAAACAAGCCGATGCCGCTGCCGATGATGGCAATGCCGAGCAACAGGAACGCGCCGAGGATCTGGGCGCCGACGATCGGCAGCCTCTCGGGCGCCGGCGGGGCGTTCTCGACGAGCATCATGATCACAGCGGCCACGATGCAGATGATGCCGAGCACGCCGACGAAGCCGAAGCCGGGGATGACGAACAGCTCGACGCCGAGCAGGACGATGCCGATCACGAGCAGAATCAGGTCGGTCCACTTGGCCGCACCGACCCCCATTTGGCCGAAGAACAGCAGCGCGAGGCACGTGAGCCCCAGAATCCCCGGGAAGCCGAACCCGGGCACCTTCAGCTCGGTGCCGATGCCCACGAACGTGCCGATCAGCAGCAGCACGACAACGCCCGGGCTTGTCAGGAAGTAGCACACGTTCTCCGACCACGATCGGCTGACGGTGACGACGCGCGCCCCGCGCAGATGGGCGAACTGCTCGATGTCGGTGATCCGTTCGACGCCGGGCGCCGCGGTGTCGGCGTCAATCACACTGGCGCGCCCGATGGCCACGCGCAGGAAAAGCGCCTCGCGCGCGGTGAAGTTGATCACCTGGCCTTCCTTGACGATGTACTCCTTGCCATACTCCTCGGCCGACGGCTGGCCGTGGCTCGTGCCGACCGTGACGCTGGCCGGTGAGGTTTGGCGGTCCTCGTCGCTCTGGTATTGCTCGGGGATGCCGAGCCGGATGCCCTCGGCCTCCATCTCGCGGGCGTAGTCGTCGTAGCGGATCTCCATCGAGGTGCGCACCATCGCCTCGGCCAGGTCGGGGTTGTGGCCGTTCGCCTCGGCGTTCGCGCGCATCTTCTGGGCGACGTAGCCGACGATCTTCTCGGGCAGCTCGACGATCTCGCCGCCGGCGCCGATGGTGATCGGGATCACGTCGCCGATCGTGCCGCCCGTCGACACGATGATGTCGTCGCACGCGTAGGCGACCATCGCGCCGCCGGAGGTGGCCTCGGTGTTGGCCCAGGCGACGTTGGGCAGCGTCGTCGAGTTGAGCAGGTTGCTGATCTCGATCGACGCGGCGACGGTGCCGCCCGGGGTGTTGAGCTCGATGACGACGAGATCGGCGCCCGCCTTCTTGGCCGCTTCGAGGCCGCGCTTGATGTAGGCGGTCATGATGCCGTTGATCATCCTGTCGATCTTCAGGCAATAGACGACCGGCGTCTTGGAAGCGGGCTCGATGGGCTGCGCCTCGCCGCCCGGCGAGGCGGTCATCTCGGCAGCCAGGCGGGGCGTCTCGTCGTCGGCGAGCAGCATTCTGGCCGGGCCGAGCGCGAACGCAAGCGCGATCAGAGAGGCGGCGAGCACGACGCGGCGCCAGCGATGCGGCGGGCGTTGCCGCGCCGCGCGTTGCCGCGCCGCTCGCCTGGTAGGAGACCGGAAAAACATAGGTCACCTCGTCGCGACAAAAAAGATGGTGGAGGATACCGGGTTTGAACCGGTGACCTCATGCATGCCATGCATGCGCTCTACCAACTGAGCTAATCCCCCACCGGGGTTTGCCCAACACCGAGCCGGGCAAGCACGCCCCGCATACAGCCTCGACGCGGAGCGGTTGTCTCATTATGTCACCAACCATAATAGGTGGTCCCAGATTGACCCGTCAACGGCTTTCGGCACGGTCCGAGCCTCGGCTCAAGTGCTATACTGGGGCCAACGACCGGGCAACCTGTCTCACAACGGCCCCCTGGTGGTATGGCAGAAAACGGCACACGTCGGCGGGCGGGCGCCCCGCTGCTCGATCCCGCGATTCTGGACGACATCCCGCGCTCGCCCGGCGTCTACATCATGAAGGACTCGGCCGGCCGGGTGCTCTACGTGGGCAAGGCCCAGGATCTGCGTGCGCGCGTGCGCCAGTACCTCGCGCCCGAGCGCGACACCCGGCCCAGCGTGCCGTTCCTGATGCGTCGGGTGGCCGGCGTCGACACGATCGTCACCTCGACCGAGAAGGAGGCGCTGCTGCTCGAGGAGACGCTGATCAAGGAGCACCAGCCGCGCTACAACGTCTTCTGGCGCGACGACAAGACCTACCTGAGCCTGCGCATCGACACCCGCAAGCCGTACCCGCGCGTCGAGATCATCCGGCTGCGGCGCACACCCCGCGGCAAGGCCGGCCCGCGCGAGGGCGTGCTCACCTTCGGTCCATACGTCTCGGCCAAGAAAGCGCGTGCGACCGTCAAGATGCTCCACGAGATCTTCCCGCTGCGGCAATGCTCGGAGGCGCAGTTCCGCGAGGCGCAGCGCACGGGGAGGCCGTGCCTCAACTGCCAGATGCGCAAGTGCTACGGCCCGTGCGTGGGCAACATCAGCGAGGCCGACTACGCGCTCATCATCCGCAACGTGGTCCAGTTCCTGCGCGGCCAGGGCGACGCGCTCGTCGCCGACCTCGAACGCCGAATGGAAACGGCCGCCGACGACGAGAACTTCGAAGAGGCCGCCCGGTTGCGTGACCAGATCGCCGCCGCCACGGCGACGCTCGAGCGCCAGCGCGTCATCTCGACG
>CAYUZG010000149.1:0-5617 GCA_964449605.1 uncultured Verrucomicrobiota bacterium | reverse complement strand
GCCGGCGGCAGCCGCCAGGCGCTCATCGACGAGCTCGGCGACGTGCTGTTCTCGATCGCCAACTTCGCCCGGTACCTCAAGATCGAGTCCGAGGAGGCGCTCGAGCAGACCAACCGCAAGTTCACCCGCCGCTTCCAGCAAATGGAGCAGAAGCTCACCGCCTCGGGCCGGCCGCTGAGCGACTACACGCTCGAGGAGATGGACGCCGAGTGGGAGCGGATCAAGCTCGGCGAGCAGGGGGCAGGTAGCGGACCCGCGTCCGACCGGGCCTGAGGTGCGCGTCCCCAGATTGCATGAAAGGCGGATTAGTCACCCTCGCGCACTTCACTGTAACTCGTTCCAGCTTAGCGTGAGAGGGCAACAACCGTTGGCTCGAGCACAGGGCGCTATACTGTGCTGTTTCTTTCGTGCACGGAACGGATTCTCACGGTTTTTGTCTTGACTATACTGCGCGCGCCATGTAAGAATAACAGGACTGCAATCGGAAGACGACTCTGTCTGGGAGGACCACGGACTATGCGTCGTACACGTGTCTCGGGAAGCCAGTGGACGGGCCTGACCATCTTCATCGCGTTCATCTCTGTGCCTTTCCTCGTTCTTGTCTGCCAGCCGGGCTCGAACCAGGTTTCGGCGGAGGTGTACAGCAACGAGGTCGGGTTCATCAAAGCCGACACGGTCGACGGCGGCGTCACGCTGGCCTCAGTGCCGCTCGTCCTGCTCG
Organism: uncultured Verrucomicrobiota bacterium; assembly: GCA_964449605.1. Classification (GTDB taxonomy): domain Bacteria; phylum Auribacterota; class JABMQX01; order JAFGEW01; family JAFGEW01; genus CAYUZG01. The sequence goes on along the minus strand of CAYUZG010000149.1, from coordinate 4,896 downwards.
GTGACGACCCGCACTACGGTCTTAATAACGCGACGCTCGACGGGCCCGGCGAGATCGGTTTGATGCTCGCGGCTGACCTGGTCGGCGGGACAGCCTTCCCGGATGCCGATAAGGTGATGTACTTCAACGGCACCGGCTACCGGACCGCCTGGCTCTATTACAACAGCGGCAACCCGAGCGATCCGTACAACAACATGTGGTTCGAGGGGTTGTCGGTGAGCGACCTGACCCTCGAGCCGGACCAAGGCTTCTGGATCGTGCGGGCCAACACGAGCGACCCCGACGACGTCACCTTCCTCGGCGAGGTCCGGACCGACGACCCGGTACAGCTCACATTCAACACCGGCTGGCGCATGTTCTCCTGGCCGTACCCGACGGATCACGATCTGCAGACCTCGACGCTGTACACCGACGGCGCATACCCGGCCGCGGATTCCGAGGACGCAGACCGGATCGGCTCGTACGACCCGGTGATGGGCTACGAGTGGCACTGGCTCTACACCGACGGGAGCTGGTACACGGGGCTGGTGCTGTCGACGCTGGTGCTCGAGCCGAATAACGGCTACTGGTACTACCGGCAGGCCGCGGCCGGCGGGCCGTTCACCTGGAACTGCGCGAAGCCGTATTAGCCTGAGCTTGCACACCGCGATTCTGCGCCCACACCGGTCGCACATACAATCGAGATAAGGGGGATGCTGTACCGTGGACACTCTCCGCAGGGCCGTGCTCTGCGCACTGATCTTGCTGGTCGCCGGCGTTGCGTCGGCCCAGCCGATCGGCCTCAACTGGAGCGAGCAAGTCAATCCCGCTCGCGACTCCGGCGGCGTCCTTCTCGACTCGAATTCGACCGCCACCGTCGTCTGGGACAAGGACAAGAGCGGCCTGGCCGGCTGGAGCTCGGTCGATCCGGTCCCAGCAGGCGATGAGGTTGCGTTGGATTTCAGCGACCTGGTCATGGATGCCCCGTTCGGCGGCGTTCCGTTCCTCGGCATGTTCTTGGGCTCATGGAGCGTGGACAACGACGATGGATGGACGCAGGACGGTGAAATCCTCTACCTGCTCGCGCATGTGCCCGCCGCCTTCAGCTCTTCCGGGTACGACGAGTACGGCGTCAGCGAGCCGGTGACGATCATCGATTGGCCCAACATGACCATCACGCACGACATCGTGGGGGGCGGGCCGATTGTCACCGCGCCGATCCCGGAGCCGGCGACGCTGCTGCTGGCTGTGGGCGGCGTTGGACTTCTCCTGGTCCGGAGAAAGAAGTAGAAGGCCCGCGGGGCCACAAGCTTTCGAGGGGCAGGCCGTGATATGGCGGTCTGCCTTTTTCGTCTGCACCCCGGCAAGCGTGGGCTTGCGCTCAATCGCCCGCCCGGGTATCGTCGGCACGCAGATCCCGTGTCACCCGAATGAGCGGAGGCGCCGGCGATGGACTTGCGGCCGACGGTCTTCTTCGACCTGAGCGACTTCGAGCACGCATCCCTCTTCGACGGCATCGACCACGTCTGGCACGCGCTCGGCGAGCGGCTCAAGGACTACATCGCCTCGCACGCGCGGGCCGACGTGCGCGGCACGGTGATGGATGGCGCCTGGATCGACCCGGAGAACCCGGTCTTCATCGGCGAAGGCACAGTTGTCGAGCCGGGCGCAATGATCAAGGGCCCGACGATCATCGGCCGCGACTGCCAGGTGCGCCAGGGCGCCTATATCCGCGGCAACGTGCTCGTGGGCGACCGCTGCGTCGTCGGCCACACGACCGAGATGAAGGGCGCCGTCATGCTCGACGAGGCGCACGCCGGCCACTTCGCCTATATCGGCGACACGCTCGTCGGCAACCGGGTCAACTTCGGCGCCGGCACCAAGTGCGCCAACCTCAAGGTGCTCGCCGGCACCGTGTGCGTCAAGACGCCCGACGGCACGATCGACACCGGCCTGCGCAAGTTCGGGGCGATCGTCGGCGACGACGCCGAACTCGGCTGCAACTGCGTCACGAGCCCGGGCGCGATCATCTGCAAGCGGTGCGTCATCTACCCGTGCACGAGCGTCGGCGGCATTATCCCGGCCGACACCATCGTCAAGCACCGCCAACCGCTCGAGCAGGTCCCGCGCGAGGCGAAGTAGCGCCATCCAACCGAGGTACGCCGCGTTTGTCCCTTGACAGCGCTTACGATTGTAGGTATAAGGAACACGCACCCGGGAACAGCCCACCAAGGACGCGTGCATGGCAAGAGGAGAAGAAACGAGGCCGCCGCTGTCTCCAGCGCAACTGGAGATCATGTCCGTGGTCTGGAGGCGCGGCGAGGTGACCGTGGCCGACGTGTGGGACGTGATCGGCAAAAGGCGGCCTATCGCCCGCAACACGGTGGTGACCGTCATGACGCGTCTGGAAAGCAAGGGATGGCTCCGGCATCGGGCCGAGGGGCAGACGTTTTTCTACTCGGCGACTGTCGAGCGCGCGAGCGCGCTTGGTGAGCTGGTCTCGCGCATCGTCGACACGGCGTTTGCCGGCTCGGCCGACGGCTTGATCATGGCGCTCCTTGAGGGGCGGGGTATCTCGGCCGAGGAAGCGGCGCGGATCCGCACGATGATCGAGGAGAAGGAGAAGGGCCGATGAGCGCCCTGCTGAGGCTGTACCCGGGCGATCAGTTCACGCAGCTTGCCCTGATCGTGCTGTCGCAGATCACGCTGGTGATGTTGCTCGCGTTTGCGGCCTCGTTCGCGCTCAGGAATCGGGCGGCCTCGGTGCGCTACGGCATCTGGTTCGCGGCCCTCGTCTGCCTTTTCCTGGGTCCTTTGGGGGCATGGGTTGCTGACGCCGCGGGGCTCAGGCTGATCGCCCTCCCGCTCGCCTATCCCGAGTCGGCCGAGCAAGCAACGCTTGGACAAGTACCGGCCGAGTCCGATGGGTCGGCGAGCGCTTTGCGGCCTTTGTCGTCGCAGGCCTTCTCCGAGTCGACGCCGACGAACTCGGCGCGGCGTGGCCCGGTTGATTCGATGCGCGCCGCCGCGACTGCCGTGTTCGTGATCTGGTGTGCGGGGGCCGGATTCCTGTTGTTCCGACTGATCTACGGTCTGGGAGTCGCCGGCGCGCTGAGGCGCTCGCTTCGGCCCATCGAGATCGACGGTGTGGAAGAGGTCCTTCGCGCGGTCCGCGAAGCGCTCGGCACGCCGAGCCTGCCGGGTGTGATGAGTTCGCCGATCGTCTCGAGCCCGATCTCGTTGGGGATCCTGAAGCCAGTCGTGGTCGTTCCCGAGGACCTGTTGGAGACGATGCGGCCCGACGAGTTGCGCGACGTCCTGGTGCACGAGTGCGCCCACGTCGCCCAGCGCGACCACATCGTCGGGTTGCTCCAGCGCGTGGCCGCGATGCTGTTCTGGCTGCATCCGCTTCTCCACAAGCTCAACCGCGAGCTTGCCCGGGCGCGCGAGGAGGTCTGCGATGACTACGTGCTCCGGCAAGGAGAGCCGACGCGCTATGCCCGGACGCTGCTGGCGCTGGCCGAACGACCGATGGTCTTGCAGAGGGTGCCGCACGGCGTCGGCCTTCTCCACTCGCATTGGAAGCTGGGGGACCGTATCGCCGGGCTCCTGGACTCGCGGCGACGGCCCATGACACGCCTGAGCGGATGGGTGCTGATCACGGCGACGTTCGTCTTCTTCACGGCAGGTGTTCTGGTTGCCGGTTGCCGGCTCAGTGACGCACACGAAAGCGAGCCAATCCAGCCGACCGTAACCGAGTTGCCCGAAGTCACATTCGCCGATGACGAAGGACGCGCGCAGGACAAGATCGTCATCGAGGTCAAGGCCGACGGCACGTACGCGATCGACGGGGCCGCCTGTGATGCGGCGGCGCTCGACAAGCGACTCGGCGCGATCGCCTCGGAAGGCCGCGAGGTCTACATCAGCGTTCGGGCCGAGATCGATACGGATGTTGTTCAGAAGTCCCTCACCCTGCTGTACGGTTTGTTCGAGAAACACGGCGTCGGGATGAGGGAGTTCGTCATGGAGCGAGTCCGCGACCTCGGTCAGTAGTCCCTGCGCGCGGCCGGGCGCCGACTCAGCTCCCCGACTCGGCTTGACCGAATAAGAACGGCGGGCGTATAGTCGCTCGCGAGGCGCGGAGCGCACCTTGCGAGTGGTGTGATGGAAGGCTTAGTCGTTCTTGGCAGCGGGAGCCGGGGGAACGCGATCTACATCGGCGGGCCGCGCACGCGCTTGCTCGTCGACTGCGGCCTGAGCCCGCGCCAGACGCGCCTTCGGCTGCGCGAGATCGGCGTCGATCCGGCGTCGCTCGACGCGATCCTTATCAGCCACGAGCACCGCGACCACATCGGCGGCCTCGCGCTCGTCACGCGATTGCGCCACACCACCTGCTACGCGAACCGGCTCACGGCCGAGGCGATGGGCAGCGTGCTCGACCAGCAGGCCGGGCGGCTGCGCATCTTCACGACGGGCGAGCCGTTCGAGCTCGGAGAGTTCTGGGTCAACCCGTTTTCGGTCCTGCACGACGCGCTCGACCCGGTCGGGTTCGAGCTGCGGCTCAACGGGATCAAGATCGGGATCACGACCGACCTGGGGCACGCGACCACGCTCGTGCGCGAGCGGCTCAAGGGCGCCGACATCCTCGTCGTCGAGACGAACCACGACGAGAATCTGCTTCGCAACAACATGCGCCGGCCCTGGCCGCTCAAGCAACGGATCCTGGGCAAGACGGGCCACCTGTCGAACACGGCTGCGGCGAAGCTGCTCGCCGACACCGCCACGCCCACGACGCGGCACATCGTCCTCGCGCACCTGAGCCAGGAATGCAACACGGAGGCGCTCGCGCGCCAGGCCGTGCTGGCGCACCTCGAGCTCGTCGGCCTCGGCGACGTGCCGATCGAGGTGTCGCGCCAG
>CAYUZG010000148.1:0-5675 GCA_964449605.1 uncultured Verrucomicrobiota bacterium | reverse complement strand
TGCGCCAGTAGCTCAGTTGGATAGAGCATCGGATTCCTAATCCGGTGGTCGGGAGTTCGAGTCTCCCCTGGCGCACGTTGGATTCCTACCCGGTTCGCTTCCCGCAATGCCGTTGCCTGCACCGGCTGCCGACAGCGCACCAGAGAAGCTGACGGCGCGTGCGGGCTGACTTGGCTCCTACTCTCCCGAGAACCAGCCGTCGGGAGACATCGCGGCCTCGGTGACGTTGATGAAGTCGTAGGGGCGGTTGTAGACGCAGAAGTAGCTCTCGTCGGGAAGGAGCTCCAGGTCGGCGCCGAAGTACATGTTCAGGATGACGCGGAACGTGTTGACGGGCGTGATGCCGGGGTAGAGGTGCGTGTAGTCGCCGTCGGGGAAGTAGTAGGCATTCAGGATTGACATCCGCTCCCGCATGTTTGTTTTCGAGGCGGCGAGTATGTTGAGCGTGGAGCCTGGGCCATGGTCGGCCTGGATGATGATGATCGGCGGCTCGCTCGATGTCGAAAGGATCGCGTCGATGGTCTCCAGGACCTTGGTGTTGATAAACGTGAGCTGCTTCACATACGGGTACTGGAACACCTCGGGTGTCGCACGCTCCTTCAACGTCATGCCCAGTTGGTACGGCGTGCTGGGCGTCAGCGGCTCGCCGTGCTCGCCGAAGACGAACGGCTGGTGGGGCGTCACGAGGTGCGCGAAGACAAAGATAGGTCCCCTCAGTCGCGGCACCGTGGCGAGGCGGTCGAACGCGTAGAGGATCCGACGACGATGCAGGTCGTATCCGAACGGGTGCCTGCTGGGAACGAGCGCGTCCAACACAACCGGGATCGGCGTCATGCCGAGCAGCGCGTTCTCGAACGCGTTGAGCGATTGCCCGGATTGGAAGTACAGGTCGGCCGTCTTGATTTCCGTCGGCCAGTAGCCCGAAGCAAGCACCACAAAGCGGTAGCCCTGTCTCCGAAGCGTGTCGGCGACGCGGTTGTTCTGGAGCATCTCGACGAGGGGCCCGTAGTCCGACGCGTCCGTGCCGACCCGCCTGGCCAGCTCGTCCAGATGCGTCGCGTTCAGTGACGAGGCAAGCGAGTGCCTGCTGTACGGGTAGTTGGCCCGGCTCTCGGTCGCCACGTAGAATCCCTTCTGCTTCAGACTCTCCAGAAAGGGGGTGTTGTCGTGGCCGTAGAACTGCTCGAGCACATCGGCCCGTCCGTAGGCATCGAGGATGATGTAGTAGATGTCCGGCCGCGGCGCCCTTCGATCCAATTCGGGCAACCGGATTGACCCCTCCTCGGTCGTCGGGCCTTCGCCCGAGGCGGAGCGCCCCGCGAGCTCGTACGCGGCCATGCGCACGAGCGAGATCGCGACGAAGCACGCGGCGGCGACGTTGGCGAAGCGCGTCAGGCCCCGCAGGCTGCGCCGCGCCCGCACGAGGAGCACCGCGCCGACAGCGAAGATCACGGCGTCCGCAATGAGGTAGTTCCGAGGCCGGCCGATCAACACGCCGGCGACCGTCCACTTGTCCAACGCGCCGGCAACGTGCCCGTACGTGAACAGCAGCAGCAAGGCGAACGACGTGAGCAGAGCGGCCTTCTCCCATTGCCTCAGGACAAGGCGCGCCAGGACGAGCAGGACGAGCGCCAAGGCGAGCGCGATGCCTACCGACGGCAACGCATCGACGATGACGACCTCCCGGATGTTGTGGGCCAGCAGGAAGCAGACCGGCGCAAGCGCGACCAGGAACGGATGCACAACGTGCGGCTTTCTCATCACACCTCCTGTCGTCTCGCCATAAGGTGGAGCGTTCGGTGCGAGGCTGGGATCGCGGCCGAGTCGCGTAGCTCGAAGCAGCGACCGAATTCGCGCTCGAACCCCTCCTGCGTGTAGTCGGGGAAGATGTCCTCACGCGTCGCAAGCAGGCGCTGGACCTGGGAGTCGGTCTTCGGCACGAATTCGACGATGAGGGTGTCGCACAGCCGGCTGAACAGCCGCGCAATTCGCTCCAGGGGCACGTTGTTCGAGATGGCGAGGTGGTGGACGAGCGCCAGCGCAAGCAGCGTGTGCGCCCGCCCACGGTCCTGGACCGGGGCCCGCTCCTGGTTTGCCCAGCCGATGCCGGGGCTCGGGTTGGTCAGGTCGAGCAGCAGCGGCAAGAGGTTGGTCCGCTCCTCTCGGCGGCAGCGGAGGTAGTTCTTCTCGACGGCGACCGGGTCGACGTCGAAGCAGACGGTCCTGATGCCCCGGTCGCTCGCCAGCCGGCTGAAGACGCCGACGTTGCCGCCGAGGTCCCACACGCTCGTGGGCTTCGCCTCGTCGAGCAACTGCGACACGATCTGCTTCTTGTGCTCGAACGCCTCGGGCGAGTAGTTCGTCTCATCGTAGTAGTCGGCCCACTCGGTGCCGTGCGGCCGCCAGCGCAACCGCTTGACGGCGGACTCGAGGCTGTCGATCAGCCCGCGGAAGGCGAGCCGGCTCATCCGGCGCTTGTCGAGGTTCACGGGCTTGTCGGCGAAGCGCTTCTGGCTTCTCGCGTGCAGGTGCACGTGCATAAGCAGCGACGAGAACCGCGTCCGCAGCGGCAGGAGCGAACTCGCCAGGTCGAGCGGAATCCCGTCGATGTAGACCCGCAGCAACTGGCTGAGCCGCACGTCGCGATGCGCCATGAGCGCCAGCGGCGCGAGGAAGTGCTGGCAGAACTGCCTGTAGGCGACCCACGGTCGCCCCTCGTGGTAGTGCTCGAACGACAGGGTGTCGATCAGCACCGGCCGAGCGCCCACGAACTGAACGTTGTACGCGCTGCTGTCCTTGAGCGACATCCCGAACTCGAGCGCCCGCTTCTGCACGCGCAGCGTCGTGAGCGCGGCGTCCTTGAGCTGGCTGAAGCACCACTCGTACGGGTACGACACGAACGGCACGGGCGTCGGCTTGAGGATCTTGTAGGCGAGCTCGGGACGCGCCGGCTCGACGTCCACCTCCTCATGCGGGATCAGGAGGCCGTCGTCGACGAGCGCCCCGGAGAGGCCGGAGCCGATCAGCAGATCGTAGTCGTCCCGGTAGACGGCGTTGACCTGGCGATAGAGCACACCGTCACGCCAGAACAGAAAGCCGCTCGGGTCACGAAACGATCCGGGAACTTCGACGTCACTCCGGAGGCTGGTCATGTTCGCGCTTTCTCGAGAACACGCGCTTGAGCAAGGCGCCGATCTTCTTCCAGAACAGCTTGATCGCGAAGAGCCCGCCGAGGAACCCGGCGATCACAAGCTGGATGATGTAGCTGCCCGTGCCGGCATCGAGATAGGCGAACACGGTTGGGGGACCTCCGATCATAGCACTCCCTGCATCGGCACGTGCCGGAACCGCCCTTAGCAACGACTGCACACCGGAAAGGGCGCTCTCGACCCACTATAGAGCGGATCGGCGCCGGCCGCAAGCAGGTCGATTCGGCCCCCGTCGCCCCGGGCGACTGGAGCCGGAGGTCGTCCGCGGCGCGCCCTGCCGTCCGCGGCGCGGCCGCCGTCTGCGGCGCGGCTGCCGTCTGCGGCGCGGCTACCGGCTGCGCGGGTGCCAGCGCTCGCGCAGGGCCGCAAGGTGCTGGCTGCGCGTGAGCACGACAACCTCGTCGCCATCCTTGAGGCGGCCGTCGGGCTCGGCGAGCGCGAACTCGCTCTGCCGGTAGTAGCAGACCACGCGCGTGTCGGGCGGCAGCTCGAGCTCGCCGATCGTGCTCGTCGTGTCCTCGCCCCTCGCGGTGAAGGAGAAGAACCGGGCGTCGCCCTTGATGATTGTCGAGAGCTCCAGCACGTCCTGGCCGGCGACAAGATCGGCCAGATAGCGGCTGATCGTCTCGGTCGGCACGATCGTGTCGTCCAGGTTGAGCTCGCGGCAGATGTTGCGGTACTCGGCGTATTCGATCTTGGTCACGACGCGCTTGAAGCCGAGCGACTTGCCGATGACGCTCGCGATGATGTTGACCAGGTCGTCGGCCGTCAGACAAAACAGCACGTCGGTCTGGCCCGGGCCGGCCTCGCGCAGGATGTCGGGCTTGCTGCCGTCGCCGTGCAGGAAGCCGCAATCGATCTCGTCGGAGAGGCGATCGATCACCTCGCGCTCACGCTCGATGATGACGACCTCGTGGTTGCGGCCCAGCAGCAGGCGCGTGGTGCGCACCGCCAGTTCCGTTGCTCCGATGAAGACTACTCTCATGATATCTTCTTCCGCCTTCCGATCCACGTCCTCGGGTACAGCAGCACGAGCAGGGCAAGCACCTCGAGCCGCCCCGCAAGCATATCAAAACACAGCACGCCTTTGAGGAACGGTGCAAGCGCATGGCTTGTCACCCCGGTCGAGAGCCCGACCGTTCCCGTCGCCGATACGACGTCGAAGAGCGCGTTGAGCGGGTCGTATCCGGCGACGAGGAACGCGACCCACGACACGACAATCACGCCGCCGAACAGCAGGATAATGAGCAGCGCGTCGAGGGCCTCGGCCGGCTCGACCCGGCGGCCGCGCAGCCACGGCTCGACAACGGCGTGCTTGCTCACGCTCGTGCGCCGGAACATCACCTGCACGAGCCGTGCGAGCACGAGCAGCCGGATGATCTTGACCCCGCCGGCCGTCGAGCCCAGATCGCCGCCGATGAACATCGCAGCGATCAGCACGAGCTTGGACGCCGCGCTCAGGTCAGCCACGTTCATCGTGGCAAAGCCCGTCGTCGTCTGGGCCGAGAACCCCATCGCCAACGCGTGCCCTACGGCCTCGCCCCACGGCAGGTGCATGGTGAAACGCATCGAGAACCACAGGGCCGCGGCCACGACGAGGCCGGCGCCGATGAGCGTTTTCATCTCCCGGTCGGCAGCCAGATCGCCGCTCCAGCCGCGCGCGATGCGGTAGTAGAGCGTGAACGAGATCGCGCCGGCGAGGCCGAGGAACATGGCGGCGGCGCGCGCAGGCCACCCACCCAGCCCAACGAGACTCGCGTCGTAGCTCGAATACCCGCCCGTCGAGACGGCCGCCAGCGTGTGCGTCACCGCGCCGAACGGCCGCGCCCCGCACGCAAGGAGCAAGAGGAACCCGAAGCCCGTCAGCACGAGATAGACGATAAGGACGCGGCGCATATGGGCGCGGGTGCCGGCGACGAGATCACCCTCCTCGCCCATGGCGACCGACAGCCGCTTGGCGGTCACGCCGGGCCGGATCACGAGCGCCAGCGACAACGCAACGACGCCGAGCCCGCCGTACCACTGCATCCACGCGCGCGAGAACAGGAACGACACCGGCTTGCTCTCGATGCTGCCGGCCGTCGAGAGCCCTGTCGTGGTCACGCCCGAGACCGTTTCGAACAGCGCGTCGTCGAACCGGAGCCCCCCGAGCATCATCGGCCAGAGCATCATCACCGGCGCGATGAGGAACACGAGGCTTGTAATGACGAACGCCTCGTTGTTCTGGATGGTGCGCGGCGCCCGCAGCCGCCCGAGCACCGCCCCTGCGCCGATGAGCACCACCGCGCTCAGAGCCGCCCGCGCCGTGAACGCGAACTCGCCCGCCACGACGGACACAAGGAGCGGCACGGACACAAGCACCGCCTGGACAAAACAGAGTTGCCCGACGTACCGCCCGATAACACGCCCCCGCACGGCGTAGCTCAACTCGTCGACATGTGCCCTATCAACCATAAGAACGACAGC
>CAYUZG010000147.1:0-5681 GCA_964449605.1 uncultured Verrucomicrobiota bacterium | reverse complement strand
GCATCCACGTACTGCCCTTCGCGGTAGCGGTACTGGCGCTGCACGGCCTCGCGCACAAACCCCACCTTTTCGTAACAACGAATCCCGCGCTCATTGTCGGCGAAAACCTGTAGCTCGATCCGGTTCAAGTTCATCTGCTCGAATGCGAATCGAACGATCGCGCGCGTCGCGTCCGTGCCGTACCCTTTGCCCCAATACGCCTTCTCGCCGATGAAGATGCCGAACGTCGCCCGCCGATCCTCCCACGAGATCTGGTGCAGCCCCACATTGCCCAGATACAGCCCGCCGTCGAGCGTCTCGATGCCGTACACCTTGTCGTTCGGCTGCGGCTTCATATTGCGCTCAACGAAATCGCGCTCGGCCAAACGCGAGAGCGGGTAGCGTATCTGGAGCTGCCGCACGACGTCCCAGTTGTTGACCCAACGCCAGCAGTCCTCGGCGTCCTCTTCCTGAAGCGCCCGCAAGCGCACCTTCTCGCCCACAATCATGGCTCACACCTCCGGCTGTCGAGCATCGGATGCTCTCATGAACTCATCACGCAGGATCGACATCATCAGCCAATCGACGTACTCCCCGTCACGGTACGCCTGGCGCCGCAGTCTGCCCTCGTGTACAAAGCCAAGCTTCTCGTAGCACCGGATCGCACGCGTGTTGTCCGCGTGCACGTCCAAGCCGATCCGGTTCAGGTTCATCTCCTCGAATCCAAACCGCATCAAGGCTCGCGTCGCATCCGTACCGTAGCCTTGATCCCACCGCGCCTTGTCGCCGATGAACACGGCAAGACTGGCCCGCCGATCCTCCCACGAGATCTGGCACAGGGCGCACCACCCGATCAGATCGCCCTCGTGCGTCTCGATCGCGAACGACTTCAGATTCGGATTCGGTTTCCTCGTCTCCAGGATGGCCTCACGCTGCTCCGACAACGGCAGCGGATACCGGCTGATCATCCACCGGCCCACCTCCCAGTCGTTGCTCCACTTCCAGAGCAGCTCGGTGTCGTTCTCGTCGAACGCCCGCAGCCGCACCTTCTCGCCTTCGATCATCGCCACGCTCTCCTCAACACGAAAAAGGCCCCAGGACGACGGGTCCTGAGGCCTTGACTTCCTTGCTCCCGCAGCCTAGGGACCCGCGCGCCTCCAGCTCGTAAAGCCGAAGGGATACGTCTCACCGTAGAACGATGCACACGCACCGGCAAGCTCGGTTATGTATCCCACGCGCGCCATTCGTCAGGTCCCTTTGCCTCGAATCAGGCTCCCTATACCGCAGCCGGCCCGGCCCGTCAACGGAAAATAGGGACAGGCACCCATTTTCAGAAAACGCGTGCCTGTCCCTATTCTTCCAGAAACCGGCCAACCTTCTCCAGGAGCGCGGCCGGCTCGATCGGCTTCTCGATGAACTCGTCCGCCGGCAGAAACTCCTCGTCGCCCTCGAAATGGAACCGCAGGTCCGTCATCTGGTGGATGGCCGTCACGATCAGGATTGGCACCTTGCGGCACTTTGCGTATGGCGAGTCCGGGTCATCGCTCCGAATCTTGTACGCAACGTGGAATCCCTCGGTCGGCGTGAACATCATGATGTCGAGGATGATCAGATCCGGCTCGCACTCGAGCATTTTCTCGAGCCCTTCCTCCCCGCTCGATGCCGTCACGACGCTGTAGCCGTTCGCCTCCAGCGGCAACCGCACCGCCTCGATCAGGTCCGGATCGTCATCGATAACGAGGATCGTCTTCCGCTCGCCCATTCGTCTGCTCGCCGACTGCTTCTCCCGGTCATTCGTTGAATCTGTGGCCGCCTACTTGAGCTTCCGCCGCAGGATCGTCAGCAGCGTATCGGGATCGATCGGCTTCTGGAACACGCCGCTCAGGCCCAGCTCGGCGTAGTCCGTGCTCATGTGGAAGGTGTCGCCGACCGAGCTCAGGATGTAGATCGGCGCCGTGCTCCCGGACGCCTTGAGGTCTCGCACGAAGCTCGTGCCCGAGTCGACCTCCTCCATCATCAGGTCGACGATCATCAGGTCCGGGTTCGACTCCTTGCACACACGGAGCCCTGCCTCCGCCGTCGTCGCCCCGACCATGATGTAGCCGTTCGCCTCGAGCACCAGCCGCAGCGACTCGAGAATATCCTGATCGTCGTCAATGCACAGGATTACGTACTTGCCCTCTTGCATCACTCGTCCCCATCAGAAGATGTGGCGTTCGAAGCCGACTTCTCATTATACACTGTCGCTGCCTCGCGAAACGACCCCTCTCGCACAACCCGTTCAAGAAACGCGAGCGCCGCCGCCATGTTCGCCTGCGCCTGCGCCGAGAGCGTCTCGCCGAACTCGTCGAACACGTGCCCGCGGATGCCGAGCGCGTACGCCTCCGTCGTCGCCTCGTACAACTGCTGCGCGAGCGCGACCACCCCGCCGGGCTCGACGATGTGGCTGCTGAAGCTCCCGCCCGGGTTCGCGTCGACCCGCTCGAACGAGAACGGCTCCGGCGCCGTCAGGCTCGCGTCGACGAACACGACCACGTCGTGATCCGCCACCGTGCGCGCATCCTCGACCGCGAGCTGATAGCCCGACTCGACGGTCACGCCAGGCAAGCCCAGCTTCTCGAACGCCGCCGCGAACGCCGGCCCGAGCCCGTCGTCGAGACGGCCCGGATTGCCGTACCCGATCACGACGACCGTGCGCCCCGCCTCGGTCATCGCCTAGTCCTTCACCCGCCGGTCGAGCAAGCTGCCTTCCTCATCGCGCAGCTCGACCACGAGCGGCATTTGCCCGAGCGCGTGCGTCGCGCACGACAGGCACGGATCGTACGCCCGGATCACCACCTCGACCCGATTGAGCAGCCCTTCCGTGATCTCCGCCTTGCCCGACAGGTAATCCTCGGCCACGCGCTGCACGGCCCGGTTCATCGGCTCGTTGTTATTCGTCGTCGAGACGATCAGGTTCGCCATCGTCACCTGGTCGTTCTCGTCAACCTTGTAGTGGTGGAACAGCGTCCCACGCGGCGCCTCGAGCAGCCCGACCGCCTCGCCGCGCCGCTCGCCGCGCACGACGAGGTTCGTGCCCTGTAGGTCCGCGTCGTGCAGCAGCTCGGCGATCTTCTCGATCGCGTGCACCACCTCGATCATCCGCGCCCAATGATATGCCATCGTGATGTTGTTCGGCTTGCCGTCCGTGACGGCCATGAACTCCTTGCGCGCCGCCTCGGCCTTCGGCGTGTCGATGAAGTCGCACGCGTTCACGCGCGCCAGCGGCCCGACGCGGTACCAACCGTTCTCGGGCCCGAGCGACTTTATGAACGGGAACTTCATGTACGACCACGGCCGCACTTCCTCGGCGATGTAGTCGAGGTAGTCGGCCGGCCCAACCTGGTCGAAGATCGTCTTGCCCGCGGCGTCGATCGCGCGCAGCTTTCCGTCGTAGAGGTCCATCGCTCCGTCGGCGCGCACGAGCGACAGATGATTCGACTCGAACGACCCGAACGGCGCCAGCTCGTCGAGGTTCTCGACCGTGTAGTCCTTCGCCACCTTGAGCGCGTTCAGGCCCCACGCGTCGATCTGCTCGAGGTCCGCCAACAGGGCGTCGCGCTCCTCGATCGATAGGTTCTTGTTCACCCCGCCCGGGATCGCCCCCGTGCCGTGGATCTTCTTGCCGGCCGTCGCCTTGATGACCTCCTGGCCGTACTTGCGCAGCAAGATGCCCTGCTTCGCCAGATCCGGGTACTTGGCCGCCACACCAATCACGTTCCGCATCACCGGGTCGGCATCGAAGCCGAACAGCAAGTCGGGCGAGCACAAATGGAAGAAGTGGAGCGCGTGCGACTGCAGGATCTGCCCGTAGTGCATCAGCCGGCGCACCTTCTCGGCCGTCGGCGTCAGCGTGTCCACGCCCACGATCACGTCCATCGCCTTCGCGCCCGCCAGGTGATGGCTCACCGGGCAGATGCCGCACAACCGCTGGACGATCACGGGGATCTCCCAGTAGAACCGCCCCTGGATGAACCGCTCGAACCCGCGAAACTCGACGATGTGCAGCCGCGCTTGCTTGACCCGGTTCTCCGCGTCGACGAGGATCGTCACCTTCCCGTGCCCCTCGACGCGCGTCACCGGGTTGATCGCGATGCGTTTCAGGCCGCTGGTCTCCGCCACCATTCTCCTCCGGCTCATGCTCAGTCGTATTTGATCAGCTCGTACGGCAGGTCGAGCGGCTTGTTGTTCAGAAGCGCCGTCAGCGCCTGCCAGATCGTGTCCGCGCTCGGCGGGCACCCGGGCAGGAAGTAGTCGATCTTCACCACCTCGTTGATCGGGTACACCTTGTCGAGCAGCAGCGGGATCTCCTCGTCGTTCGGCACCGCGCCGCTCGGGTTGTGCACCGACGGCCCGTTCACGTACGCCTCGTCGAGACACTCGCGCAGCGGCACCAGGTTCCGCATCGCCGGGATGTCGCCCATAATCGCGCACTCGCCCAGCGCGATCAGGATGTCGCAGTGCTCGCGGAACGACCGGAGCACCTCGACGTTCTCCTCGTTCGCGCAGCCGCCCTCGACAAGCCCGATCCGGCACCGCCCCGTGAACGTCTTGATATCGTCGATCGGCGACTTGTCGAAGTCCACGATCTCGACGAGATCGAGGATCCGCTCGTCAATGTCGAGCAGCGACATGTGACAGCCGAAACAGCCGGCGAGCGATGTGGTCGCGATCTTCGGCTTCGCCATTCTCGTCGTCCTCACTTGCTCTTCGCAACGTCCGTCGCCGACGCGGCGCTCTGAGCCGCGCCCGCGCTTTCAATCTTCGACCCGATCGGCTCGTGGTCGTACTCCCGCTGGCCGATCGGGACCGCGTAGCCGACGTGCTTGCGCATCAGCGAGCCGACCGGGCAAACCTCCAGCGCCTTGTCCGTCGCCGCCACGTCGGTGTCCGACAGCTTCGCCTCGGCGTTGAAGGTGATCTTCTTGTCCGAGCCGCGCCCCGCGAACCCGAACACGTTCTTGCCATCGACGTCGCGCGACGCCCGCACGCACCGCGCACACACGATGCACCGATGGTGATCAATGAAGATGTCTGGATGCGACGCCACGACCTCCCGCTTCGGGAACATGTACGGATAGCGCGGCGCCATGATCCCGAACCGGTACGCCAGCGCCTGCAGCTCGCAGTTGCCGCTCTTCTCGCAGAACATGCAGAAGTGGTTCCCCTCGACGAACAGCATCTCGATGATCGCGCGCCGGTACGCCATCACCTTCTCGCTGCTGTTGTCCACCACCATGTCCGGCGCGATCGGCTGCGTGCACGCCGCCTGCGGCCGCCCGTTCACGAGCACCGTGCAGACCCGGCACGCCCCGTACGGCACAAGCTCCTTGTGGTAGCAAAGCCGAGGGATGTAGATCCCCGCCTCATCGGCCGCCTGGATGATCGTCTGCCCGGGCCGGCCCTGCACCTCCACGCCGTCGATCGTAAACGCAATCGTCTCGCTCATCCCTGCTCCCTACAAACGCTCACGACAAAACCCTGGCCGCGCCATCCGAGCCCGCGCAGCGGCCCTTAGCCCATGAAGAACCCAAGCGATCCGAGCCCGCGCAAGAACCCGGCCGCGCGATCCAAGCCCGCGCAGCGGGCGACATGATGTAGCCACGGGCGTCAGCCCGTGGAAAACGGTCACGACAAAACCCCAAGCCCCCGCAGGGGGCGAC
>CAYUZG010000146.1:0-5712 GCA_964449605.1 uncultured Verrucomicrobiota bacterium | reverse complement strand
CTGGCGATCTGGCTCGGCACCACCGTCGGCACCGATCCCCCCATCCGCCTCAAGCCCCGGACACACCTCCCCGCCCGCCACCGCGCCGTCGAGCTCGGCTGCATCCAGATCGGGCCGCAGGGAGGACGCGAGAACCTGACTGATTCGAGCATGAAGGAACCCTGTGGCCCGGTTCTCAGGTTAGCAGGGGTGTATCGTGGCCGAACAGGCAGCCCAGAAACGTCCCCCAAGCGCATCGGTCGCCTCGGGAACAGAAGGCACATACCGCTTCGATCAGAAAAGGCCTCAGACGCGCCCGGGTCATGTCAGGCCGCTGACTGATCCGATCGGAGCAGCCGACCGACGCGTCCGCGCAGGAGAGAAGCAATGCCGACACATGACCGCATACAGGTCGCCACTTCGGACGCGGGCGCCTTGGCCGATCTCGCGAAGGCGCCGATGGAGGAGGTCAGGAGCCGCCTTGGCGCCTCCGACGAAGGGCTGAGCCAGGAGGAGGCGAGAAGGCGGCTCGAGCAGTACGGCCCGAACCAGCTCATCGAGAAGAGGCTCAACCCCGTCCTCAAATTCCTCTCGTATTTCTGGGGGCCGATCCCCTGGATGATCGAGGTGGCCGCGATCCTCTCCGGCGTGCTGCGCCATTGGTCCGACCTTGTCATCATCCTCGTGCTGCTCATCGCCAACGCCGTCGTCGGCTTCTGGGAGGAGTTCAAGGCCGACAACACGGTGGCGGCCCTCAAAGCCAAGCTGGCCCTCAAGGCGCACGTCAAGCGCGGGGGCACGTGGTCGGTCATTCCGAGTCGCGAGCTGGTGCCGGGCGACGTCGTCCGATTGCGCATCGGCGCCATCGTGCCGGCCGACGCGCGGCTCCTCGACGGTGATCCGCTTCAGATCGATCAGTCCGCGCTGACCGGCGAATCGCTGCCCGTGACGCGCGAGTCGGGCCAGGGTGTCTACTCCGGCTCCGTCGTCAAGCAAGGGGAGATCGAGGCGCTCGTCTACGCCACGGGCGGGGACACCTACTTCGGCCGGACCGCGCACCTGGTGGCGACGGCGCGCAAGCGGAGCCACTTCCAGCACGCGATCCTCAAGATCGGCGACTACCTCATCCTCATCGCCCTGGTCCTTGTCGTGATGATCCTCGCGGTGGCCTTGTTCCGCGGCGACAAGATGCTCACCACGCTGCAGTTCGCCCTCGTGCTCACCGTCGCGGCCATCCCGGTGGCGATGCCGACGGTGCTGTCCGTCACCATGGCGGTCGGCGCTCGGCTGCTGGCGGCCAAGCAGGCGATCGTCACCCGGCTCGCCTCGATCGAGGAGATGGCCGGCGTCGACGTGCTCTGCTCCGACAAGACCGGCACGCTGACCCAGAACAAGCTCACGCTCGGCGATCCGTTCACCACCGGCGAGACCAACACCGACGAGATCATCCTGTGCGGCGCGCTCGCCTCGCGCGCCGAAGACGAGGACACCATCGACCTGGCCGTGCTCAGCGGCATGAAGGACGCGAAGGGCCTTGACGCCTACACGGTGACCCACTTCCAGCCGTTCGACCCCGTGAGCAAGCGCACGGAAGCCACGGTGAAGGGACCCAAGGGCGAGACGTTCAAGACGACCAAAGGCGCGCCGCAAGTGATCCTGGGCCTGTCAGCCAACGCCGAGGAGGTCAAGAACAAGGTCGAGGAAGCCGTCAACGGGTTCGCCGCACGCGGATTCCGCTCGCTGGGCGTGGCTCGTACGGACGCGCAGGGCGCGTGGCATTTCCTCGGTGTGCTCCCACTCTTCGACCCGCCGCGTG
This sequence comes from uncultured Verrucomicrobiota bacterium, assembly GCA_964449605.1. GTDB lineage: Bacteria > Auribacterota > JABMQX01 > JAFGEW01 > JAFGEW01 > CAYUZG01. The sequence continues at coordinate 3,917 of CAYUZG010000146.1, read as the reverse complement.
ACGATTCGCGCCAGACGATCGAGACGGCCGGGAAAATGGGGATCAAGGTCAAGATGGTCACCGGCGACCAGATCGCCATCGCCAAGGAGACGGCCACCCAGTTGGGGCTCGGCACCAACATCCTTGACGCCAGCCAGTTCGGCGACGCGCGCCACCACGAGACCGCCCGGCTTGCCGACGATATCGAGCAGGCCGACGGCTTCGCCCAGGTCTTTCCCGAGCACAAGTTCCACATCGTCGACGTGCTGCAGAACCGCAACCACATCGTCGGCATGACGGGCGACGGCGTGAACGACGCGCCGGCGCTCAAGAAGGCCGACGTCGGCATCGCCGTCTCCGACGCCACGGACGCGGCGCGCTCGGCGGCCGACATCGTGCTGCTCTCCAAGGGCCTGTCGGTCATCATCACCGCGATCGAGGAGAGCCGGCGCATCTTCCAGCGCATGTACAGCTACGCCACGTACCGGATCACCGAGACGATCCGCGTGCTGGTCTTCATGACCCTGGCCATCCTTGTGTTCAACTTCTACCCGGTCACCGCCGTGATGATCGTGCTCCTGGCGCTGCTCAACGACGGGGCCATCCTGTCGATCGCCTACGACCGCACGCGCGGCTCCGACAAGCCGGAGGCGTGGAACATGCCCCTGATGCTCGGGATCGCCACGACGCTCGGCCTGCTCGGCGTGCTCGAGTCCTTCGGCCTGTTCTACCTTGCCGAGCGGCAGTTCCACGTGACCCGGGACGTGATCCAGACGCTCATCTACCTCAAGCTGTCTGTCTCGGGCCATCTGACGATCTTCGTGACCCGCACGCGGCATGCATTCTGGACGTACCGCCCGGCCACCGTGCTGCTGGCCGCCGTCGTGGGCACGCAGCTCGTGGCCACATTGATCGCCGTCTACGGGCCGCTCGGGCTCATGACGCCGCTCGGCTGGAAGTGGGCGGGACTGGTGTGGGGATATGCGCTGTTCTGGTTCCTCGTCGAGGACAGGACGAAGCTGGTCGCCTACCAGGTCTTCCACCCGCTCGAGGGCGGCCTGCTGATCAAGAAAAGAAGACGATAGGGCTTGCCGGCGGCGGCTAGCGCCGGCGAACACCACGGTTGGGAGGCGAGCGATGAAACTCAACGTGAAGGCCTTTGCACTGACCTGCGGCTTGATGTGGGGCTTCGGCCTGTTTTTCCTGACGTGGTGGATCATCGCCTTCGAGGGCGTGACGAAGGAAGCCACCACCATCGGGCTCGTCTACCGCGGCTACAACATCAGCCCGCTCGGGAGCGTGCTCGGGCTCGTCTGGGGCTTCTTCGACGCGCTGATCGGCGGCGCGATCTTCGCCTGGCTCTACAACCTGCTGCGCGGGCGGTCGACAAAGCAAGCGGAGGGTGCGGCGTGAACGCGATCGAGGTGAAGGGACTTGCGAAGTCCTTCGATGGGAAGCCCGTGCTCAAGGGGATCTCGATGACGGTCGCCCGTGGAGACGTCTACGGGTTTCTCGGGCCAAACGGAGCGGGCAAGACGACCACTTTGCGGATCCTATTGGGGATCCTTGCGCGCGACGGCGGGGACGTGGCCGTCCTGGGCGAAGATCCCTCGGAATCCGGCTACCGCCTGCGGCAACAGGTCAACGTGCTGCCAGAGTCCCACGGATTCTATGCCTGGATGCGAGCAGACGATTACCTTCAGTTCTTTGCCGGCCTGTACGGACGGCGGCTCGCGGCGCCGGAGTGCCGGACGGCCCTGGCGCAGGTCGGCCTGGATCCCGCGGACCGCCGTCCGATCCGGACCTTCTCGCGCGGCATGAAGCAGCGGCTCGGCGTCGCACGTTCCTTCCTCAACAACCCGCAGTTGCTTTTCCTGGACGAACCCACGAACGGGCTTGACCCCAAGGGCCGGCGCGACGTCCATGACCTGCTGCTCGCACTGAATCGCGAGCAGGGCGTGACCATCGTCATATCGACGCACATCCTCGACGACGTGGAGCGCCTGTGCAACCGGATCGCCATCCTCGATCACGGGCGGATCACCTACGAAGGGCTGCTGGACGAGGTGACCGAAACGACGTCGAAGCGGTACCGCTTCCGGCTCGACGCGGCGTACACGTTCCCTCCGGCGTGGGGATTCCCCGCCATTCCGCTGCTGGAGCGAAGCGGTAACTGGCTGACGTGCTCGATCGAAGAGATGACGCCCGCCCAGGCGATACGGACCCTCGTGGACGGAGGCCTGCCCATCGTCGAGGTCGAGCCGGCCACCGGCGGCCTCGAGGGCGTGTACCTGAGCCACATAGAAGGAGGCGTGCAATGAGCCGAGTCGGCGCCCTGCTTCGCAAGGAGCTGCTGGAGGGCGTGCTGTCGATCCGCAGCGCCGCCCTCTACCTGACCTCGGTCGCGGTCTTGAGCGTCTTCGCGGTGACGCTGGTCAGCAACAGAGAGATGAGCCTTCTGGACAACGCCCAGGCTGTGTACCTCATGTCCTGCATCGTTCTGGCGATGGGCCTGCTCGTCGCGGTGATCCGTGGGGGCGACAGTTTCGCCGGAGAGCGCGAACGCCAGACGCTGGAGCTGCTCCTGGTCGCCCCGGTCAGAGGGCGGGAGATCGCCCTGGCCAAGTTGGGCGGGACGCTGCTGGCGTGGGTGGTCACCTTCGTGCTGGCCATCCCGTACGTATGGGCCGTAGGGAGCACGGGCCAGAACCTGGGACCGGCCCTCGTGTACCTCTTCGTCTCGGGAGCGCTGCTCACGCTGATCTTCGGAGGGGTCACGCTCATTGTGTCGACCAGGACACGAAGCCTTATGGCCGCCCTGTCCGTGGGGCTGACGCTGTTTCTGTTGTTCGGAAGCCCCGTCGTGCTCGGCCCGTCGCTTCGGCAGAGCAGCGTGGGGCGCATCATCGACTGGGTTAACCCGTTCGCCCACGGGCTTAACATGCTCGACAGCGTAGTCGTCGACAGCCAGGGGATCTCGTTCCAGCTCGCGCATCTCGGCGTGTTGGCCGGCTATGCCATTGTGATCATGTTGTGGGTGAGCCTGACAACGAGGAGGGTGAGACTATGAGCCGCGGTTGTCTGCTGAGCCTGTGCGCGGCGGGTGTGGCCCTGGCTCTCGTCGTCCCGACATGCCACGCGGCGATGCAGTCGCCGATCCTCGTCGAGATTCACGGCCCCTCCGAACCGCTCACGATGGGGGACACGCCGACCTTCAATGGGACGGTGACCAATCGCGGCGATTGGAACCTGAAAGGACTGATCGTGTACCTCTCGTTGGTCTCGCTGAAGCCCGGCGAGGAGCGTCCCGTCGATCTCGAGGACTGGTCGGCGCAGAAGGCGGTCCGCATCGACGAGCTGCGGCCGGGACAGGACAACACCCAGGAGTGGCCGATGCGCCTGATCCAGGCCGGCCGGTACGGCGTGGCCTTGACCGTGGTCGATCCGAACGAGAGTCAACCGATCATCAGCGACCTGCTGACCTTCGATATCGCGAGCAAGCCGACTCTGAGTTCGAGCCGCATCGTGCCGGTCGCCTTCGGGGAACCCGCGTTCCTCGTGCTGCTCGTTGGGCTGTACTGGTTCCGCTGCCGGTTCCGACGCTCCTGAGAGGATGCGATGCCGCCCATGTCCAGTCCCGGCCCGCGCAAAATCGGGTTTCTCGCCGTCGTGGCGATCGGCATCGGCGGCATGGTCGGCGGCGGCATCTTCGCCGTGCTGGGTTTGGCCGTGCAGATGGCGCGGGGCGGGACGCCGGTCGCCTTCCTGCTCGCGGGACTGGTCGCCTTGCTCACGTCGTATTCGTATGCGCGGCTTTCGGTCACCTACCCAAGCCAAGGCGGCACGGTCGAGTTCCTCAACCAGGGCTTCGGCACGGGCGTGTTCGCCGGCGGCCTGAACGTGCTGCTCTGGATCAGCTACGTCGTCATGCTCTCGCT
>CAYUZG010000145.1:0-5764 GCA_964449605.1 uncultured Verrucomicrobiota bacterium | reverse complement strand
AGCGGTCCGAGACGATCTGCGCGCCCCAGTACGTCGTGCCGAACATATACGGGATAAACAGGAAGGCATCGAACTCGCCGCGTACCGCCTGCAGGTGGCGGTAGAGGGCCTCGCTGTTGACGCCGTTCGAGATCCAGCACTTCTCCTCGTCGAAGCCCAGCTCCTCGAACGCCAGGATCCGCTCCTGCAGCTCGAGCAGCGTGTCGATATCGCGCCGGTCGTTCGCGAGGAAGCGCCGGACCGGGATGCCGTCGATCGTCGTGAGGCCCGGCTCGAACTCGTTCGCCCACGTGACGTGGTTGCGCGCACACGTCGTGAGCACTTCGATCTCGTGGCCGGCCGCAGCGAGGTGCTCGACGAGCCCCTTGGCGAGCACCTCGGCCCCGCCGGCACTTGCCGGGTCATAGCGCGGTATCGTCAATGCCAGCTTCATATGAGGAGCCGCCACCGATCCGCACAGATCGCACAGATCGGGCGAACCGGATCCGTGCCCATCTGTGCAAATCCGTGGTTCATCTCTTCTCTTTCCTCTGATCCGCAAGCTCGGCGAACGACGGGCGCAGGTAGTACGGCTCGATCGTCGCGAAACGCGCACGCTTCTCCGACGTCGCGAGCAGCGCTGCCGCGCGCACGGCCGTATAGGCCGCGTCGGGGAACGCCTGCCGGAACTCGGCTCGACTGAACACGTCCCCGAGCTTCGCCATCACCGCCCCGTCCGGCCCGGCGAAGAGCACCGGCCCCTCGACCGAGAGAGCGAACTCGCCCTCGCCCGAGACCCACGGCTCGCGGACAACGTCGACCGCGTCGCCGCGCACCCGATACAGGCCGGCGTAGATGCCGCCCATCTTCGCATCGACGAGCGCGCAGATCGTGGCGCCTTCTGCGCGCTCGACGCTGCGGCACGCGTAGGCGATCGCCTCGAACGACGGCACGCCGACGAGCGCCACCCGCAGGCCGAACTCGAGCCCCTTGGCGAACGCCACCCCGACGCGAAGCCCCGTGTACGAGCCCGGCCCAAGGCCGATGCCAAGCCCGCCAAGATCGCCGAGCGCCACACCGCACCGCTCGAGCAGCCGGTCGAGCGCGGGCCCGAGCTCGGCCGAGTGCTCCGCGCTCGCGCGCCCCCCTTCCTCGACGATCGTCTCGGCGCCAAGCACAGCCCCATCGCGCGCCAGCGCCAACGACCCGACCGCCGTGGCGGTGTCTATCCCGAGCACGAGCATCGTCATTCGCCGTCCGGCGGCGGGCCCGTCTCCGGCGTGGGCGCGGTGCTCACGTAGATGACCTTCAGCGTGGCGCGATCGATCTCGATGTAGATGGGCGGCGCGAGGTCCGGGGGCGGCTCGTACCAGAACCGGTCGATCGGCTCCCTGCGTTCGGTCTGCGACACCTCGATCCGGTCCGGCTTGCCCATGATCCGGTAGACCTCACCGACGCCCATGCCCGGCTTGATGCGCGCGCTGAGGATCTCCTCGCGCGTCAGCAGGATCTCGACGCCCATGTTGCTCACGTCGTCGACGACGATGAGCGTCTGCACGAGGCGGCTTGTGCGGTCGTAGACGAGGTAGAGCGTCGAGGCGCCCGCGTGCCAGCAGTAGGCGCGTGTGCCCTTGGTCCGCGGGAAATTGCGCAGAAACTGCAGGTCCTTCAGCGTGCCGTGCGGCCGGCCGAGCACCTCGAGTGCCTCGTCGAGAGGCATCAAGTAGTGCACGGGCATCGGCGCGTGCAGCATCGAGCCGAGGCAGGCCTCCACCCGGTCTGCCGGGACCCAGCCCTGCTGGACCGGCAGCTTCGGCGCCTCCCGACGCCCGGTGCACGAGACCGAAGCCGCCACAACCATGATCAGTACGAGCACGACGAATCCGAGCGTTCTCATCCTCACGTGCCTCCGCTTCGTCGCCCCCTTGATACCACGTCGGGCACGGCCCCGCAACCTGCCGCGCGCGTTGACAGCGCATCGTTCCAGGGGCTAGAAACAGGGTCGCACCCACGGCGACTCGAAGGAGAACCGCATGAGCCTGCGCGACACGGCGCGCGTGATCTGCGCCATCCAGGCCGCAGCCTTTGCCGGCCTGCTCGCGGTCTCGTGCTCGTGCGACAAGCGTGAGCCTGGCGAGACCGACGCCGGGGACACGCACTCGCTCGTCGAGGAGACCGACGTGCTCGGCCGCACGATCCGGCTTGATGCCTACCCGCAACGCATCGTCTCGACCGCGCCGAGCAACACCGAGCTCGTCCTCCAGCTCGGCTGCCGCGACCGTCTCGTCGGCGTCACGCGCTTCTACGGGTGGCCCGAGCTCGTCGAGGGCGTCACGCGCGTCGGCGGCTACTACGACCCGAGCATCGAGACGATCATGGCGCTCCAGCCCGACCTCGTGCTCGTCGCGCGCGGCGTCTCCCAGGAGATTCTGGAGAAGATGCAGCGCGTCGGCCTGCCCGTGTTCTGCCTCGACACGCAGGACCTCGACGACCTGTACCGCGACATCGCCACCGTCGGCCGCCTGCTCGGGGTCGAGGACAAAGCGGCCGCGCTCATCCAGAAAACGAAAGCCGGCATCGCCGAGGTGACCGCTAAGACAGACGACCTGCCCGCCGCCAAGCGCCCGCGCGTCTTCTGGCTCGGGCAGGAGGAGCCGCTCATGACCGCCGGGCCGGGCAACATGATCGACACCCTGTTCGAGCTCGCCGGCGGCGTCAACGTCGCCGCCGAGGCCCCGAGGCCATGGCCAACCTACTCGCTCGAGACGCTGCTGGTCAAAGACCCGCAGGTCATCATCGTCGCCCCGCAGATGCCGCCGGCACAGGCGACGGACGCCGACGAGGTGCTCCGCCGGTTGCGCGCCCACCCGGTTTGGTCGCAGATCTCGGCCGTCAAGACCGGCCGCGTCCACCTGGTCCGGACCGACCTGATCGGCCAGCCCACCCCCCGCGTCGTCGACGGCCTCCGCGAGCTCGCCGAGGCGTTCCATCCGGAGCTTTTCGGGCGAGATGAAACGCTCGACTGAACGCGATGCGTTTCACCCCTTGCGACCGGAACCGGATCGGGGCATACTGGGTTCGTGAGGGTGGGGAGAGGTTGAACGAAGACCCGCCGGGGGTTCGGCTATGATCAAGACTTTTTGTGACATCTGCGGCTGCGAGATCAAGGGCAAGACGATCCACTACGAGCTCAAGATCGAGCTCAAGGCCGCCTACGAGACGCTCGAGATCGACCTCGCCGACCTGCTCAAGGATCACACCGAGGAGATCGAGGCGCTCATGGAGGAGATGGAGGAGGCCGACCCGCAGAAGCTCCAGGACGACGTCTACAAAACATTCCACTTCCACCTGTGCCGCAGCTGCCAGCAGCGTTACATCAAGTCGCCGCTGCCGGCGCCGGACCGCACCCGTCCCGATCTGCCGTTCCGACGGATGCCGCTGCCGGAGCTCGACGACTAGCGCACGCGTTCGCAAATACGATGCCGTATCGTCAACCTGTATCGCCGGAGCAGCCGAGTGGCACGGGCGTCCCGCCCGTGGATCATGGGCAAGATGCCCATGCTACTCAGTGGATCATGCCCCTTGGCCGAATGCGCCACCGGACTTGTGAGCTGGAGCACTAACCACCGCCCATGAAACGTGCTCGCCGCATCATCCGCCGCCTGCTCGCCGTCGTGTTGGCCCTCGCCGTGGTGTGTCTGGCGGCGCTCGCCGTGCTCAACTACTACGTGCTGCCCCGCTACGGCGGCGGCTGGGTTCGCGCCGAGCTCGAGCGGTTCCTCGGCCGCGGCGTGACGTTCGAGCACATCGACTGGAACGTGCTCCGGGGCGCGACGATCACCGGCCTCGTCGTGCAGCACCGCAGCGACGTGCAGAGCGAGGTGCCGTTTCTGGAGGCGCAGCGCATCGAGGCCCGCTTCCGGATCGCCTCGCTCGTGCCGTTCCGGCTCGAGCTGACGCCCGACCTCGAGGGCGTCTCGCTGCGCCTGATCAAGAGCGCCGGCGGCGAGTGGAACGTTGCCGACATCGCCGACCGCCTCATGCGCCCGCCGACCAAAACGCCGACGACGCGCGTCAGCCGGCTCGGCCTCTCCCGGGCCACAATCACGATCGAGGACCGCTACTCCGACCTGCCGCAGCAGTCGGTCGAGCACGTCTCGTGCACGCTGACCGCCCCGACCAAGGCGCCCAACCACCTCAACCTCACCGGCCGCTGGCAGGCGAGCGGGGGGCGCATCACGCTCGACGCCGCGTTCGGTCCCGGCGTCCAGCCGCTGTACACGATCGGCCTGCGCGGCCCCGTCATCGGCGACCTGCAGCAGCTCCTGGCGCCGGAAGGGCCGCTGTTCGTGCACGCCGTCGAGGGGCTCGTTACCGTCACGCTCATGCAGACCGAGACCGGCGAGCTCGCCGGCCGGGCCGAGGTCGATTTCGACAACATCGCGCTCGAGGTCGAGGGCTTCCATATCGCGGGCCCGATCAGCGGCAGCCTCGACGAGATCACGATCAGACCCGGCTCGGAGCCGACCCTCGCAATCACCGGCACGATGGCGCTCAAGGGAGGCAAGGTCCTCTACATCCCGGCCTCGCCCGAGGCGTCGCTCTCGTCGGCACCCGCCCCGGACGAGGCCACAGCGCAAATGACCTATGAGGGCGACGGCACGATCGGCCTGCTGCTGGCCGGCGAGATCGGCGAGCGGCTGTCGGTGACCGTCTCCTGCGCGATCGGGCACGCGCAGGTCACGACCCCCGCGCTGCGGGCGCCGTTCCAGGCGATCCGCGGCCAGGTCACCTACGACGGCACGGGCCTCAAGTACACCAACGTCGTCGGCGAGATCGAGGGCGCCGTCGTGACCGTCAACGGCAGCCTCGACGCCTTCGGCGAGCCGAACATCATCTTCGACGTCCAGGGCGACCGGATCGGCGGCCACGCCAGCGTCAAGATCCGGCGCGCCGACGGGCAGCGGCTACCGGCGTTCCAGATCGATGGCGCCGGCTGGATCGACGCCCCGCTGACCCGGCTCGTCGTGCCGCCCAAAGTGGCCGACGCGCTCGACCGCCTCCGTGTCACCGGCATGGTCACCTTCGAGGGGCGCATAGCGCGCGTCGCGCCCGGCCTCGAGAACGTCCGGGTGCGCGGGCAGATCGGCGGCGTCGGCCTCGGCGTGCGCGGGTTCGGCTTCGAGGGCGTCAGCGGCACCGTCCACCTCGAAGGCGGCGTGCTCAAGCTCTACGGCCTCGACGGCGTGCTTTACGACGGGCGTTTCACCGGCGCGTGGGAGGCCGACTTCGCCACCGAGGGCAAGCCGTTCAAGATCGAGGCCGCCCTGCACGACGTCGAGATCGGCGAGCTGCCGCTGCTGACCCAGCTCGAGGACCGCCAACTGCACGGCAGCCTCGGCGTGACCGTCAACGTGAACGGGCAGCTCGACGACCTCTCAAGAAACTTCGGCAAGGGCCACTTCCGGCTCAGGAAAGGCTACGTCTGGGAGTTCAAGGTCTTTTCCGAGCTGTTCAACGTGCTCGCGCTGCGCATGCCCGGCCTGGTCAAGGTCGTCTTCGATCACGCGCGCGGCGACTTCCAGATCGAGGGCCTCGCGCTCACCACCCACAACCTCTACTTCGAGAGCGACCTGTTCCAGCTCCTCATCGACGGCACCGTCGACCTGCACGGCAACCTCGACTTCGTCGTCGACCCGCTGTTCTTCCGCGAGCGCGGCGGCCCGATCCGCCAGCTCGTGCGCAGCGTCCTCAACATCCCCGCCAACATCATCCCCCGCGCCCT
>CAYUZG010000144.1:0-5787 GCA_964449605.1 uncultured Verrucomicrobiota bacterium | reverse complement strand
CGTCGGCCGGAGGCGCGGCGCCCTCGCCCGCACGGGCGACGGCCATGCACGCGACAGCACACAGCACGAACAGGATGCCGTATCTCATGATGCTCTCCTCATCTTCCGCTGGTTCTCAATCGAGTCAGTTCGGTTCCGCCGTGACCTCGTCGTCCTTGATGATATGGACCCTGACGACGACGGGCTTGCTGGCACGCACGCCGTCGACGACGTGCAGCATGATGCGGTAGTCGCGGAGCCGTCTGGGGTCGCTCGGGGCGGCGCCCTCGTAGACCGGCTTATCCGAGAAGCTGTACTCGCGCTCGACGGGCCCATGGGCGCGCCAGCGGTAGTACAGCGGCTGGCCTTCAGGGTCGAAGCTGGCCGAACCGTCGAGGCGGATCATCTCGCCGGGCCTGACCGAGATCGCGCCCGGGCCGTTGATCTTGGCCACGGGCGCGAGGTTCTTCTCGCGGATCGCCTCGGGCACCGGTTTGCGCACCACGGGCGTCACCTCGTCACACGGCTTGAGGCTCGTGCGAATCGGGTAGATGCCGTAGTTCTTGCCGCCGGCGAAGAATGCCTCGTTCATCATCGTCATCGTCAGCCAATGGAACTCGGTCTGGTCGCCGCTGACGATTCTGAGCAGGATCATGCCCTCGGCCCCGAAGCAGGTTGGGGTGAAGGCCGTATCTTTCGTGGCCGTGCCGAACGGGTTCCAGACCTCGATGGAGCCGTCGACCTCGTCGGTCTCGGGCGAGTCCCAGTCCTCGTCCGTCTCGTACGGGAAGACGAAGCGGCCGTTCTCAGTGGTGTTGCCCATGAACTTGGGCCGGTCGGCGAAGAACTTGGCATCGCTGTCCTCGGAGCCGGGGACGTGCGTTGTGTGGTAGCAGTAGACGGCGGCGCCGGCGAGCGGCTCGTCGTTCAGGTCGAGCACGAGCAGCTCGTGCCGGCTCGTCGGGATGAGCCGTCCCTGCACGCCCCAGAACCGCGGGCCGCGACAACCCCGGTAGTACTGCACCTGGCCCGCATGCGCCGGATGCAGGTGCAGATGGCAGCAGTCCATGAGATACGGGTAGCTGACGGCGCACTCGACGCCCTGGGCCGACGAGAAGAAGATCCCATCGCCGCGCCCGAGTCTGGGCAGCAGCGGGCCGCCGGCGTACCGCTCGCCGTTCTCGTCGGTGACAAAGACGTTACGAGCGCTGCACGGATGGCCGTACAGGTCGGGCAGCGCAAGCATCGTGTGCCCGAGCTCGTGTATCAGCGGCGTCCAGATGGCCCCGAGGCGGCTCGAGTCGTCCACGCCGACCGGGAAGCCGCCGTCCTGGTATTCCATATGCCACTCGTACGGGCGCTCGGGCCCCGTGTGCGGGATGAAGTCGATGAACTCGTCGATACGCAGGTCTTCGAGCGCGCCGACCGGGCTCGTCGTCGGGTAGACGGCGTCGCGCAGCGTCCAGCGGAGGCGGTCGCTGTGGGCGCGCATCCAATCGTAGTGGCTGAACGAGCCGACGATGTTGATGCGTTTCTCGTGGTGGTTGCCCTCAAGGTCCTCTTTGATGTAGCCCCAGATCATCGGCTTCGCGGTGTTGAGCTCGAAGACCTGGTTGTTCGCTTCGCAGATCTCGCTCACACGATCGCGCGGATCGACCGTGACGCGCACCCAGACGGGCACCTCGGGCCACGTCCACTCGAACTCGACCGCCGTCTCTCCGTACGGCTCAATTGCCGTCTCGATCATCGCGCGCTGCTCTAGTATCGGCTTCTCGTCGGCGTCGAGCCGGTAGTTGCCGTTCGAGTCGGGGATCAGCTCGAAGATGACGGGCACGGGCGCCGGCGTCGGCTGGTAGCCGAAGTTGGCGATCCGGGCCACGGACTTCACCACGTCGCCCGGCTCGGGGTATTTCTTGACCGAGAACTTGTGGTAGCGCGGGTGGCGCTCGACGACGTAGACGACAAGGTCGGGCTGATCGACGGGGATCACCTGGAAGCGGAGACTCGCCTCGAGGTCGCGGAACTTGGCCGTGATCGTGCACTGGCCGAGTTCGTGGCCCGTGACCCGGCCGGTCTCGTCGACGGTGGCGATCGCCTCGTCGGACGTCGACCACGTGATGAACGGCTTCGCGTCGAAGCCCGCCCAGGTGCCGTAGCCGTGGTCCAGGATGTACTCGGTCATCCGCTCCCACCGGCCGTTGAGCAACCCGAGAAGCCCGTACTGCTTGAAGTAGCCCTTGACGACGCGGAGGTCGGCCCGCACCCTGTGCGGCTGCGGGTTGACGGCGACCTCTTCGTACGGCGCGGTGCGGAAGTAGTCACGATAGACGAGCTGGAGCGGTGGCCTGTGCGGCTCGACCCTCGGGCTGGGGCGCATGACGAGCTCGTCCATGGCCGCGCCGGCCGTCTCGTCGCCGATCCAGACGCGGGCATCATCCATGGTGTCCGGGTTGAGGAACGTGTTGCCCGAGGCGATCGGTCCGTCGACGGCCACGCGATCGATCCACAACGGGACGCCCATCGGCATGTCTTCCGAGTTCGCCATCCACGCGATGGCGACGTGGTGCCACTCGCCCGCTTTCCACTTCGAGACGTCCGCACGCGCGACGGTGACTTTCTCGGGCGAGGCCATCACGTATCGGAGCGTGTTGTTGGCGGCTTTCTCGACGAGCAGGCCGTTCCGCTCCGGGTCACCGATGCGCAGCAGGCGGTGCGGCTTCCCGTCGTTGCCGTTCCAGGCCGGCCGGATCCAGAAGCAGATGTAGCCCTCCTTCTGGAACAAGACGGGGTCTTCGACCGCGACGGCCTCCGTCAACAGCACGGTCTTGCCGAAGCCGCCCTTGGTCTCGGGCAGCGCTTGGGCCGGCGCGGCAACGCGGACGGCGCCGTCGATCTCGGCGTCGGTGAACCACGCCAGCGCCGCCATCGGCGGCCCGTTGGCCACAGCGCCGGCGCAGCATGCCAGACTGGCGATGCAAACAACGAACAGGATGTGGCGTCTCATCACGCTCCTCCTCATCACTCGTCGGTTGTCGGTGCGGTGGTTTGCTCTTCACCGCCCGTGTCTTCGTCCTTGGCCACGACGGTAATCCTCACTGCGGCGGGTTCGCTGACGCGCACGCCGTCGTTGACGTAACACAGGTACTTCACGTTGCCCGGCTGGTCAGCCACCGCCGTGATAACGGCCCCGGGCCCACGCCACGGCTTCGCTTTGCCGCGGTTGAGCTGCCACTCGTAGTGCACGAGCGGCTGGCCCTCGGGGTCGTAGCTCTTCGAGCAGTCGAGGGTGAACTCCTCGCCGACGGTCGCGGTGAGCTCCGTCACGGCGGGGACCGCGACGGGCCGGAGGTTCTGCTCGCGGATTGCCTCGGGAATCTCGCGGCGCACGAGCCGCGTGAGGCCCTCGACCGGCTTGAGGCTGGTGCGGATCGGATACTCGCCCACGGCCGGGTCGCTGAAGAAGGCGACCATGAACTCGCCCAGCGTCAGGTAGTAGAACTCAGTCTGGTCGCCGCAGACGATCTTGATCAGGAACAGGCCGTCGTAGCCGAAGCAGTACGGCGTGTGCGCCTCGGCGTGCAGCGCCCGGCTGAACGGGTTCGTCACGTCGATCTCGCCGTCGACCTTGTCCGTGTCCGGGTCGTCCCAGTCTCGGTCGGTCTCGTCGGGGAAAATGAAGCGGCCGTCCTCGTCGGTGTGGCCGACGAACTTGGGCCGGTCGTAGAAGTACTGCTCGGCGTGAATGGCGATCGAGCCCTGGGCCACTTGGTAGACGTAGACGGCCGCGCCGGCGAGCGGCCGGTCGTAAACGTCGGTCACGCACAGCGCGTTGCGCCACACGGGGACGAGCGGCCCCTGGGAGCCCCAGAACGGCCTCGGGCAGGTGTCCTTGTAGAACTGAATCTTGCCGACGTTGTCCTCGGTGAGCCACATCGTGCAGTTGTCCATCAGCGATGGAAGCCCTTCGTCGCACGGGGTGAAGCCGGCCACCGAGGGGCGCGGCAGGATGTGCGGCGTGACGTAGGGCAGCAGCGCGCCACCCTCGTACGGCACGCCGTTCTCGTCCTTGAGGTAGCAGCGCCGATGGTCGATGGGCGCGCCGTAGAGGTCGGGCAGCGCCAGCATCGTGTGGCCGCACTCGTGCATGATGGTCGAGTCGATCGCGAGCGGCCTCTCGATCGGGTTATGCGGCCACCCGCCGTCCCACCACTTCTTGTCGTATTGCTCTTCGGGCTCGCGGTCCTTGTACGGCCCGTAGGGGCTGCCGGCGATGAAGTCGCCGCGCCACAGGATCGCGTCGAGCCGGAGCCGGTAATCGACGCCGTACGGCGCCGTCGTGGGATAGACGGACTCGCGCAGTATTTGATTGAGCCGGGCCACGAGCGCCTGGTCCCAATCGTAGACGCTGAACGAGCCGGTTATCGTCATGATCCGCTCGTCGTGGAACTTGTTCACCTCCTCGGGCTCGTAAGCCCAGCGAACGGCGGCCGCCGTGGTGACGTCGCAGAACTGGTTGTTCGCCTCGCAGATCTCGGCGACCTTGTTCCGTGGGTCGACGGTGACACGCACCCACGTGGGCTGCTCGGGCCACGTCCACTCGAAGGTCACGACCGCTTCCTCTTTCGGGGCGAGTGTTCCGAGCGTCTGCTTCTGCACGACGGCGCGTCGCTCCTCGTTGGCATCGACCTCGTAGTCCTTCGTGAGCTCGGGGAAGAGCTCGAGCGTCACGACGGTGCCGGCCGGCACGGGCTCGTAGCCCATGTTGAAGATGTGGGCGACCGATTGCACGGTCTCGCCCGGCGCGGGGCCCGTCTTGCGCCGTGTGCGATCGTAGCGCGGCAGGCGCTCGACCCAGGCGAGGTCGAGGTCGGGCTGCTCGACGGGGATGACCTGAAGTCGGTACGTGGCCTTGAGGTCGCGAAACTCGGCCACGAGCGTGCAGCGGCCGACGGCCTGGCCCGTGACGAACCCGTTCTCGTCGACGGTGGCGATCTTCGAGTCCGACGTGGACCACGTGATGAGCGGCTTGGCGTCGAAGTGGCCCCAGTTGTGATGCTTGGCGACGTAGTCGGTCATGTCCTCGAACCGGGTGGGCAGCTTGCCTTCGAGGCCGAACTCCTTCTGGTGCCCGGCGACGACCCGGCGGTCGGCAGGCACGCGCAGTGGCTCGGGGTCGATGCGGATCGACTCGTACGGCGCGGTGCGGAAGTAGTCGCGGTAGACGATCTCGCGCTGCTCCTCGGAGATCTTGGTCTCGAACTGGCTCCGGACGATCAGCTCATCCATGACTGCGTCGGATGTCTCGTCGCCGATCCAGAGCCGCACGTCCTCCATCGTGTCGGGATTGAGGAACTCGTTGCCGGCCGCGATCGGCCCGGCGGCGATCTTGTGGTCGATCCAGATCGGCAGGCCGACCGGCTTGTCCCGGAAATCCTTCCAGACCACGACGACGTGGTGCCACTCGCCCGCCTTCCAGTGCGAGACGTCGGCGCGCGCAGCGGTGATCTTCTTGGGCGAAGCCATAACGAACCGAAGCAAGCCGAGGTCGCCCTTCTCGACGAGCAGCCCGTTCTTCTCGGGATCGCCGATGCGCAGGATGCGATGCGTCTTGCCGTCGTTGCCGTTCCAGTTCGGCTTAATCCAGAAGCCGATGTAGCCGCGCTGCTGCGACAGGATTGGCACCTCGATCGGGCAGGCGCGCTCGAGCTTGACGCCGCGGCCGTACGTGCCGGGCGCGGCCGGGAGCGGATCGGCGGGGGCCGCCGCCTTGGTGCTGCCGTCGATCTCGGCATTGGTGAACCACGCCAG
>CAYUZG010000143.1:2571-5797 GCA_964449605.1 uncultured Verrucomicrobiota bacterium | reverse complement strand
GTTGAACTCGTTCTCGACCCAGAAGTAGCGGCCGACGACCAACTGCTCGTCGAGCGCGGGCTCCTTGGGCCGCCTCCGCAGCACGGCGATCGCGCCGGTGCCAAGCCACCCGATGTGGGCCAGCACCAACACGGCGACAGCCACGCCGCCGCAGAGCCCCGCGACGAGCCACGGCACCAGCGGCGCCCGGGTCCGCGTGCTGGGCGTGCTCTCGATCTCGCCGACCTGGGCCCGGTACTTGTCGACCACCATCAGGGCCTGAGCCAATCTGGCCTGCAGCTCACGGATCTTCTTCTCGGGCTCTTCGGTTGCGACGAGTTCGGATCCGGGCGCCTCGCCCGCGAGGTCAGCTTCGGCCTGGGCGATCCACTCCCTGACCCATTCGTTGAGCTGCTCGTCCTTGCTCCGTTCGAGGAACCGATTGTAGTAGTCGATCGCCTTGAGCTTGTCGTCGAGGTAGTCGTCGTAGAGCTCGGCGATGTACAGGTGCAGCTTGGGGTCATCCGGGTTGAACTGGAGCGCCTTGTGGAACGCGTTGAGCGCGCGCTTGTAGTCGCCGCGCTCGTACGCCTCGACGCCGCGCTGGAGGTGGATGGTGTAGCGGCGGCCCGTGTTGCCTGACCTGCCGCAGCCCACGGCCGCCAGCACGCAGAGCACGATGGCGACGCGAACGGCGTGCTGTGCGCAGGAGCGTATCATCGCGAGCCCTCGAGCGGGATCACGAGCTTTTGCCCGGCCTTGATCTCATCGGGGTTGGCAATGATGTCCCGATTGGCCTCGTAGATGTCGAGGTACCGCTCCTTGGTCCCGAAGTATTTTTGGGAGATCGTCCGCAGCGTCTCGCCGGCTTCCACCTCGTGGATGACGGTGCGCTGCGCGCCCGTGCCGGACGCGCCGGTCTGGGCCTCGAGCTGCGCGATGCGCGTCTGGAGCTGCTCGATCTGGCCGGCGTACTGGGCGTTCTGGTCCGTAGCGGCTTTGAGATCGCGCCGCGCCTCGTCGAGTTTCCGCGACAGCGAGCGCCGTCCCGAGCGGCTGCGTTCCGACTCGAGCTCATCGACGCGTGCCGCGAGTTTCGTCTTGTCCTCCTCGATGGACTTGATCGTGGCCTCGAGATCGGCGATCCGGCCGACCGAGGTCTCCTCCCCTGCCTTGGACTTCGCCTTCAGTTCGTCGAGCTCGTTCTGGAGAGAGGTGACCTTCTCGGTGCGTACGTCCAGTTGTTTCTTGAGCGCGTCGCACTGGCCGACGAGCCGGCCGGTCTCGTCCTTCGCCGTCTCGAGTTGGTCGCGGATCTCCCCGAGCTCGATGACCTTCGCGGCGAACTCCTCGTTCGACTTCTCAAGCTGCTGCACCCGGCGCCGCGCCGCTTCCAGCTCCTGGCGGGCCGAGGCCGCCGTACCCACCTCGCCTTCGGCCGCGGCACCGGGCGGCGGCGTGACGATCCACGGTGTCTCGTCGAGTCGTTGTCGCCAGCCCTCGACGCGCTTGCGTTTCGCCTCGTTCGTCTCGGTGCTGAAATACTGCTCGTAGTAGCGCTCGGCCTGCGCCCGGTCTTTGTGCAGGTGCTCGTAGATGAGGGCGAGGCGGAGGTAGGCGGTCGCGTTCTTCGGGTTGACCTCGATCTCCTTTTCGAAACAGACGATGGCCGCGCGGATGTCGCCGCGGGCGATCGCCTCCTCGCCGTCGTTCAGGTACCTGGTCGACTTGGCTGGGCGCTCCTTCGAGCAGCCGGAGCCGACGAGCACAAGGCCTAGAGAGAGGGCGGTGTGGAGCGTGCACAGGAGGAGGCGCGATCGCGGTGACTTCACGACGGATTCCTTCCCTAACTCTCCTCGCAGACGCTACCAAACAAAAGGCAAAAACGGCAACATTTTTCCCTTGACGTTCGCTCCATATTCGCCTAACAAGACTTTCAAGAGGTCCGCAATCCTGCATCACCACGGCGGAGGTGCCGCGGCCATGTACCTGACAAAGCGCCAGAAACAGATCCTGGACTTCCTCACGCAGCACATCGAGAGCTACGGCTACGCGCCCAGCATCGACGAGATACGCCGCCACTTCAGCCTCCATTCGCTTGCCACCGTGCACAAGCACCTGCTCACCCTCGAGCGTAAGCACGTCATCCGGCGCGAGCCGAACCAGAGCCGCTCGATCGAGCTCATGCCGACGACGGACTTCAACCGCTCGGCCATCGTCCAGGTGCCGATGGTCGGCACGATCGCCGCCGGCGAGCCGATCGAGGCGATCCCCGAGGAAGAGCAGATCGGGCTGCCCGAGGAGCTGCTCGGCGGCGGGAGTGCGTACGTGCTGAAGGTCCGCGGCAACTCGATGATCGACGAGCAGATCCGCGACGGCGACTTCGTCATTATCGAGGAGCGGCCCACGGCCGAGAACGGCCAGACGGTCGTCGCGCTGCTCAACGGCACCGACGTGACGCTCAAGAAATACTTCGACGAGGGCGCCCGCATCCGCCTCCAGCCCGCCAACCCCGACCTCGATCCGATCTACGTCGACAAGAAGACGGGCGACATCGAGATTCAGGGCATCGTCATCGGCATCCTGCGCAAGTACTAGCGACGCAAGCGCCGGCGGCGAAAATAGTGTTTGCCCTCTGGGCGGGGATTGGTATCATGCCGCCCCGTCAGCGCCGCACGAGTGGGGCGGCTGCATTGAGTGAACCGGTTGGTTAGAGGAGTTGGCCTGATGGCTATCACGCGCGTGTGGATCGACGAAGGATGCACGATGTGCGGCCTGTGCTCGGATACCTGCCCGGAGGTCTTCGAGCTCGACGAGGATGCCGATACGGCGAAGATCATCAACGGGGTCGACCTCGAGGCAAACGAGGACGCGATCAAAGAGGCCGCCGGGGATTGCCCCGAGGAAGTGATCAAGTTCGAGGAATCGTGAGCCTTTCGCGATAGTCGAAACGCTTTCAAGGCGGCCTGAGGGTGTTCGGGCCGCCTTTCTTGCCTGGCCCACGACTCTGCACACAAGGAGGCGAACGCCGTGGGACAGAACGGAACGCAGAAGATCATCGCGCGCCACCTCGTCTCCGGCACGATGGAACCGGGCGAGGCGATCGCGATCCGCATCGACCAGACGCTAACGCAGGACGCCACCGGGACGATGGCGTACTTGCAGTTCGAGACGATGGGCATCCCACGGGTACGGACCGAGCTGTCGGTCAGCTACGTCGACCACAACACGCTCCAGAGCGGCACGG
>CAYUZG010000143.1:0-2471 GCA_964449605.1 uncultured Verrucomicrobiota bacterium | reverse complement strand
CGGACCGAGCTGTCGGTCAGCTACGTCGACCACAACACGCTCCAGAGCGGCACGGAAAACGCCGACGACCACCGCTACCTCCAGTCGATCGCGGCCAAGTACGGCATCCTGTTCTCGCGGCCCGGCAACGGCATCTGTCACCAGGTACACCTCGAACGGTTCGGCGTGCCGGGCAAGACGCTGCTCGGCTCCGACAGCCACACGCCGACGGGCGGCGGCCTCGGCATGCTGGCGATCGGCGCCGGCGGGCTCGAGGTAGCGGTCGCGATGGGTGGCGGCGCGTTCCATTTGACGATGCCGAAGGTGGTGGGCGTCAAGCTGACCGGCAAGTTGCCGCCGTGGGTGACCGCCAAGGACGTGATTCTCGAAGTGCTCCGGCGCCTGAGCGTCAAGGGCGGCGTCGGCAAAGTGATGGAGTACACGGGTCCCGGCGTGGCGACGCTGGGTGTGCCCGAGCGGGCGACGATAACCAACATGGGCGCCGAGCTCGGCGCAACGACGTCGGTGTTCCCGAGCGACGAGGTGACGCGCGCGTTCATGCGCGCCCAGCAGCGCGAGGCTGACTGGACCGAGCTCACGCCGGACGCCGATGCGACGTACGACGAGGAGCTGACGATCGACCTCGCCGGCCTCGAGCCGCTCATCGCCCAGCCGCACAGCCCGGACAACGTCGTGCCCGTGCGCGAGATCGCCGGCCTCGAGTGCGTCCAAGCGTGCATCGGGAGCTGCACGAACTCGTCGTACCGCGACCTGATGACGGTGGCCGGCATGCTGCGCGGCAAGCACGTCCACCCGCGCGTGAGCCTCACGGTGAGCCCCGGTTCGCGCCAGGTTTTCGAGATGATCGCGCGCTCGGGCGGCCTGGCCGATCTGATCAATGCCGGCGTGCGCATCCTCGAGGCGGCCTGCGGCCCCTGCATCGGCATGGGACAGACGCCGCCGACGGACGGCGTCACGCTCCGCTCGTTCAACCGCAACTTCCGCGGCCGGGCCGGCAGCCCGACGGCGCAGGCGTACCTGTGCAGTCCGGAGGTGTGCGCCGCGTCGGCGCTCGCGGGCGAGATCGCCGACCCGCGCGGGCTCGGCGAGCCGCCGCGCGTCGAGTCGCCCACGCAGTTCATCGTCGACGACGCGATGATCATCCCGCCAAGCGATGATCCCGACAGCGTCGAGATTGCCCGCGGGCCGAACATCAAGCCGTGCCCGACGCGCGGGCCGATCGAGGACACACTGAGCGGCGAGGTGCTCCTCAAGGTCGAGGACAACATCACGACCGACCACATCATGCCCGCGGGCGCCAAGATCCTGCCGCTGCGCTCGAACATCCCGGCGATCTCGAACTACGTGTTTGTCGGCGTCGACGCGACGTTCGCCGAGCGCGCACGCGCGGCCGGCAGCGGCTTCATCGTCGGCGGACTCAACTACGGGCAGGGCTCCAGCCGTGAGCATGCGGCGCTCGCACCGATGGCGCTCGGCGTCCAGGGCGTTCTGTCAAAGGGATTCGCCCGAATCCATCGCGCCAATCTGATCAACTTCGGCATCCTGCCGATGGAGTTCGCGCAGGAGGCCGATTACGAACGGATCGAGCAAGGCGACCGGCTTGAGATCGGCGGCGTGATCGGCGCGCTCAAGGAGAACCGCGGCACGCTTGCGGTCCGGAACCTGACGAAAAACGAGACGTTTGAACTGCGGCTGCCTCTGAGCCGGCGCGAGGCGGACATCATCCTCGCGGGCGGCTTGCTGAATCATACAAAGAGCTCGGTCTCGTAGGCGGACCGCGCGCTGGTCTCGGCTCGCGGCAAGGGGCTTCGGATGACCCGCTCGACCAGCTTCAAAGCTCTCGTGTTGATCCTCGTCGCTCTGGCCGGATACCTCGTCTACACGAGAGTCCTGCGGCCGGACGCGGGGACCATAACCGAGGTTGTGGTGTGCACCGAGTGCGGGCACGTGTTCGCCGTCAGCTTCCCGGTCGGTGAGGGCGGGGCTCCGTACGAGTGCCCTGAGTGCGGCGCGAAGAGCGCCTACCTCGCCTACCAGTGCACAAACCCGAATTGCCGGCTGATTTTCCCCGTTACACCCGAGGACCTAGCGGCCGGGCTCGCGATTTCTTGTCCAGACTGTGACAGCCGCGCGCGTAGGGTGCTCGAGGTCCCGCCAGACGCCGATCTGCTTGCCGACCCGACCCGCAGGAACGGGAACGGCGACTAGGCAGCGCCGGGATGTGGTTCTTCAGTGGCTGCGGCGCTTGCGCTGCGCTTCGATGATCTGCAGCGCTTCTTGGAACGCATCGCTGGTGGGGTCGATCTCGAGCGCTTTCTCGACGCGCGCGGCCGCTTCGTCGTACTTGCCTTCGTTCAGCAGCGTCTCGGCCTCGCCGATGAGCCGCTCGCTGTCCTGCTTGTAGATCGCGTCCCAAAGCTGCCGACACGCCGCGTGCTCCGGCTCAAGCGCCAACGCCCGGCGCAGGTCGG
>CAYUZG010000142.1:0-5846 GCA_964449605.1 uncultured Verrucomicrobiota bacterium | reverse complement strand
AGCTCCGGCACGACACGATCCTGTACGTGAAGCAGTCGTACGCGATGGTCGGCGCGGCGATGCCCGAGCCGCCGCCGGCCGAGCCGCCCGGCTTTGTCGAGCCGGTCCCGGCGTTGTATGCCGAGCTCGTGGCGCTCAACGCGATGACGCACAACGGGCTCAAAGAGCTCGGCGTGCTCTCGGACGAGATGGACTGGCGGTTCCGGCGGACCGACGGGCTGCTGCGGCGGGTGCTGGCGCTGTCGATCAAGGAGCTCAACGGCGAGCCGCTCGACCAAGATGACCTGCACTACATCAAGGAGTTCGGCGAGGCGCTCGACGGCGCGATCGGCGAGCTGACGGCCGACAGCAAGTGCACGACCATAGTGGCCGACGTGCACACCGACCCCAACTCGAGCCTCGTGGTCGAGGAAGGGACCGGGCCGGTGGACATGATGTGGGTCGTCTGGCGAACGCCGGGCAGGCCTGGTTCACCCGATGGCGAGACGATCGCGGGCGCCGGACCAGTGCTGTCGCACTTCGAGTTCAAGCAGCCGATGAGCGACCGGCTCACCGACGAGAAGTGGCGCGAGATGGTGAAAGGCGGAGCGCCGCCGCGCGCGCCGTGGACGGGGAGCTTCCTAGTGGCTGGCGAATAGGGTAAACGGTCCTTGGGGAGCGCGTGCTGGCCGGCGAGTTCGCGCTCCGGAACGAGGTCGGATGGTCACAAGCAATAGCCGCGACGTGGACGCGGCCGGCCCTACTCCATGTAGAGGATCCGGCCGCAATGCTCGCACGTGATGAGCAAGTCGCCCTCCATGAGCTGGGCCACGAGCGACTTGGTCACCACCATGTAGCAGCCCTGGCAAACCTCGTTGACGACCGGGACGATCGCGTTGCCCCTGATGCGGGACTGCTGCATCCGCTCGTAGCGGTGCACGAGCGTGCCGTCAAGCTTGCGCACCATTGAGTTGCGCTGGCGCAGGAACACCTTCTGCTTCGGGCCCAGTTTGCGGCCCGAGTCCTCGTCTGGCAGCCCGTCCTTGTAGAGGTCGTCCATTCTGTTGTCGAAGCTCTGCAGCCTGGAAAGCTGCTGGAGTTGCTTGCTCAAGACCATCGCCTTCTCCGTCTCCTTCTCTCGTGTCTGCTTGCTCCCCACGAGTGCCAATAGCTCCAGTCCTCGTTGAATGTGTCTCCTCAGTTCTGTGGTGCTTCGCGCTTCCGAATCAGGTCGACGAATTCCTCCGGCCCCGGGGCACCCAGCAATTCGTGCCTGAGCGCGGGGTCGCCCAGGAGTCGCCCGAGCTTGGCGATCACCTGCAAGTGCAGGGCGTCGCTCGGCGCGCACAGCATCACCACCAGATGGGTCGGCTTGCCGTCAAGGCTGCCGAAGTCGATGCCGCGGCGCGAGCGGCCAACGGCGATCGCGAGCTCCCTGCAAAACCGGCTCCCGTTGTAGCGCGGGTGAGGCAGCGCCACCTGCTCGATGATGGCCGTCGAACAGAGCCGCTCGCGGTTGTGGACCGCCTGGCGAAAGCCGGCCGGGTCGCGGACGGTGTAACTCTTGGTGATGGCGCCGGCGAGCTCATCGAGCGCCTCGCCCTTGGTGGTGGCGTCCAGATCGAGGCGGATCGCCCCGGGCCGAACGGCGTCGGCAATCGAGACGCTGGCCTCCGCCTCCCCGAGCTGAAGGACGCCGTTGTGGTTGCGCAGGTGGCTGCTCATCTGGAGATCGAGCCACCCATCGATCATCGACTGGCGAAACCGCCACTGGTTGGCGATCTTGACGGTCGGAATGGTGCCCTCTTGAGCGAGCTTGTAGACGGCCCGCTCGTTGACCTTCAGGTACTTGGCGACCTGCTTGATGGTGAGGATTTCGTCCGGATCGCTCATCTGGCCTGCCGAACAACCGGTGCCCGGTTCTGGTTACCCAAATCCTGCAGGAAACACCATACGCCAGGGGAGAGGCGTTGTCAAGCATAAAAACGCGATGGAATACAAAGGACGACAAACTCCGCTCACGAACGGCAAAGGGCGCGTTGCCCTTCTTTCTGGCGTCCTAGTATCGTGTCCCGCAAGTACCTTCGCATAGTCCTCGGGCTCCTCGCACAACACGATACGCCGCTGGTGTGCGGAGCCCGTTTCAACGGGCTTTCGCTTCTCCTTCTAGGCCATCCCTTGAGGGCTGGTCCACTTCGTGCCCTTCACGGGCTCAAGCCCGTTTTAACGGGCTTCCACAGGATGGCTTAAGCCGAGGAGACAAGGACGTTGAAACGCCCTTTCTGAGATTGTGCGTCGCGTCCGTGCACCAGCCCTAAAGGACTGGCCTGTGAGGAACCGGACGTTGAAACGCCCGGACTGCGCGTGCGCACGCGTCGACCTGGATTGGTTCAGCCGGCGCAGCCAAAACGGCCACCGCGCGGACCTGTACTCGTGCCAGGTACTTGTGGGACGCGATACTAGCGGGGAGGCGATGGCGGAAGCGGGGCGAGAAAAAGCGGCCCCCTTTTCAGGGGGCCGCACTGTTTCTCTCTGGTAAACCGGGCCTTAGAAGCTGACGAGGATCGTGCCCTTGATCTCGAGGGCATCGTCCGCGTCAGAAACATAGGCATCTCCCGGGACGAACAGCGCCACGACCAGCGAGGCGGTCACCTTGTCGGTGTAGTTGTGCCGCACACCGAGGTCGAGCTCGTAGCCCAGCTCGTCGTCGGCGCCCGTGGTCATCGCTGTGACGCCGGCGTCCGTGATGCGCGGGTTGGCCATCGACATAGCGGCTGCCTCGTTTTGGGTGTAGTGGAACCAGTCGAGGCTGACCGTTGTGCGGTCGCTCGGCTGGATCGCCACGCCCGCGTTGATGATTTGGATATTGCTCAGATCGGGCGAGAACGCCTCGCCGTAGCGGGTGTAGTTGAACAACGGGTCGAAGGTCTCATCATTGGCGTCGGCGGCATTGTCGTCGCCGGTGGCGTAGAGGTAGTTGACCTTCAGCGTGGGGTTCCACGAGGTGTCGATCATGTAGGTCGCTCCGAGGTCGAGCGCCCACGCTTTCTTGTCGAGCGCCTCGCTGTCGCCCGTCTCGTAGACGAACTCGCCCCAAACCGCCAGCCCGTTGTCGGGGTCGTACCCGCCGCGTACGCCGATGGCGATCGGCTCGCGATCCGAGTCGTCACGGCTGTCATCGAGCAGGATCACGTATCCGCCGCCCGCCAGCGTCGACTCGGCCGGGGCCCAGTTGACGTCGACGAGGTAGACGTTCAGGTCGTCGGCGTCCCCTTCGACGGCTTTGATGCCTGCGACCGAGATGGTCCAAGGCAGGTACTCGCCGACGATGAGGATCGCGTCGTGCTCGATCTCCAGCTCGTTCGCGCTGATCAGAAGGCCGCGGCCGAAGTGCAGGTACTGGCGGCCGAGCAGCGCCGACCAGGCGCTGTCGCCGATGTTGTGGAAGCTGACGAGCGCTTCGACCACGTTCGAGTCCCAGCCCTCGTCATCCTGGCCCCACCGGCCGAGGCCTTCGAAAGTCAGCTTGAGCCACACGCCGCCCTCGGTGAACTCGGCTTCGGTCGTCAGGCGGACGCGTGTCTCGATATACCCGAAATCATCATCGACCAACCCGGCGACACCGTCGTCGGTCGTCTGAGTTGTTCCGCTGTCCTCGAGGTCAGAGAGGTTCTCCGTCCAGAAGGCCCGGGTCCGCAGCTCTGCGCCGACGAACAGGTTGCTCACACCGGGAATAACGCCGGCCTCCTGGGCCGGGCTGCCGGTGGCAACCGTCAACGCCGCGAGCGCTGCGCAAAAGACCGCAAGCAGTCTCATGAACTTCTCCCTGGTGCGGGCCATCGGCCCGCCACGTCATGCTATCTATGCCGTCTCTGCCGAGGGCTTGCCGCACTCGGCACGGACGGTAGGTTGTCTCGGTCTATGGTATGCAGACACCCCGGCTCCGGCCTCGCGGTCTGTTGTGCGATCATCCCTCCCTTCTGACCACGGTGTAGAGCGGCCGTGGGTGCGGTCGCGTAGCGCACAGTACGTCGTCGGTGTGCTATCAATCATTGCCCCGTGTGTCAATATCTTTCTCGGGGTTTTTTGGCTCGGTGCCTTTCTGTGCATCCAACCGGCGCTGCACGTCGACGAGGCGGCGGCTGGCAAGCATCGTCCACGGGCCGCCGGCCTCTTGGCCCGTGGTGAGCTTCTCGTACCAGTCCTTCGCGGCCTCGAGATCGTCGCTGAGCTCGTGGCAGTAGGCGGTGTAGTAGAAGATCTGTCGTTTGGCGATCTCGCGCGCTTCGGGGGTGATCCGCTCGCTGCCCAGAGCCTCCTGGCACGCCTTGATGCCGGCGGCGTAGTCCGTGTCGGCGATGTAGGTTTGCACGATGGCCGTCCGCGCCAACATGGCCAGCGCCGGGTCGGGGTCGGTCTCGAGGTAGGCCTCGTATCGGCGGCGCGCCTCGGCGTAGTCGCCCTGCTTGTAGAGCAGGTCGCCGGCCTCGACCAGCGCGCGAGCGCCCACGAAGCTGCCGCCGTACTCGCTGGCCACGGCGTCGTACTCCTCGACGCTTCCGGCGCTCTGGAAGGCCCCGAGCGAGGCGCGACGATGCTTGGACCGCTGGCTCGAGCCGACCGCGAGCACGATCACGACGACGACGGCGGCCACCAGCGGGGCGATGAAGTACCACTGGTAGCGGGCCGAGAACTCGGCGAACCGCTCCTCGGTGCTTAAGCCCCGCTCTGCGGTGTCCGGCTGTTCCTTGTCGGCAGCGCCGCCTTTTCCGTGTTTGGCCTGACGGCTGGCGGCGGGTTTCTTGGCCATCTCGGGTTCGCTCCCCGCCCGCTTATCGCGGGCGCACACGCGTGTTTGTGAGTTTCTCGACGAGCGTCCGGCTGTTCTGAGCGACCTGCTCGGCCTCGGCGGCGCTCAGCCCGGCGCCGCGGGCAACGGCCTCCCACGAGGCCGGTGTCAGCAGGTCGTCGGGCGCGTGCGCGTCGGTGTTGACGACGAGCTTTGCGCCCGCCGCGAGCGCCGTGCGGGCCACGTGCCCGTTCGTCATGCAGTGGCCCTTCCGGGCGCTGAGCTCCAGGTAGATGCCGCGTTCGGCCGCCAGGCGCGCGTCAGCCTCACTGATGAGCCCAGGGTGCACCAGAATGTCAATCGGGGCTTCCAGGGCAGCACGGTTCGTGCCAGGGGCGACCGGCTCGGCCGTCGTCTCGCCGTGGACGCACACCAGGGGCAGGCCGAGCTCGCGGGCACGTTCAGCCAGCTCGGCGATCTGGCTCGGCGGCACGTGCGTCAGCTCCACCCCGGGGATCACGGTCACTGGCTGGTGCTTGTTCAACGCTTCGGCCGCCCGAAGCGCCGACCCGGCAACATATTCCAGGTTCGACGCGTCGACGTGGTCGGTCAGCCCGATCGCCGTGTAGCCCCGGACCTGGGCCCGGCTCACCAGCTCCGAGGCGATCAGCTCCCCGTCGCTCAGCATCGTGTGCGTATGTAGGTCGATCAGCTCCATCGCGCCATCCCTTGCGGAGTGCGCTCCTTATACCGGCCTCCCCCCGCAGCGTCAATGCAGTTCTCGGGCGCGTTCGGCTCTCAGCTCCGGACGCACGGGCGTAGGCCGATGTCCCGGAACTGCTTGTGTGCCTGCCCCGCTCGTTATAGCCTCCTGGAGAGAGACGACGCGGCCCCTGTCCGCGTCAGCATTCCACGTGCGGTGGGGTCAGCTTGCGGGAGGTGCGAGAGATGACACGTCTCTTCAGGTTCGCTGTTTGCTTGCTGGTCGTTGGGTTCGGCACGCAGGCGTTCGCCTTCGAGGTTGAATCGCCGCAGTGGGGGTTCATCGACAAGACGGGCGAGTTCGTCATCGAGCCGC
>CAYUZG010000141.1:0-5902 GCA_964449605.1 uncultured Verrucomicrobiota bacterium | reverse complement strand
GGGGTGGTGTCCAGGTCGGTGATCTTGTAGAGGTAGCCGTTCTCGAGGCCGTCGGTGTCGTAGGCGCGCAGGTAGATGTCACCCGCGTCGTCCATCATCGCGGCGGCTCCGAAGATGACCTTCCCTCCACCACCGATGAGGTACGTCCAGACGATCACGCCGGTGTCGGCGTCGATCTTGAGCAGGTAGTCCCCGCCCGAGTCGCCGTTGCAGGGCGCGTACCAGAACCCCCCGTTGCCCAGGACACCGCTGGTGTAGTTGCCGATGGGGCTGAGCACGGAGACCGTCCACAGGACGTCGCCGTTGGGATCGCGCTTCTCCAGGGCGTCCCCTTGGTCCAGGACGCTCAGGTAGATGTTGTCGTCGTCGTCGACAAGAGCGGCCCCGCGGACACCGCCAGGCGCGGTCTGGACATAGTCGATGGTCGTCCAGGCCACCTCCGGCAGGAGACCCCCGTACAGCGGGTCCAGCGGGTAGTAACGACTCGTGAGCTGATTGTCACCGCCAACGCACGGCCATGCTCCCTCCAAGCCAGCCGCAAGCGCGCTGGTGGCGAGGAGCAGACAGCCGAGCACTAGAAGTGGTGTAAGTTTGTTCATCGTAACCCCCTCTCAGCGAATGTGATAGAGATGTGAAAAGACATATAAGACATTCTTCCAGACCCAAGAAACGCACCACGGCCTATTCGTGAATGCCTCTGAGCCCTGGTTGCCGCCTTCTCGCGGTTGTCGTTGCTTGCATCCGAATGGGTTCGCACTAACCGTCATACAGTGGCCGAAAGAGCACAATGGGCCGGCACACAATACTTACCGTGGGAAGAGAAAAACAGAGATGCCCGCTTCCCGGCGATGTGCCTAGCTTTCCTAAGATAGCTATTTGCAGGCACTTTGAAACAAAGGCCACCCAGGTTCTGGTTCGTTCGCCCCAGGAGGTATAGCGCCCGTGAACCTGCTCAAGGCGAGCCTTAACCCCCTGAGGTAAATGGTACTCGATCAGGCTCCAAAAGTCAATTGCACTTTCGTCCATCTGTAACGCGTTGCTCGACGGGCCTGCCTGGTCTTCTCGGCGATCTACCGCCCTCACATCTTACATCTCCATGCGCGGATGCCGCTCCCTGGACGATGGTTCCACCGGCTGTTCTCTGGAACCGCCACTTCTGAGCAAAGGGCGCGTGAGCCGGCCGCTTTCGCCCTCAGGTTACCGCTTCTCGAGCAAGGCAACGCCCAATCAGCCGGTCTCGAGCTTACCGGGTTGCACTGCGGATTTCGGCCGCATGTTCCCGCAGTTTTTGATCGGCATTCGTGGCAACGACTTCAGCGCAAAGAGCGGTCGATGAGCGATTCACCTCATCGAACGCTTTGGAATGCGTGACCCCGTTGGCCCGCACCGCGGCGCGTGGCGGGTCGCCGGTGGACGGGCAGCCCGATACTCGTGCGTGTTACTGGGGGCGATTGCTGCGCGCGTTGAGCCGGCGAGGCCGCCCGGGCTGGTGCATCGGCAGTCTGACGGACACGGTTGTCCCCTGGCCGGGCTTGCTGCTGATCTGGATGGTCCCGCTGTGGTCCTCGACGATGCTGTGGCAGATGGCCAGCCCGAGGCCGGTGCCTGTGTCTTTCGTCGTGTAGAAGGGATCGAACGCGCGCTCGATGTCTTCGGCCGTCATCCCGCTGCCGGTGTCGGCGAAGCGCAGGGTGACTGTCTTGTTACGGCGGTTCGTCTTGGCCGTTACGGTGAGTGCTCCGCCTGCTTCGGTCGCTTCGAGCGCGTTGATGCAGACGTTGACGAACACCTGCTGGAGCTGGTCGCTGTCGCACCAGATCGCCGGCAGCTTCGCGGGGTAGTCTCTGACGAGCCGCTTGTGTTCGAAGTCGAAGCGCGAGGCGACCAGGTCGAGCGCACCGTTGAGCGCGATGTGCAGTGGATGTGCGTCGAACGATCCGGTGGTCGCTTTCGAGAACGTGAGCAGGCCCTTCGTGATCTTGGAGATCCGATCGGTCATCCGCATCAGCTTGGTGCAGAGCCGGGTCACGAACGGGTCGCTCTCGTGGCGCCGCATGAGGCGAGGCAGGTCGACCGAGATGACGGCGAGCGGGTTGTTGATCTCGTGCGCAACGCCCGCCGCCAGCGTGCCGACCGACGCGAGCCGGGCGGTGCGCTGGAGCTGGCGCTGAAGCAGCTTCTGCTCGGTGACGTCGCGCAGGACCACCTGCGTCGCGGTCCGTCCCTCGAATGTGACGAGCGAGGAGTAGGACTCCATCGTGATCTCTCGACCGTCGGCAAGCGCCGCGCTCACCTCGTTCACGTTCGGGATGGGCTCGCCCGCCTCACGGGCCTGGTAGCGCTCTCGGACGGGTTCTCGATCGGCCTTGCTCACGAATTGCTCGAACGGTCGGCCGTAGACCTCATCGGGCGAATAGCCCGATACGGCGAAGAACGTGCGGTTGGCGAACTGGATTTTGCCGTCCTGGATGATGATGAGGCCGGCATCCAGGTTCTCGATGAGCGCGCGGTATTTCTCCTCTGAGTGGCGGATCTCGCGCTCGAGCTGCTCCCTGTCGGTGATGTCTCGGATGACGGTGACGACCTGGACGACGCCACTTTCGCCGAAAACGGGTATCTTGCGGGTTTCCGTGATGATCTCCCGGTCGGCGACCACGGTGTTCTCCTTGGACAGCATCGGGCGGCCCGATTCGAATACCTGAGCGTACTCCTTATGCACCGTTCTGGGGAGGAACGGGAACGCTTCGCGCACCCGCTTGCCGAGCGGCTCCACGTCCTGGCCGAGTTGTGCGAGCCATTCTCTGAATCGCCTGTTCGCCAGGATGATGCGAAGGTCTTTATCGACGACGTGGATGGCGTCGCCCATTGAGTCGAGGGTCGTGCGGTACTTCTCTTCGCTCTCGCGTAGCGCCACCTCGGCCCGCTTGCGCTCGGTCAGGTCGCGGCACACAACCATGAAACACGGCTGCCCGCCCATCTCGATGGCATTCGCGCTCGCCTCGGCATCGACGACTCTTCCGTCTCGGGCGCGGCTCTGGATCTCGACGACGAGGCGGCCGTCCGTCTCAAGCCTCTTGAGCAATGCCGGCAGCGCGCGCGCAGTCTCTTCGCTGACGAGATCGGCGACTCGTGTGCCGACGAGTTCGTCGCGGCTGTAGCCGTAGGTCTCGCATGCCCGCCAGTTGCTATCGAGCAGCGTGAAGTCGCGGTCCACGAGGAAGATCGCGTCGTTGGCTGTCTCGAATAGGCTCCGGTACTTCTTCTCCGACTCCCGGATCTGGCGCTCGAGCTTCTTGCGCGTGGTGATATCGCGGCAGGTGACGTAGACGAGCGGCTGCCCGCCGATCTCGATAACGCTGGCGCTCACTTCGACGTCGAACAGCGAGCCGTCGCGCCGTTTGTTCTGTGCTTCTGCACTCGCGCGGCCTTCACGTCGTATGCGTTCGCGGAACGCCCGCAACGCCTTCGTTGTCTCGCCGCTCAGGAGCGCCTGGGCGTGCAGCCCGCACATCTCATTGCGCGAGTAGCCGTACAGCCTGCAGGCACTCTTGTTGCAGTCGAGGATGTTGCCGTCGAGATCCTCGAGGAAGATCGGGTCGCTTGCGTTCTCGAACAAGGTCCGGAACTTCTCTTCCGACTCGACGGCGCGCTCGGTCAGCCGTTGCAGGGCTCGCTCGTGCTCGGACCTGTCTTCGACCAGGATCGTGAAGGCGGTTCGTCCGCGCACGCCGCGCCCGGCCGTGATCGAGAGGCGCGCGGGTCGGGTCGAGCCGTCGCGCGCGATGATCTCACCCTCGACGTGATCTTCACTTCCCGTCTTGACGCGCGCGCCAAGGGCGCGGATAGTCGCCCGGGTGAACAGGCGCGAGACGGGCTGCAAGTACAGATCCGGCTTGTACCGGTAGTAGCTGATGGCGGGTCGGTCTGGCGCCATCGTGTAGCCGAGTGCGTCGGCGATCCCGTTGCTGACGCCGGCCATGAGCACGCTCGATAAGAAGCGCGTCCCGCCAACGTTGTAGGCATGGACACACCCGAGTCCGGTCTGATCGAGGGCCAGGAGCAGGAACTCGCCGTGTCGGCGCAGCTCCTCGATGCGGCCCGAGAAGAACTCCAACGTCACGTCCTGTCCGGTAAACAGCAGCGTTCGGATTGTGCCGCGGCGGTCGCGTTTCGGGCGCACCGAGAACTGGACATGGCGGTCGGTGCCTTCGATATGCATTGCCATGAACAACTTGGCCGACCCGGGAAAGGGGATCCCCTTGAAGAAATGGTCGATCACGATGTCGACCGTGCTCTCTTGCTTCGATAACACGGTGTAGACTCGACACCGCTTGAGCTGCGCGACGCTCCGGCCCACGAGCCGCGCGAGCGCCTCGTTCGCGTCGAGGATGCGCCGGTTCTGGTCCACCTCGAATCGGACGACCGGATTCTGGAGACGTTCGAGCTCGTCCTCGAGCGCCTTGACTCGCGCCCGGAGCGCGGCCATCGTCTCTCGTGTCTCGGTCGCGTCAGTGCGTGCCATGGTGGCTTCGCCCTCTATGGCGTGTGGTTTCCTTCTCTGTTCGCGAAGGCGGCAGGAGCCGGTGCCGCTGTGCCCGCGAATCGCCGACACACGCGACATGCGCTCCCCCGTGCCTTCATTCTAGCGAGCCCTGGCGGTCGCATCAACTCCGGGCCGCCACGGGCTTGCCGCAATGGGGTTGACGGATGGGCGGGCGCCCGATACTGTGTGCCGCGCAGTTAGTGCGCGCACGCTTGGTGCGCGCACACTTGGCCATGACGACAGCACGGAGGACGCGGGCAACATGTGGCCGGTCGGAGGTGACAGCGTGGAACAAGAACGAGGCCGCCCATCGGAACGGATCGCCGAGCGGCTGCTCAAGAGCCGGACGGTCCTGGTCTCGGCCACTATCGACGAGGAGACGGTCGAGGACGTGATCCGGAATCTCGTGCTCATGGAGCAGGACAGCGAGACCGAGCCGATCACGCTCTATATCAACACCCCGGGCGGGGCGGCCGACTGCGGGCTGGCCGTCTACGACCTGCTCCGGTTCATGCGGGCGCCGGTGACGACCGTGGTGACCGGGCTGTGCGCGAGTGCGGGCGTGATCGTCTTCCTCGGGGGGGCGAAGGAGCGGCGGCTTGCGCTGCCGAACGCGCGCTTCATGATCCACGAGCCGCGGTTCCTCTCGGCCTCGTACGGGCAGGCGAGCGATCTGGCCATCACGGCCAAGGAGCTGCTCAAGATGAAGGATCGCTACAACAAGATCGTGGCCGACGCGACGGGCAAGGCCGTCGAGCAGGTGGCCAAAGACACGCGGCGCGATTTCTGGCTCTCCGCCGAGGAAGCCAGGGACTACGGCCTCATCGCGCGCATCGTCCATTCGCGCGACGAGCTCTAGGAAGAACGAACCACAGATTTCCACAGATGCCCACAGAAAGACCGCGCGGCGCCGCAAGCACCGCGCGGTTCTTCGTCTGTGCTATCAGTGTGAGTCTGCGGTTGATCCTTACACCGAGCGGGCGCGCACCAGCGCAGCGCGCGTGTAGTCGGCGATCCGCTCCCACGCTTCGTCCTCGAGCGCGTGGGCCTCGATGATGGCCGTGCCGACGCCGACGCAGAACGCGCCTGCCCGCAGGTACTCGTCGATCTGCTCGAGCTCGATCTCGCCCGTCGGCATGACGCGGATGTCGGGCAGCGGGCCCTTGATGAGGCCGAGGAACGACGAGCCGCCAAGCGCGTTGATCGGGAACACCTTCACCACGTCGGCGCCGAGCCGCCACGCGCGCACGATCTCGGTCGGCGTCGCGGCCCCGGGCATCACGACGCAGCCGGCTTCCTTGGCGTAGGCGATCACGTCCTCATCGATGTTGGGCGCGACGACGAACTTGACGCCGGCCT
>CAYUZG010000140.1:3458-5910 GCA_964449605.1 uncultured Verrucomicrobiota bacterium | reverse complement strand
AGCGTTGGCACCTGGCGCCGAAGAAGGAGCCGGCGAGCGCCGCGCCGAGGTCGATGAAGATGAAGTCGACGAGGATCAGCGTCATCGTCAGCTCGAAGCCGAATATGAAGACGTAGAAGGCGCCGTTGGCGACCGCGACGAGGCCGGCCACGAGCAGCCCATGGGACAGTTCGGCGCTGTACGACTTGTAGCCCGCGTAGAAGCTGCCGATCGAGATCGCCGACACCTTCACGATGATGCCGAACCAGAGCATGTCGGCGCCGAGGAGCGTGACGAGCGTGTACATGCCGCCGTTCCAGATGGCGATCGCAATGAGCGCGCCGACGATGACGGCGCCCCAGTTGATGCCGCCGACGACGTAGTCGGCCGTCTTCGTTGCCGCCAGGTTGCCGGCGACGATCCGGCCGTGGTCGATGGGCGTCTGGCACTTGCGGCACATGAGCGCGCCGTCGGGTACCGGCTCCTGGCAATGTGGGCAGAAAATCATCGCTCTGCTCCTCCCGCGTCCCGCAGGCGATCCTGACAAGGCTTTTCCTTTCGGGTATCGACAGAAACGGCGACGACTTGAGCGCGTTCAGGAGGAGGAATGTAGACAGGATCAACAGGATTGACAGGATCAGGAGAATCCTGTCAATCCTGTCGATCCTGACTGAGTTCATCCTTTGGCGTGGTAGTCCTGGAGGGCGCGGACCTCGATCGGGAAGGCGCGGGTGGCCTCGATGGCGTTGACGATGGTGGCGGCGCCGCTCATCGTCGTGTAGCAGGGGATGCCGAGGCTCGTGGCCGTCGAGCGGATGATGACTTCGTCCCGGCGCGTGGTCCGGCCGGCCGGCGTGTTGATGATGAGGTCGATCTTGCCGTCGCGCACGAGGTCGAGCACGTTTGGGTGCCCTTCGCGGAGTTTCTCGATCGTGACCACCTCGATGCCGAAGTTGCGCAGCGTCTTGGCCGTGCCGGGCGTCGAGTAGATCTGGAAGCCGAGCCGCTCCATCTTCTTGGCGATGTAGATGACGTGGCGCTTGTCCTCGTCGCGCACGCTGATGAACGCGTTCCCTTCCGTCGGGAACCGGCCGCCGGAGCCGAACTGGGTCTTGGCGTAGGCGAGGCCGAAGTCGCGGTCGAGGCCCATCACCTCGCCCGTCGACTTCATCTCCGGCCCGAGGATGATGTCGACGCCGGGGAAGCGGACGAACGGGAAGATCGCTTCCTTGACGGCGAAGTGGTCGATGTCGACCTCGGACGTCAGGCCGAGCTCGTCGAGCGTCTTGCCTGCCCCTTTGCCGAGCGTCAGCGGCATCACGCGCGCGGCGACTTTAGCGAACGGCACGCCGGTCGCCTTGCTCACGAACGGCACGGTGCGCGAGGCGCGCGGATTGACTTCGAGGACAAAGATGTCGCGGCCGCGCACGGCGCACTGGATGTTCATGAGCCCGACGACGCCGAGCTCGGCGGCGAGCGCGTAGGTGAGCTGCTTGAGCTCGTCGATGATCTCGTCGCGCAGGCTGTAGGGCGGGATCGAGCACGCGCTGTCGCCCGAGTGGATGCCGGCCTCCTCGATGTGCTCCATCACGGCGGCGACGACGCAGCGCGTGCCGTCGGACACCGCGTCGATGTCGACCTCGACGGCGTTCTCGAGGAACTTGTCGATGAGCACGGGGTGCCTGGGCGAGGCCTTAACCGCGTGCGTCATGTACTCGACGAGCGCCGCCTCGGTCTTGACGATCTCCATCGCCCGGCCGCCGAGGACGAACGAGGGCCGGATCACGACGGGGTAGCCGATCTCCGCGGCGATCTTCTTCGCGCCGTCGGTGTTCGTGGCCGTGCCGTTCGCGGGCTGGCGCAGACCGATCTTCTGCAGTAGTTGCTTGAACCGTTCGCGGTCCTCGGCGCGGTCGATGCTGTCGGGCGAGGTGCCGATGATGGTGACGCCCTCGGCCTCGAGCGTGCGGGCGATGTTGAGCGGCGTCTGGCCGCCGAACTGGACGATGACGCCGTCGCACTGCTCGCGCCGGTAGATGCCCAAGACATCCTCGGTCGTGAGCGGCTCGAAGTAGAGCTTGTCGCTCGTGTCGTAGTCGGTCGAGACGGTCTCGGGGTTGCAGTTGACCATGATCGTCTCGAAGCCGTCGGCCTTGAGCGCGAACGAGGCGTGGACGCAGCAGTAGTCGAACTCGATGCCCTGGCCGATCCGGTTCGGGCCGCCGCCGAGGATCATGATCTTGCGGCGGTCCGAGCGGCGGCACTCGTCCTCGCGCTCGTAGGTCGAGTAGTAGTACGGCGTGTATGCCTCGAACTCAGCCGCGCACGTGTCGACGAGCTTGAAGACCGGCTCGACGCCGAGCGCCACGCGCGCCCGGCGCACGTCGCCCTCGCCGTCGTCGCCGAGGCCGAGCAGCCAGGCGAGCTGCACGTCGGAGAAGCCGGCGCGTTTCGCCGTGCGGATCGTGTCGCG
>CAYUZG010000140.1:0-3358 GCA_964449605.1 uncultured Verrucomicrobiota bacterium | reverse complement strand
TCGCGGTTCTCGACGACGAGCTGCTCGACCTCGATGATCTCGGCGATGTTCTCGAGGTACCACGGATCGATCTTGGTCAGCTCGAAGATGCGCTCCTGCGAGTACCCCTTCTGGAGCGCGTACTTGAGATAGAAGACCCGTTCGAGGTTCGGCACGCGCAGCTTGCGGTCGATCTCGTCGGTCGTGAGCGCGTCGAGGTCGGGGTCTTCGCCGTCGGCGCCGAGGCCGGCTCGGCCGATCTCGAGCGAGCGCAGGCCCTTCTGCAGCGCCTCCTTGAACGTGCGGCCAATGCTCATCGCCTCGCCGACCGACTTCATCTGGATCGTGAGCGTCTCGTCGGCGCCGGGGAACTTCTCGAACGCCCAGCGCGGGCATTTCACCACGCAGTAGTCGATCGACGGCTCGAAGCTCGCCATCGTCTCGCGCGTGATATCGTTCGGGATCTCGTCGAGCGTGTAGCCGACGGCGAGCAGCGCGGCGATCTTGGCGATCGGGAAGCCGGTCGCCTTCGACGCGAGCGCCGACGACCGGCTCACGCGCGGGTTCATCTCGATGATGGCCACCTTGCCGGTGTCGGGGTGGACGGCGAACTGGATGTTCGAGCCGCCGGTCTCGACGCCGATCTCGCGCATCACGGCGATCGAGGCGTCGCGCAGCACCTGGTATTCCTTGTCGGTGAGCGTCTGCGCCGGCGCGACCGTGATCGAGTCGCCCGTGTGGATGCCCATCGGGTCGAAGTTCTCGATCGGGCAGACGATGACGACGTTGTCGTTGAGGTCGCGCATCACCTCGAGCTCGTATTCCTTCCAGCCGATGACGGATTCCTCGATCAGGATCTCGTGGATCGGGCTCATCGCGAGGCCCTTGCGGGCGGCGAGCTCGAACTGCGCCGCGTCCTCGGCGATCCCTCCGCCCGTGCCGCCGAGCGTGAACGCAGGCCGGATGATGAGCGGATAGGTGCCGATCTCGGCCGCGATGCGCATCGCCTCGTCGAGCGTGTGGGCCGTCGCGCTCGTGGGCACGTAGAGGCCGATGCGCTCCATGGCGTTCTTGAAGAGCTGGCGGTCCTCGGCCTTCTTAATCACCTCGCCGCGCGCGCCGATCATCTCGACGCCGTACTTCTCCAGCACGCCCGAGTCGAAGAGCTCGACGGCGAGGTTGAGGCCCGTCTGGCCGCCGAGCGTGGGCAGGAGCGCGTCGGGTTTTTCTTTGGCGATGATCTTCTCGAGGATGTCGGCGCGGAGCGGCTCGATGTAGGTCCGGGTGGCGAACTCGGGGTCCGTCATGATCGTTGCCGGGTTCGAGTTGACCAGCACGACGCGGTAGCCCTCGGCCAGGAGCGTCTTGCACGCCTGCGTGCCCGAGTAATCGAACTCGCACGCCTGGCCGATCACGATCGGCCCCGACCCGATGATGAAGATCGTCTCGATATCCGTCCGCTTCGGCATCCTGTTCTACTGTCTCGGTGTGACTACCTCAGGATAAAAAAAGGGGGCGGGACCCAGTCCCGCGGCGCCGCTCCTCCAACAGCAACGCCTCCTCACCGGGCAGTCTACCCCGCGCCGCGCCCGGCGTCAAAGGAAAAGGTGTCGTCACGGTCACCGACGTGGCGCACGCGCAGACACGCTCTCAAAGAGCTTGCATAGCCAGGGCTCCGGTGCCTATCATGAGGACTGGGAAAGGTGTCCTGGGGTAGCTCTCCTCGCCAGGATCTCTCGCGAGGCGCTGGATGGCTCGTCGCTCCAACAACGGCAGTGCAAACAAGCTGTTGCCCGAAGACCGCCCTGTCCACCAGTGGTACCGGTTCGTGCTCTCCTTCCCGCCGCACCTGGTGAGGGACTACGTCAAGCGTTTCGGGCTTGGGCCTGGTCATTGCGTGCTCGATCCCTTCTGCGGCACCGGGACCACGCTCGTGGAGTGCAAGAAGCTCGGCATACCGAGCGTCGGTGTTGAGGCGAACCTCATGGCCTACTATGCCAGTTCTGTCAAGACAGACTGGGATGTAGAGCCCTCGCGACTTCTGCGACATGCTCGCGCAGTTGCTGAACGTGCGAAGGAGCTTCTGCGCTCTGAAAGGCTGCCAGTTGAGCCCAAAGACGGCGATGCGTCGTCTGCGCTTGCCAAGTACGGGTTCTCGTTGAGGATACTTGATCCTGCGAAGGCCAAGCTTCTTCTCAAGGGCTCCATCAGCCCCCTCCCCCTGCATCGGACCTTGGCGTTGATAGAGCAGCTTGATAGATCCCGCCGAAGCACCTCCTACCGCCATGAGAGGCTTGCGCTCGCACGAGCGCTTGTGGAGTCCATCGGGAATCTTCACTTCGGTCCCGAGGTCGGCGTTACCACACCCAAGAAGGATGCCCCGGTCACGGCCGTGTGGCTTCAGTGCATCGAGGCGATCGCGGAGGATCTTCGCATTGTGCGCTCCAACGGGGGCGCGGAGTGCACGGTCTACCACGGGGACTCGCGAGACATTGGAGAGCTCCTCGCACCGGCGAGCATAGATGCGGTCATTACTTCTCCTCCCTATCCCAACGAGAAGGACTACACGAGAACCACAAGGCTCGAGTCAGTGCTCCTCGGCTTTCTGGGTGGCATGGCCAGCCTGCGCGAGATGAAACAGGGCTTGGTGAGGTCGAACACACGCAACGTCTACAAGGCCGACAGCGACGACAAGTGGGTTGAGGGACACGCTGAGATCGATCGCATCGCCAAGCAGATCGAGAAACGCCGCATTGCCCTCGGGAAGGACTCGGGCTTTGAACGTATGTACCACCGGGTTGCGAAGCTCTATTTCGGCGGGATGGCGCGCCATCTCCGCGGTCTTCGGAGAGTCTTGCGACCTGGTGCGAGACTAGCATACGTGGTGGGCGACCAAGCCTCCTACCTTAGGGTGAAGATTCGCACTGGGAAGCTGCTGGCCGAGATCGCCGAGTCCTTGGGATACGAGGTGCTGGGGTTGGATCTGTTCAGGACGAGGCTGGCGACGGCGACTCGAGAGCAGTTGCGCGAAGAGGTGCTCGTCCTGCGTTGGCCTGGTACGAAGCGCTCTGTCTCTTGACCGCAGCGCCGCACTTGCGCGGCTGGGATACACAGACCGGTTTCACGGGGTACCTTGAATGGCGGGATCGAGCCGATACGATAGGTTGATCGAGGCCGTCTTTGTTTCGAAGTACTCGAAGGGAGCAGCGGCGGTCGACTTCGAGCGTGAGGACATTGTCCGGCACGCAGAGAAGCTGAGAATCAAGCTCCCTAAGAACCTTGGGGATGTCGTCTACAGCTTCAGGTACAGGAAGGAACTTCCGGAGAAGATCACCAAGCGCGCGCCAAAGGGCAAGAGCTGGGTTATCTTGCCTGTTGG
>CAYUZG010000139.1:0-5989 GCA_964449605.1 uncultured Verrucomicrobiota bacterium | reverse complement strand
AACTCGACGTCCGAGCGCCGGAACCCCGGCGTGTTGATGTTGGCAACGTTGTTGGCGATCACCTTGTGGCGCAGCGCCGCGAAATCCAACATCCGCTCGTACAGCTCAAGCGCCTCAGGCTGGAGCAGCTTGTTCATGCGCCTCGCGCCTCCGTTGGCGAACGCCTGCAGCTTTTGCCGCGTGCACAGGCGAGTTGAGCAATATCTGTGCCACCGGTTTTTGCCACGGCGAATGAGCCCGCCGGCGGCCTGTTAAGCCGTCACCGTCTTCCTCGCATCCGCGAAAAACCCCTGTGTCCGGTACTGGTTCAGCTTGTTGCGCAGCGTGCGAACGCTGATCTGGAGCATGTCGGCCGTCCGACCGCGGTTGCCGCCAAGCGCCTCGAGCGTTCTGAGGATCAGGCGCCGCTCCATCTCGGCCACCGTGTTGCCGACCGCGTCAACGATCTCATCGGTCTCGTCTTCACCGGACCCGACGTGTCGGAACGCCAGGTGCTCTGGCTGGATCTCCTCGTCGGCATCCAGGACGACCGCCCGCTCGATCACGTTCTGCAGCTCGCGCACGTTGCCCGGCCATGCGTAGCCCGACATCAGATCAAGCGCCTCGGCCGAGAACCGCTTCAGCGGCCGGCTGTTTTCCCGGCAGTAGCGGTCGACGAAGTGCTCGGCCAGCAGCGGGATGTCGCCGTCGCGGTCCCGCAGCGGCGGGAGCGTGATCGGGATGACGTTCAGGCGGAAGAACAGATCCTCGCGGAACCGTTTCGCTTCGATCTCCTCGTCGAGGTTCCGGTTCGTCGTCGCCACGATGCGCACGTCCACCTTGATCGGCCGGCTCCCGCCGACGCGCTCGAACTCGCGCTCCTGGAGCACACGCAGCAGCTTCGCCTGGAGCCCGAGCGGGATCTCGCTGATCTCGTCGAGCAGCAGCGTGCCGCGGTGGGCCAGCTCGAACCGACCCGACCGACGGATCACGGCGCCCGTAAACGCGCCCTTCTCATGGCCAAACAGCTCGCTCTCGAGCAGGTTCTCCGGCAGCGCGGCGCAGTTGACCTTGATAAACGGTGCGTTCGCGCGCGTGCTGTTGTAGTGAATGGCCCGCGCGACCAGCTCCTTGCCCGTGCCGCTCTCACCCTGCACGAGGACCGTGGCCCGGCTATTCGCCACCTTCTTGATCACCTCGAAGACGCCGTGCATCACGGACGTGTTGCCGATGATCTCGCCGAAGCCGTACTCACGCAGGATCTCGCCCCGCAGATACTTGTTCTCCTCGATCAGGCTCTGCCGCTCGGTCGCGCGCCGGGTGACCATCTCGATCTGGTCGGGCGAGAACGGCTTGATGATGTAGTCGAATGCCCCGACCTTCATCGCCTCGACCGCGCTCTCGACGGTGGCGTAGGCGGTCATCATCACCACGGTCGACTCGGGCGACTCGGCGCGCACCTTGCGCAGCACATCCATACCGCTCACGTTCGGCATCTTGATGTCGCTGAAGATCAGGTCGAACGTCTCGGTTTTGATCTTCTGCAGGGCCTCGCCGCCGTCGGCGGCATCCTGAACCGCAAAGCCCATGCGCGTCAGGGTCTCGACGAGGAACTTGCGCATCAGCGGTTCATCATCAACAACGAGTGCGGTCTGCATCGCCATGCCTCTCCCTCTCTGCGTCGTGGGGTGCTGCCGGTGAGTCGGTCGTGCTGCGCTCGGGCCGGCTGCGCCGGCCAGTCCGCGGCACGCGAACGGTGAAAACGCTCCCAATGCCCGGCGTGCTCTCGACCTCGATCGAGCCGCCGTGCGCCTCGACAACCTTGCGCACGATGCTCAGGCCGAGCCCCGTGCCGGTCTCCTTCGTCGTGAAAAATGGCGAGAACAGATTCTGCTGAACCTCCTCGGTCATGCCGCATCCGGTGTCGCGCACGCTGAGCGCGACCGCGTCACCGTCGCCGTATACGCGCACGGCGATCTCCCCCGGCTGGCGCATCGCTTGCCACGCGTTGCGCGCCAGGTTGAGCACGACGCCGTAGATCCGCTCGAAATCGACGGTGACCGTGTCGTCGTCCGCGTAGTTGCGCACGAGTGTGACCTGCGGCTCGTGGCCGCGCATCTCCTGCTCGAGCACGGCGAGCGCCATGTCGGCGATTCGGCCGAGCCGCGCGCGCCGCAACGTCAGCGACACCGGACGGGTGAAATCGAGCAGCCGCGCCACGATGTGGTTGAGCGACCGTGCGCCCTGCACGATCTGCGTCGCCATCGCCTGCATCTTCGGCTGCGGCGCCAGATCGCGCTCGAGCAGCGCGGCGAAGCCCTCGATCCCCCCGAGCGGATTGCGGATCTCGTGGGCGACGGTGGCCGCCATCTGGCCGAGCACCGCAAGCCGGTCGGCACACCGGACGCGTTCCTCGAGCCGCTTGAGTTCGCTCAGGTCGTGGAAGATCTCGAGCGCGCCGCAGACCGCGCCGCTCGGGTCGCGAAGCGGCGAGCTGCTCATGCCCACCGGGATCGCCTCGCCGTCGCGACGATGCAGCGCGCGCTCCTTGAACACGTGCGGCCGCTCCGTCTCGAGCGCGAGCAGGATGGCCGGCGCGTCGTCGCCGTTGGCGAACACCTCGCGGTAGGGCCGGCCGATGACCTCGCTGCGCCGGTAGCCGGTCATCTGCTCGGCGGCGGCGTTGAACATGGTGATCCGCCCCTCGGCGCCGACGGCGATCACGCCGCTGCCCATGCTCTCAAGCACGTTGTGCAAGTAGGTGCGCGTCGCGTCGAGCTCGTCGACCTTCACCCGGAGCTCGCTGTTCTTCTCCTTGAGCTCGCGGTTGACCGAACGAACGTGCCCCTTGAGCTTGACGTACGACTCACGCAGCTTCGACGCCTTCTGCGTGAAGTGCTCGAACGCCTCGGCAAGGGAGGCGAGCTCGCCGGGACTGGACGCGCCGTTCTTGGCGATCACGTCGGCGAGCACGCGCTCATGTGCAAGCGTGTCGGGCACGACGGTGTTCTCCATCGCTGTGCTCCAGCGCGGCGCCGGTGGCGGCGCCGGGCGCTAGGTGTTGTGTCCCGTTCCGTTGTAAGCCTGCTCGGCCGAGGCCGCGTTGAGGCTCTGCTTGGCCCCTCGGGTGTCGATCTCGCCGACGACGCGGGCCAGGATGCGCTGGTTCTCCTCGTCCACGTCGAGGATCTTCTCGAGCAGCGTGCCCAGCTCGTCGAGCAACGGCGAGATCTCGGCGGTCTCGACGTTCGGGTCGTCGCGCGACTCCTCGAGCTTCCACCGCACCTTGAGCGGGCCGATCCGCATCGACAGGTCGTTGAGCTCGCGCATGATCTTGAGCTTCCTGGCCGCCACGGTCGCGAGCTCGGTGTCATAGCTCTCCGCGGACAGGATCTCGTGCTCCCGCGTGGTCAGATCGAGGAGCTGCTCGTAGTGAGCGATCTCCTCGCGGATCCCGTCATGGAGCGTCTTGAGCAGTGTCTCATCCATCACTCGCGCGCCTCCTTGAACATGTCCGTTTCGGACAAGTCCTTGATTTGCTTCAGCATCTGCATGTGCCGGATCTTCACGTCGGCCTGCTCGGCCCAGGCTGTCGCCGGGAACCGCGAGCGGACCTCCGAGTAGAGGGCGGCCGCCTGGGCCGGGTTGTTGAGCCGCTCGGTCGCGCGCGCCATGCGGTAGAGCAGTCGCGCCTCGTCGAGAAAAGCGTAGTGGCCCTCGAGCAGGCGCCGCGCACAGCTCAGCTCATCCGAATAGAGGCCCAGGTCGCTGTAGGTATTGAGCAACCGAAAGGCCGCCCGCGATCGCACGGCCTGCTGCTCGGCCGTGTCGTCCTCGCTCGCTGCCTCGACGATCGCCGTGTAGTGGCGGCGCGCGTCGTCGAGCCATCCCTTCTTCTCGTAGCAGTCGGCCAGGCGCTCTTTGGCCTCGACGGCGAGCGGATGCGCGGGCGCCTGCTCGAGCGCCGCGTCGAACGCTTCGAGCGCTTCGTTGTAGTAGCCGCTGCGGTAGTAGCACTGAGCGATGCGGTAGGCGGCCAGGTCGCGTTCGGACTGCGAGACCTCCCCGAGCAGCGCCCCGTAGAGCTCCTCGAGCGCGACGCTGTACTTGCCGTCGCACAACAGGATCTCGCCCGCCATGAGCTTGGCGCGCGCCTGCTGACCGGGCGTCGGCTCGGGATCGCGCGCCTTGGCCACCAGGCGCACCATGTCGAGCGCCTTGCTGTAGAGGCCGAGCCGGCGGTATGCCTCGGCCGCACGGAACAGCGCCGGGATGCGCGCCGGGTAGTTGGGGAAATCGACCAGGGCGCGCCGGTAGTACTTGGCCGCCTGTGGGATTCGCCCCTCGCCGTAGTAGGAGTCGGCAAGCTGGTAGGCCGCCGTGGCGCGGTAGGCGTTCAGCTCGTAGCCGTCGACGATCCGGCGAAGCAACGCCCGGGCTCGGCCGGTCTCGCCGGCGTCGACGTAGACCTGGGCGAGCCGGTACTCGCGCTCGTCTCGCACGGCGTGCGAGGGCGACTCCGCGATGAGCTGCTTGTAGATCTCGACCGCGGCGCTGGTGTTGCCTCGCGCCAGCTCGATCGACGCGAGCCCCTCGCGGGCCTCGTCGAACAGCTCGTCGCCGGGCGCCGTCCGGCGCAGCACGTGTTCGTAGGCCGTCTGGCCGTCGTCGTGCTCGCCGAGCCGCTCGTGCGAGCGTGCCGCGATCATGTACGCGTCGGCGACAAGCGGCCGGTCGGGGAAGCTGTCGATAAGCAGATACGCCTCGTCCCTGGCGCCTGCGTACTCACCGATTTCGAACATCAGGCGCGCGCGCTCCAGGCGCGCCTCGTCGGCGAGCTCGTGCGTGGGGAAGCGCTCGAGCAGCTTGGCACATTCGCGGAGCGCCGCCTCGCGATCGCCGCGCCGGGCGTAGATCGACGCGACCTTCAAGTGCGCTTGCGGCACGTAGGTCGAGTCCGGGAATCGGATGATCCCTTCCCGATACGTGCGGATGCCGCGGTCTTCGAGGTAGGTACGCCGCGCCTCG
Source organism: uncultured Verrucomicrobiota bacterium (assembly GCA_964449605.1). Lineage (GTDB taxonomy): Bacteria > Auribacterota > JABMQX01 > JAFGEW01 > JAFGEW01 > CAYUZG01. Next base: position 982 of record CAYUZG010000139.1, on the reverse strand, counting down.
ACCCCCATGTGCGGCGGGAGCACGTCCAAGATCGTGGACTGCGTGAGCATCTCGTCGAGGAAGAGCCGGAGCGTGCTCGTGACCTCCTCGGGCGCGGCTGCCTCGCGCTCGTCCTCGGTGCCGGTCGCCTCGAGCACGTCCGAGCGATCCGAGGCCGCGGTCGTCTCGTCGGCCGGCGGGATAAAGGTCGGCGAGCTGCGCGGCCCGCTCAGGCGAGGCAGGAGCGGTCCTTCGCCGCCCAGGTGCGCCTGGCCGCCCGCGGCAGGCGTAGCGCACAGGCACACCAGGGCCGCCGCGGTCAGGGCACCGGCCCACGCGTCGTGTATGCACCGTGCGCGACGCAGCATGACTACTCCGTGTGCAGTGATTCGGCCTGCTCGTCGAACGTGTCGGCGAACCGGAAGAAGGCGCTCTCGCCCAGCGGATCGCCCCGATACGCTTCGGCCACGAGCGCGAACGCCTCTCGCGCCTGCTGGTAGCGGCCGATGGCCAAGTACGCCTCGCCGATCTCGAATCGGGCTTGCGGTCTGAATGGACTTGACGGGTACTCGCGCTCGAGCCGCTCGAAAAACTCGAGCGCCATCTCGTGTGAGCCCAACGCCGCGAAGCACTGCCCTGTCTCGTAGAGCAGCTCGTCGACGGCGCAGGCGGCCTTGGCCGAGTCGGCCTGCTCGACCAGCCCGAGCGCCAACGTGTAGTGGCGAATGGCTGAGTTGTAGTAGTGCGGCTCGGTCTCGCCGAGCGTGCGGTACACTTCCGCGAGCCGCACGTGGGCAACGGCGCGGTCCTGGCCGATCGCAAGACCGGCCACCACGTCCTCGAGCATCTGGACGCCCGTCCCCGTGTTGCCCAGATCGATCTGCTCCATGCCCACTTCCCAGTTGCGCACCGACGGCGGCTTCGTGTCGGAGCCCCCGCCGAGCTTGATCTGCGTCACGGCGATGATCAGCCCGATCACGACGGCCGGCGCGGCAACGAGCAA
>CAYUZG010000138.1:0-5999 GCA_964449605.1 uncultured Verrucomicrobiota bacterium | reverse complement strand
TGGAGAATGTGCGTGCTGAAGATGACGGTCTTCTCGCGCCCGACCTCGCGGATCAAGGCGCGGATCTCGACGATCTGGCTCGGGTCGAGCCCACTCGTTGCCTCGTCGAGAACCAGGATGTCGGGATCGTGGATCATCGCCTGCGCCAGGCCGAGCCGCTGGCGGTACCCCTTCGAGAGCTCGCCGACGCCGGCCCCCAGCATCGCCCCAAGCCCGCACTCGCCGACCACCCGCGAGATCGCGCCGGTGCGTTCCTTCGCCGGGATCTCTCTCGCGCGCGCAATGAAGCGGAGGTAGTCGATCACGCGCATATCGGTATAGAGCGGCACACTCTCGGGCAGGTAGCCGACCCGGCGCCGCACCTCGAGCGAGTGCTCGATCACATCATAGTCGGCCACCGTCACCGTGCCCGCGTTCGCCACGATGAAGCAGGTGAGAATCTTCATCGTGGTCGTCTTGCCCGCGCCGTTCGGCCCGAGGAAGCCCAGGACCTCGCCCGAGCTCACCTCGAAGCTCACGTCGTCAACGGCGACGACCGAGCCATAGCGTTTCGTGACGTTCTGAACGCTAATCATCGTGGCGCGCTATGTACGTGACTCGCTTGTGTTTGTCAAGACTCCGGGTGCTCACCGGACCGTGAACTCGTCGATCATAATGGTTCCGACGTCAGGACCCGGCTCGCGGTTCGCCCAATCGCGGCGATCGCCGATCCAGATCTCCTGCACCGCGTGAACACCCTCGCCCGCGACCGCATCGAGCGCCTCATCGAGGTTAAAACGAACCGTGTGCACCGTGCCGTCGGTCGAGAGGGCGAGATCGCCGAGCACCCCGTCGACGCCCTTGCCCTCGAGGAACTCGCCCGTGAGCACCAGCGCATACCGCTTGTTGTCGACTCGGACGATGACGCCGACGTTGCCCGTGTCCTTGAGCGCGACCGAGAACTCGATCATCGGGTACTCGTCGCTGCTGTAGGCCGTCCGCCACGCCCTCTCGGCCCCATGCTCCGGGCCGAACACCATGACGCGCCCGTACTTGCCGCCACCGCCGTCCGTGATGCGCGCGTAGCCCCGGCCGCCCATCTCGCGGCCCCGCACGTGCTCGATCAAGTACGTGCCGGTGCCGACGCGCCAGCCTTCGAGGTCGCGCTCGAAGCGGTGCCGCAGCAGCGCCTTGGTCGCGCCGACCTGCACCGGCAGCACGCGGCGCGAGTCCGGCACGGTGTCGTCGGCCACGTCAACGGTCGTGACAACGGCCGCCAGGCCCGTCCGCCTCGCCTTGCTGAAACTGATCGTGAACGCTTCCTCGATCACCGGTGGCAGCGGCCGAATGACGAACTGCTCGGAGCCCGGCGTGGCCCGGACGCCGCTTCCGCCGACACGCCAGGTCACCTTCCCGAGGTGGGCGGCGTTGTTGGTCAGCACAAGGTGCGCCATGCGCGTGACGCCGCCCTTGATAATACTCGGCCCGTCCACGACGAGCTCGATGCCCACCGGCCGCTTCACCTCGACGGCCACCCACTTCTCCAGCCGCGTCGGGCCGCTCGGTGTCTCGACGTCGAGCCACACGCGCGCCAGCTTGACGCCCGGCTCGGCATCGGCCGCCACGCGCAGCAGCGGGAGGCGTCTCGACAGCTCGCCGCCCGGCTCAACGCGCTCGTTTTCGATCGGCGAGCGGGCGATCGTCTCGACGCCCGGGTACTCGCACGCGGCGCCGATCCGCTTGACCGTCACCGCCTCGGCGCCCGTATTCGTCACGCGCAGACGAGCATCGACGATCTTGGCCGTGAGCGACTCGGCCCGCTCAAGGCTCACCAAAGCCTGCACGCCGCCGTCCTCGACGGGAACCAGGTCGAGCTCGCGCCTCGGCTCGCGCTCGCCGAGATCGGTGTAGAGCACGTACGCAAGCTGCCGCTCCAACAGGACGTATCCGGCAATCGAGCGATCGGCCGGCACCGTCGAGCAGCTCTCGAGCCACTCGAGCCACGGATCGATCAGGTCCCACCGAACCAGCAGCAGGTCGCGGCGGGTGCTCTCGAAGCGCTCGTCTCTTGACCTTGTGCGGTAGCGGATCCAGGCGAGCGACTCGTTCCTGTATGTCAACTGGTTGTTGAGCCTGTCATCGGCTCGCTCGATCCGGGTCAGCACCGGGCTCACAACGGGCGACGAAGTCCCCACGTCCACGCGCAGCACGCCGGTCCGTGCCTCGAGCTTTATGCCCTCCAGCCCCGTCATGGCGCGCAGGAGCTCGTCGCTGAGCCACGGCAGCTTCGCCCACGGATCGTCCTTGACCTCGTCCCACGCATAGAGCCGGCCGTCCCAGGCGACCGGCACGGCCTTGCCGGCCTCCACCGCCGCGCCTTCGGGCAGCTCGACGGCCGTCGTCAGTCCGGGTACCGGCGCGCCATCGGCCGTCGACAGCCGCGCGCAGAAACCCCAGGCGTCGACGCCCTGGTCCACCTTGACGAGCAACCGGTTCCAGCCTTTCACGAGCATCACCGGCACGCGGTCCTCGTCCCTGGCGAGGCCGCGGTCAACCCGGTTGCGATGCACCATGAGCCCGTTGAAGAAGACCTTGACGCCGCTGTCGCTGCCGATCCACAGCAGCGCTTCCTCGGCGCGCGGCGCGTTGATGTAGACGTGCGCGTACGCCACCGTGTCCGTGTTCGGCTTGAACGCCGCCGCGAAGTCAACAATCTGCTCACGACGGGCGCGCTCCTCGCGCTGCGCGCCGGTCGCCTCGTCGGGCAGCGGCTCATATTGCGCCGCCGTGTCGAGGACGTGCCAGGTGGCGTTGTCCTCGATGGGGAACGCGGTCTGCTCGGCTGCGACCGGGACGACGTCGGCCTCACCGTTGAGGAAATCGACGTCGAGCCCACCCTTGTTTTCGTTCGGGAACGGCCCGCGCACCAGCCACTGCGCGATGAAGTCGCTTCGCGGCGCCGGCCGCCACCACGTCTTGCGGTTCATGTCGACCTGCTGCCACATCGCCGGGCGGAACAGGCGGAACATGAAGTCGCGGTACCAGCCCATCTCGCTCGGCAGCCCGATGTCGGTCCGGCCGTAGCCGTTCTCGGCGAGGTCGTGCAGGCCGGGCAGGCCGAAGTGGCCGAGGTTGTGCATCATGGCCGCCTCGGCCTGGTGCAGCCACTCGTGCAGCATCACGTAGACCATCCCGGCGTCCGGCCCGATCTGGTCCGCGAAGAAAGCGATGTTGGCGTTGCCCGCCTTGAGTGGGCCGTGCCATTGCCCCCATGAGCGGCCGAACGCGTTCAGGTGCATGTTGCCGGGCGGAAAGACACAGATGACGCTGTCGACCTGCCCCGGCTTCCAGTCGGGGAACGCGGCGATCATCTCGTCCTTGAGCGGCGGCGGGAAGAAGGCGCCCTCCTGCTCGGGGCCCATCGTGAGCACCACGGGCTCGTCGAAGACCAGCTCCGAAACCTCCCAGCACAAATTGCCGCCGCTCAGCACATAGACCCAGTCGGCCGTCTTCTCGAAGCTCGCTCGCGCGTTGGCCATCTGCTCGGGCTCGAGCGTGGCGACCGTGTGCTGCGTCCGGCCCATGTTGTCCGTCCACGTCACGTCGATGGTCGGCACAAGCACCAGGACGACGCGCCACACGTTCGGCTCGACGCCGCTCGAGCGCACCCGTTCGCGCATCGCCTCGATCTCGTCGAAGCCGCGCTCGATGAAGATGCGCCCCAGGTTGCCGCGCTCGTTGACCTCGATCGAGTAGTCACCCCATGCCACCGTCGGCCGCTCGTCGGCTCCCGGAGCCGGCCGGCCCGCGCGGCATGCGCACGACACGAGGACGAGGAATACCGCTAGGCCGCACCGGCCTATCATCTTCCGCATGGCAACACCTACCAAGATGGTCCGAATCCTGTTTCTGCCTTCACGAGGGGAGAGACGCGCCGAGAGCCACCCCCGAAGCTGCCGCCAATCCTAGGCGAGGCCGCGCGCCGGGTCAACCCGGCCTGGCCGCTTGACACGGCCGCGACGGGCCGACCATAGTATTGACGCCGGCGGCAGCGTCCGCGTTTCGCGCGCGATGGAACCGCCGCCTTTTTCGTGCAAGTGAAGAGGATGCCCGGGATGCGTTTCGAGCTGTCCGTTTGCCTGCGCTACCTCGCGCCGAAGCGCGGGCGGCTCTTCGTGTCGGTCAGCACCTTGTTCTCGATCCTGGGCCTCGCCGTCGGCGTCACCACCTATATCACCGTGCTCGCGGTGATGACCGGCTTCCGCAATCAGATCACAACCGCCTACACCGGCTACTACTCCGACCTGGTCGCCTACAAGGAAAAGGTCGAGCGCGAGCACCGCGTCTTCGACGTGGTGCGCGAACGCGACCTCGCCGTGATCGAGCGCGCGGCCGGCGAGGTCGACGGGGTCAAGGCGACAAGCCCGTTCATTTACGGCAAAGTCAACCTCCACGTCGACAATCTGGTCTACGCGTTCGACCTGCGCGGCGTCGACCCCGAGCGCGAGCCGCAGGTCTCGACGATCCTCTCCGAGAACAAGCTGCTCGAGGGCGACTTCGAGTTCACGCGCCGGGGCAACCGCGTGCCGATCGTGATCGGCAAGCAGATCGCCGACAAAGGCAATCTCCGCCTCGGCGACAACCTGATGATCAGCTCAACGACCGCCGGCACGCTCGGCGAGCAAAGGAGCAGCTTCCTCGCCTACGTCGCCGGCATCTTCGCCTACGGCAACATCGAGCAGGACCTCAGCGTGTACACCTCGCTCGAGACCGCCCAGATCCTTCTCGGCCTCGGCGGCAGCGTGCACCGCGTCAGCATCAAACTCGACCATCCCGATCGCGCCGAGGAAACCAAGCCCCGGCTGGCGGCCGCAATCGAAGAGCTGCACAAGCGCGACTTGCTGGACGACTACCGGCTCATGCTCGAGACCGCCATCGAGCAATTGGACGACTCGGCCAAGGCGCTCGACGGCACACCGGCCCACCTCCGCGAGCTGGCCGCGGACGCCAACCTCGACGAAGAGCAAGCGCAGTGGGCCGAAGCGCTCGCCTCGCTCCTCGACGAGCTGCCCGAGGAATTGGCACAGGCGAAAGGCCCGCTCGAAACCGCGCTGGGGCTCGACCGCGATTTCGCCCTCGACGAAACCGGGCCCCTGACGGCTGCCGCCGACGCTGTGGACGCGGTTCAGGAACGGGTCGTGCAAGGCGTGTCGCTTGCCGCCCTGCTCTCGGCAACGCTCGACGAGGCGGAGCCGCTGTGGACCGAGCTCGGCGCCATCGTCGAGCGGCTCCGCGGCACCGACCACGCGCTCGCCCGGGCCCAGTCGTACTGCCGGCAGATGGTGTTCCAGCCGTTCGTGGTCGTCACGTGGGGCGAGCTCAATCCCGAGTTTTTCAGCATGGTCAACCAAGAGCGAGTCATCACGGCTCTCTTCGTCGCGCTGATCGTCGTCGTCGCCGGCTTCATCATCATCAGCGGCCTGAGCATGACCGTCGTGCAGAAGAAACGTGAGATCGGCATCCTGCGCGCGATGGGCGCGCGCTCGTCAAGCGTGGCGACCATCTTCGGCCTGAGCGGGTTCGCCATCGGCCTGATCGGCACCGCGCTCGGCACCCTGTTCGGCTTGCTGATCTCGTACAACTTCAACCCGATCCGCAACTGGCTCTCGGTAGCGCTCGGCGTGCCGCCGCTGTTCAGTCCGTATCCGGAAATCCCGATCTCGGTGCAGATGGTCGACCTGCTTGTTATCTGGGGCTTTGCGCTCGGGTGGTCGGTGCTGGCGAGCATCGTGCCGGCGCTCAGCGCCGCCCGGCTCCGGCCGGCCCAGGCGCTGCGATGGGAGTAACGCGCGAGACCGTGTGAACCATGCCGAATATCCTCGTTGGCACAGATATTGTTAAAACGTATCCCGTTGGGCGAAAGCGGCTCGGTGTGCTCAACGGCGCCAGCCTCTCGGTCCGCCGTGGCGAGATGCTCGTCATCATGGGCAGCTCGGGCGTCGGCAAGAGCACCCTGCTCA
>CAYUZG010000137.1:3542-6024 GCA_964449605.1 uncultured Verrucomicrobiota bacterium | reverse complement strand
CCGGTGGGCCAAACGCGAACGCGGCCTCGAGCTGCTCGAGAAGATCCGCGAGCTGCGGCACCGCGAGCGCTTGCGCCGCATCGAGACCGACGAGCTCCGGCTCGACATCTACAGCCGGGCCACGATCGAGGCGCTCATCGCCATCCTCGACGACAACCGCGGCGACCGGCTCGTCGAGCTGAAGAAGTTCCAGGAGCAGACCAAGATGTCGCCCGAGCAGCTGCTGGCGCTCGTGGCGGCCAACTCGCCCGAGGCGGCGCTCGCACTGGCCGAGCGGTACCGAGCCGAGTCGGCGATCTCGCCCGAGGCGTACGTGCAGGCGTGCGATCGGATCAACAGCGTCACCGCATCCGCCGCCGAGCCGGTCGAGGACGCGCCGGCCGATCACGTCGAGTTATACGAAGAGACCGAGTGACGTCCATGTCGTCGACGAGCCAGGAGAAGCACGTAACCAGGTGCCCGGCGTGCGACCGCACCGTGGCGCACGCGCGCTACTGCGAGCATTGCGGCGCGTCGCTGCCGGCCGAGGTCGCGGTGCGCGCCGACGCGCTGGCCGAGGCGGTGGCGCACGCGGGCAGCGTCCGGCTCGAGATCGACGCGGCGCGCGTTCTGCAGCAGCAGGCGGTCGGCGTGCTCGAGCTGCGGCTCACAAACATCGGCGCGCACGAGGCGCAGGTCGCCATGGTCGAGATCGACACGCCCGTCGTGGACACGCCGCTGCGGTGCATCGTGCGTGACGTTCGCTGCGGCCGGCATATGCCGCTGCGGTTCTCCGTGATGCCTGTACGGCATGGCGAGGCCGTGTGCCGCGTGCGCGTCAAGATGCTCGACACCGCGCAGGTCTTCAGCGTCTCGACGGGCGAGTTCACGATCGTGGTGAACCCGCCGCACGTCGAGGAGACGACGCTCCAGTTCGTGATCAAGGACAGCGACGTGGTGGGCGATTTCGAGAACGTGTTCACCCAGAAGCGGCGCCGACCGCGCGACGTGATGCAGCCGCGGCGCCGGGCGACGTGGGTGCCCGTGCGGCTCGTCGAGCAGGAGCACCGTGAGGTCCGGCCTGTGCCCAAGACCATCGTCGATGCCGGGCGTCTGGCCGGCGTCCCGCCGATCGAGAGCGCCGCCCTGCGCCTGCTCGAGGCCGGTACGATGCGCACCGTGGTGCTGTTGGCCAAGCCGCAGCTCGCCTTCGGTCGCAGCGCGTGGCCCGACCCGAACAGCCGCGAACAGAATGACGTCGTGCTCCGCCTCATGCCGGACTCGTGCGCGGCGCGCGACCTGTCGCGCCGGATTCATCGGTTCGCTTTCCAGGTGCGGGCGGGTGCAGACGACGTCGAGCTCATCCGGCTCGCGCGCCGCGAGGGGCGGATCGCCGTCGACTCGGTCGAGCGGCTCGTTGACGGCCAGGCAATCGATGTCGCCGGCCTCTTCGAGCTGGCCGTGCGCATCGTGCGAGGCACGGACCCCTTCAGGTGGGAGCGCTTCATCCTGCACCGGGGAACCGACCGCGCGCCGGAGATCGAGATCGTCGAGGCGTGCGTCCCGAGCGCCGCTCAGGTGCTCGGCCTGGTGCTGCGCCGTTCCGACGAGGCGGCCGAGATCGAAGAATACGTCCAGGTGCGGCGGCACGTCACCATCGGCGCATCGGCGGAGGCAGCCATCGTGCTGCGCGAGGGGGGCGTTGCGCCGACGCACGCGCGCCTCATCGCGCGGGGCGGCGTCTTTTTCATCGAGGACCTCGGCAGCGACGGCGGCACGTGGGTCAACGAGCGACGGCTCGGGCCGGACGAGCTCGCGCCGCTCGTCTGCGGTGACCACCTGATGCTCGGCAAGGCGGCGATCGCCTTCGAGCCGTTCCAGCAGCAATTCGGAGAGGACGAGGCGTGAGTCGAGACACCTCAGGCACGCAGCCGCGACGCCCGCGCGACCCGCTCGACGAGGCGACGACGTTCGTCGAGGGGCGCCCCATCGCGCAGCCGTTCGACGTGGGCGACACGATCTCGGACCGCTACGTGCTCCGGGCCGGACTGGGCCGCGGCGGGATGGGCGTCGTGTTCCGCGCCGACGACCTGCTGCTGGGCGAGCCGGTGGCGATCAAGATGATGAGCCCCGCGCTGCTGACGAGCGAGACGCTGTCGCGGCGCTTCTTCGAGGAGGCCCGCATCGCCCGCCGGCTCAACCACGACAACATCATCCGGATCAACGACGTCGGCGAGACGGGCGGCGTCAAGTACATCACGATGGAGTTCGTCGACGGGATCTCGCTGCGCGAGTGGATCCGCGCGCACGCGCCCACGCGTGCGGACGCTCAGCACCTGGCCGACGTGCTCTTCGTCGTCCGCCAGATCTGCTCGGGGCTGCGGTACGCGCACCGCCACACGCTGCACCGCGACCTCAAGCCCGAGAACGTCCTGCTGAGCAAGGACGGCCAGGTCAAGATCGCCGACTTCGGCATCGCGCGGCTCAAGGAGGGCGCCGACTA
>CAYUZG010000137.1:0-3442 GCA_964449605.1 uncultured Verrucomicrobiota bacterium | reverse complement strand
GCGCTCTGGAGCTACAACACGTATCCGCCCGAGCTACGCGATCATCCCGTCGTCTTCGTGAGCTGGTATGCGGCCAAGGCGTACGCCGAGTGGCGCGGCTGCCGGCTGCCGACGGAGGCCGAATGGGAGTACGCCGCGCGCGGCGGTCTCGAGCAGCGCGACTTCCCCTGGGGCGATCTGCCCGACGCCGACCGGGCGCATTTCCACTCGAGCCTTGGGACCGTGCCGGTCAAGACGTTCCCGCCGAATGGGCACGACCTGTTCGACATGGCCGGCAACGTCTGGGAGTGGTGCGAGGACTGGTATGACCAGGGCTTCTACGGCGAGCTGCGCGACGGCGTCGAGGACCCGCAGTGCCGCAGCTCGGCCAGCGGTCTCAAGGTGATCCGGGGCGGGGCGTGGTGCTACTACGCCTACGTGATGCGCTGCGCCTTCCGCAGCGGCTTCCCACCGCATGCGGCCGACATCAACGGCGGGTTCCGGTGCGCGCGCAGCCTCGTGTAATCGGCGGCATCTGGGCAGTCCGGTGCTCTGCGCGTCCTACCATGTGAATACGGTGGGGCGGGACAGGTCTCGCGCCGCGAGGGCACGGGAACGGAAATCAGGTCTGGATCGGCCCGGATCCGTTCGAGCCTTGCGGTTCTTGAGAGCCGCCGTTCTGGTCGGCGTTCCTCACGACGTTGGCCGCCTGCAAGCCGCGCGGGTCCTCAACGACGTCGAACTCGACCACCTCGTTGCGGCGAAGGGTCTTGAATCCCTCGCCCTGGATCGCCGAGTGGTGCACGAAGATCTCGCCGTGCGTGTCGTCACGGATGAACCCGTATCCGAGCTTGCTGTCGAACCACTTGACGGTGCCTTGTGTCATGGCTGGCACCCCCTCACTCTGAAATCATCCTTAGCTGCTTGATCCACAGGTGCAAAGTAGGGGGCAGGCGTAAGGGCCCTGCTAGCGCTTACCGAAACCCGGAAAGCATCTCCCCGCAAGCAAAAAAACGCTATCGCAAAGCGTCCTTTCTGTGCAGTGCATATCATACACCAGAAAAGGTGAATCGTCAAGAGGTGAGTACATTTTTGTACTCACCCGGTCGAGTCTTAGGTGGCACGTGACGGTTGGATATCTAATGAACTCCGGTGGAGGCTATTACGCAAGCCGGCCGGTTGACCTGTCGGCGCGGGAACGCCGGCAATCACCCTGCCGCGAGGCTTCGGGTGCTCGGCTCAGTTTTGGTTGAAAGCCTCGTACTCAGGGTGTTCAAGGGTTGGCAGAGGCCAGTTGTGCTTGTTGACCCACTCGACATGGACATCCATGTAGGAGATGTTGCCGCCGTCGACGTGGTTGGGAACCTGCCGTTTCGGCAAGCTGGGCAGCTCATAGCCGACGCCGTCGTCGGCGACGACTTCTGTGCTCGTATGGTCGCTTATCCTGCCTGTCAGGCCGCCCACATAGCCGTAGCTCGAGTCTGTTGTGAGCGAGGTAACGGTGTCCGACGGGCAGGTGAAGACCCTGATGTTGGACACGTAGGAGTTGTAGAGCAGGTCGAGATCGTACTCGGTCCCGGCGTTGCTGCGGTAGGGCGGGTAGACCTCCTTCCAGTCGTCGTGATACATGTAGAGGCCCAGGCCGATCTGCCGCAAGTTGCTCAGGCACGAGATGCGTCGCGCTCGTTCGCGCGCCGTGCTCAGCGCGGGCATAAGCATGGCGGCCAGGATGCTGATGATGGCGATCACGACAAGCAGCTCGACCAGCGTGAAGCCGTGCGCCTGGGACCGGAGCTCATTCTTTGTGTTCTGAACCATCGCCTTCCACCATCTCTTGTTCGCGCTTCAGGTACTCCTCGTGGCGCTTCATCGCCTGTGCGGCCTGCTCGAGTGTGGTGAGCAGCGCGCGGTCGTCCGACCCGCAGTACGGGCACGGCTTCTGGCTGAACGAGTAGACCAGGTGGCACTTGGCGCACTCGGCGGCCCGAAGGCCGGCCCGCGCACCGCACTCCGGGCACTTGACGGGCTTCTGCAGGCTGCTCTTCGCGAAGAAAAGCGCATGGCATTTCTCGCAGTGGAAGAGCACCTCTTCGCCGGTCGCTGCCGGATGCCTCGGCCAGAAAACGATCGCTAGAACCACAATGATTGTGACGATGAAGGCGGCGACGCCGGTCCAGGGATTCAGGAGCAGGCGCCTCTTGAGCGACACCTGCTGCCTCGCTTGCTGTATGTCGGTCTCGGTAATGGCGATGACGGGGAAGAACTTCTCCGAGCCGCACATCGGGCACTTCTTGCCGGGGTACCAGACGTTGTGCTTGTCGAGGTTGAAGCTGCTGATCTGCATCGGCAGCACTACGTTGCAGTCCTCGCATGCGACGTCTCTCAAGACCAACGCCGGTCTCCTCAGCCGAAGTCAACGGGTACCTATATACTCCCGGAATCCGGGGATTTCAACGGGGGGAGTCAGGAAGTCGAGCCCGATCACCTAGTGTCTTAGACGCGCCGCGGCCGAGGATGTTGCCGTCCGGGACCATGATCTCGGAGACGGTGGACTCGGGCCGAGGCTCTCCCTATAATGGCGCGGCTTGTCCCTGGTGATGGTGCGCCGAACGAGGAGGCTTGTGCTGTGGCGGACGACAAGGCAACGCTGCTGGGCTATCTGCGGCAGATGCTCGAGATCCGCGGCTTCGAGGATAAGGTCTACGAGCTCCTGAGCCGGAACGTGATCATCGGCGCCTCCCACCTGTCCGCGGGCCAGGAGGCGGTGCCGGTGGGCGCCTGCGCCGCGCTTCGGCCCGACGACGTGATCACGTCCACCCATCGCGGCCACGGCCACTGCATCGCCAAGGGCGGCCGGCTGCCCGAGATGATGGCCGAGCTGTGCGGCAAGTCGACCGGGTACTCGCGCGGGCGGGGCGGCTCGATGCACATCGCGGACGTGGCCGGCGGCAACCTGGGCGCGACCGGCATCGTCGGCGGCAACATCCCGGTAGCGACCGGCGCGGCGCTGGCGATCAAGATGCGCGGCGAGCAGCGCGTGGTCCTGTGCTTCTTCGGCGACGGCGCGTGCAACAACGGGGTGTTCCACGAGTCGCTCAACATGGCGGGCTTGTGGACGTTGCCCGTCGTCTACATCATCGAGAACAACCTGTACGGGATGAGCGTGTCGACCAAGCGCGCGTGCGCCATCGACTCGATGGCCGATCGAGCGGCGAGCTACAATATGCCCGGCGTCGCCGTCGACGGCCAACGGGTCCTCGTCGTGCGCGAAGCCGTGCGCGAGGCGGTCGAGCGTGCGCGCGCGGGGAAAGGCCCAACGCTGATCGAGGCGAGAACGTACCGCTACTACGGCCACTCGCGCAGCGACCCCCGCAAGTACCGCACGCGCGAAGAGGAGGACCACTACCGCGCCGAGCGCGACCCGATCACGCTGTTCAAGCGGTATCTTCTCGACGAGAAGGTC
>CAYUZG010000136.1:1451-6058 GCA_964449605.1 uncultured Verrucomicrobiota bacterium | reverse complement strand
CGCTCGATCTCGTCGATCTCGGTCGGCATGCTGTCGAGCTCGATGCGCAGCCGCGCGGCCGCCTCGTCGATGAGGTCCACCGCCTTGTCGGGCAGGAACCGGTCCGAGATGTAGCGGTCCGAGAGCGTCGCCGCCGCGATGATCGCGCTGTCCGTGATGCGCACGCCCTCGTGGTGGGTCTCGTACCGCTCCTTGAGCCCGCGCAGGATGGCGATCGTGTCCTCGACACTCGGCTGGTCGACGTAGACCTGCTGGAAGCGGCGCTCGAGCGCGGCGTCCTTCTCGATGTGCTTGCGGTACTCGTTGAGCGTCGTCGCGCCGATGCAGCGCAGCTCGCCGCGCGCCAGCGGCGGCTTGAGCATGTTCGAGGCGTCGACCGCGCCCTCGGCCGCGCCCGCGCCGACGACCGTGTGCAGCTCGTCGATGAACAGCACAATGCGACCCGCGGCCGCCTCGACCTCCTTGAGGAACGCTTTCAGCCGATCCTCGAACTCGCCCCGGTACTTGGCGCCGGCGATGAGCGAGCCGATGTCGAGTGCGACGATCTCCTTGTCCTTCAACGAATCGGGCACGTCGCCGTCAACGATGCGCCGCGCGAGCCCCTCGACGATGGCCGTCTTGCCCACGCCCGGCTCGCCGATGAGCACCGGGTTGTTCTTCGTGCGCCGGCTCAGGATCTGGATCACGCGCCGGATCTCGTCGTCGCGGCCGATCACCGGGTCGAGCTTCCCCGTGCGCGCCAGGTCCGTCAGGTTGCGGCTGTAGCGCTCGATCGCCTGGTACTTGGCCTCCGCGTTCGGATCGGTCACCCGCTGGCCGGCGCGGATATCCTGCAGCACGCGGAGCAGCGCGTCGCGCGTCACCCCGAACGCGCGGAGCAGCTCGCCGGCCGCGTCCTTCGAGTGCGCGACCGCCAGCAGCAGGTGCTCGGTGCTGACGTACTCATCCTGCAGGCCGTCGGCCTCGCGCTGGGCCTGGTTGAAGGCGTCCTTGAGCGCCGGCGCAAGGTAGGCGCCGCTGTCGGCGTCGCCGGTTACCTTCGGCAGCTTCTCGAGGTCCTTGTCCAGTCCGCTGCGCACCATGCCGAGCTCCACGCCGAGCTTCTTGAAGATCGGCGCGACGATGCCCTCTTCCTGGTCGAGCAGCGCCGCGAGCAGGTGGCCTACCTCGATCTGCGGGCGGTTGCCCTGCTCGGCCAGGTGTTGCGCGCGTTGGACCGCCTCCTGGGCTTTCAGTGTGAACTTATCGAATCGCATCGCCTGCTTCCTCCTTCCACAACGATACCACCGTCCCCGGTTGCACACAACGTGCCACGCCTCCCCAAGACTCGGAGCACGACCACTCACTGGGCTGATTCACGTAAGCAGCGTGCTTGAGGCGAGTTAGCTTCTGGGGCGTCCGTCGATTCGCGCGCCGCGTCTGTTGCTCTGGGTGCCGATATGTGACAGTATGACCCATCCAGGCCGGCGCGCGTCACCCTGTCGCACCCGCAACGCAAGTGCCGACAGCGGCCGACACCCAGGGATCGGATCGTCGATGCCGGCGCGTTTCGGCCGGGCACTGCGGGCAGTTTTCGGTTAAGTCGTTCGCGCCTATGGCGATACCATTCTCATGTGGCGTGGTATCCCGTGGCCGACAGTAGGCCGACCGCTCGGCTTCGGCTTCCAGGTGTTGTTCGAGCGTGGGCGGTCTGTTATCGTGCGCCGCGTTGGGCCGATTCGGCCCACCGAGTGAACCGGAAGCTGGATTTCCCGTTCTAGCCTGTGGTGCTTTGCTGACTGGAACGGAAAGGAGTCGGGGAGAAATGAGGTACCGGTCCTGTGGTCTTCTTATCATCGCGGCCGTCGTGTGGCCGCTCGCCGCGTTTGCCGGCGAGGAGGGCGGCGCGCCGGCCGAGGAGCTCACGATCGAGCAGAAGGTTGAGCGCGCACACGAGCTGCTCGAGCAGGTGCGCGCCGGCCCGAAGGACGAGCTGCTCGAACTGATCCACGAGGTGGGGGTCGCCAACTTCGTCAAGCCCGTGCTCGATGACGAGGAGAAGCTCATCGACGTGATGAACGTCGTCATGCATGGCGCGAGTACGGTCGAGGGGAGCATGACGCGCGCCGACCTCGCCACCTACCTGCTCAAAGACGAGCGGCCGAACGTGGTCGACGTGGCCGTCAAGAACATCACCCTCTGCGCCGTCTACTGCGACAAGCCGTACGTCAACGAGCTGCTGTTCGAGCTCTACGAGAACACGCCCGACGATGCCGAACTGCGGGCCGAGCTCGCCGCGGCCATCAGCCGCGTCGCTTCTCCCGACCTCGAGCGCAGAGAGCCGCGACCCTACGCAAGTGAGGATGCCTTCAAGGCGCTCGATCGGCTCCCGACGGTCTTTAAAGACCCCAACCCCGGCGTGCGCCGCGCCGCCGTCGAAAACCTGGTGCGCGCCGTCTCCATCATGCATCGCGTTCGGCTCGGCACACTCGAGGACGACCCCGATCCCGGCGTTCGCGCCGCCGTGCTCGACTACTACCGCGAGGCGAAGGTCAAGACACAGCACGTGGTTGAACTCGCCATCAAGGCGCTCGGACGCGGCGACCCGCATGAGCTTGAGGTCGCGTTCAAGTACTGCCAGACGATGAAGCTGGACCAGGCGCACGACGCGATGCTCGGCGCGGTCAAGCGCTACGCGGCGCCTGTCGGCGACCCGGAGACTGCGGCCCGAATCCAGCGGCTCAAGTATCGCATCCTGGAGATGGCGGTCGATCGCGAGTGGAAAGAGGCCGTGCCCGACCTGCTCTGGATCGCCCAGAACGACCAGGACCTCGAGGTCAGCAGCCGTGCCGCTTACACGATGCTCACCCTGGCGGGCCAGCCCACGGTCTCGCTCGGCACAGCCGAAGAGGTCTTCCCCAAGTACATGCTCGAGATAGAACGCCGTCCGCTGATGAAGGCGTTCAAGGCCTGGGTCATCGACTCATACGAGGGTCAAGGCGCGACACCCGAAGTGCGACGGCTTCTCGAAGAGGCCCAGATCGAGTTCAGCGATAAGGTCTACGAGATCGCCGCTGAGCGGCTGCTCGAAAGGAACGTGGCCAACGTCAGGCGGGGCCTCCAGTTAGTGCTGGAGATGGGGCCGGAGGAGTTTGCGAGAGAGATCAACACCCTCAAGAAAACGCAGTCGGTCCTCGCCTCGATCCTCCGGTTCCACAACATGGCGCCCCGGGCCGAGTCGGGTCGCCAGGTCGCCCGTGTGCTTCTGGGGTTCGTCGAAGACAAGGACCCCTCGATCCGCAGCAGTGTGCTGACTACGTTGGCTTCCATGGCGGAGTACTGCGATCAAGACGTGTTCATCCCCGTCGTGTCGAAGCTCACCAGCGACCCCGACGCCGGCGTCGCCGAGGCGGCCAGGCAACTTGTCGCCGCAATCGGCGCACGCGGCTATTCGTCACGCGAGGAGCAAAACCGCCGCTACAAGGAGGGTCCAGCCGATCCGGGCACCGACTGAAGCGGGGCACGAAGGCTCCCACCGGACGCGTGGGCCCGACGAGAACAACGTTTGCCCGCGTGCGACTTGTCGCCCGCGGGCGGCTTCGAGGGGAGCCGCACCAGCTTTTCGTTGACGTGCGCCGTCCCGTTGGCCATAAGGGCCGGGACGTATGCGTTGACCGGACAGCACCCTACGAGGGAAGGAGATTCGCCATGAACCTGAGACGATTTGTGGTTCTGTGCACAGCGCTCGTCGCGGCCTGCTGCATCTCGACGGCAGCAATGGCTGGCGGCGGACAGCACTACCCGAACGGCGCCGAGGGATGCTTCTGCGGCATCGCTCCGCCGCCCGGATGGTATCTGGTCAACTACTTCATGTACTACAACACCGATGCCTACATGGACAACGCCGGCGACACGGTCACGGTCGGCCCGTTCGCCGACTTCGACGCGACCGTCTGGGCCGACGTGGTCCGCGTGCTCTACTCGTCCGAGTACGAGATTCTCGGCGGCACCTGGATGGCGCACGTGTTCATCCCGTACCTGAACGTCAGCTATGACTCGCTCGCAGCCGATGATGCAGGCATCGGCGACATCATCATCGACCCGTGCATCGTCGCCTGGCATTGGGGCACCTACCACGCCGTGGCCGGCATCGACATCTACGTCCCGCTCGGCGACTACGAGCGCGGCAACCCGGCGAGCGTCGGCAAGAACTTCTGGACGATCGAGCCGGTCTTCGCCGTCGCCGGGATGTACGAGAGCGGCATCGCCTGGAACGTCAAGTTCATGTACGACTTCAACCTGAAGAACGATGACTGGCTCAACCCGGCCACCGCCACCGTCGGCAAGCTCGAGCCCGGCCAGGAGTTCCACTTCGACTACGCCGTTGACTACGGGGTCGCCCCCGGCTGGCGCGTCGGCCTGGCCGGCTACTTCTACATGCAGGTGACCGACGACGAATTCGACGGCGTCAAGATCCCCGACGACCGCGGCCAGGCGTTCGCCATCGGCCCGATGGTCATGTACGCCTACGAGAACATGAGCTTCGAGGGCCGCTACGTGTGGGAGACCCAGGTCGAGAACCGCCCGGAGGGCAACGCGTTCTGGTTCAAGTTCGTCTACGGCTTCTA
>CAYUZG010000136.1:0-1351 GCA_964449605.1 uncultured Verrucomicrobiota bacterium | reverse complement strand
CTTCATTCGAGGAGGGCACGATGGACAAGCAGACCAAATTCGTTCTCGATGAGAGCGAGATACCCACTCAGTGGTACAACATCCAGGCCGATTTGCCGGAACCGCTCCCGCCCGTTCTGCATCCGGGCACGGGAAAGCCGATCGGCCCCCAGGACCTGGCGCCCCTGTTCCCTATGGAGCTGATCAAACAAGAGGTGAGCACCGAGCGCTGGATCGATATCCCAGAGGAGGTCCGGGACATCTACAGGCTGTGGCGCCCCACGACGCTTTTCCGCGCGCACAGACTGGAGAAGGCGCTCGATACACCGGCAAAGATCTTCTACAAGTACGAAGGGACAAGCCCGCCGGGAAGCCACAAACCGAACACGGCCGTCGCCCAGGCCTACTACAACAAGCGGGAAGGCACCAACCGCATCACCACCGAGACCGGCGCCGGCCAGTGGGGAAGCGCGTTGTCCTTCGCCGGCGCGTGCTTCGGCCTCGAGATCAAGGTCTACATGGTCAGGATCAGCTATGACCAGAAGCCGTATCGCCGCGTCATGATGGAGACCTGGGGCGCCAAGTGCGTGCCCAGCCCCAGTCCCGACACCAAGGCAGGCCGGGACATGCTTGCAAAGGATCCCGACTGCACCGGCAGCTTGGGTCTGGCGATTAGCGAGGCCGTCGAGGAGGCCGTCTCCCGCGACGACACCCACTACTCCCTGGGCAGCGTGCTCAACCACGTCCTGCTGCACCAGACCATCAACGGGATCGAGGCACAGAAGCTGTTCAAGAAGATCGGCGAGTACCCCGACATCATCGTCGGCTGCATCGGCGGCGGCTCAAACTTCGCCGGCCTGTTCCTGCCCTTCGTCAAGGACAAGATCGACGGGACCAAGCCCGACCTGCGCATCGTCAACGTCGAGCCGATGTCGGCGCCCACGGTGACCAAGGGCCAGTACGCGTACGACTTCGGCGATTCGGCCAAGCTGACGCCCTTGCTGAAGATGCATACGCTGGGCCACACCTTCATCCCGCCGCCAATTCACGCCGGCGGCCTGCGCTACCACGGCATGGCGCCCATCATCTGCCACCTGCATCAGTTGGGCCTGGTTGAAGCCACGGCCGTGCATCAGCTCGGTACGTTCGAGGCCGGCGTCACGTTCGCCCGCAGCGAGGGGATCATCAGCGCCCCGGAAACCAACCACTGCATCAAAGTGGCCATCGACGAGGCCCTCAAGTGCAAGGAATCCGGCGAAGCCAAGACGATCCTCATCGCCCACAGCGGACATGGACACGTCGACATGGCGGCCTACGACGCCTACTTCAGCGGCAAGCTGAAAGACTACGAATACCCCGAAGCCGCCATCAA
>CAYUZG010000135.1:0-6083 GCA_964449605.1 uncultured Verrucomicrobiota bacterium | reverse complement strand
CGCATGCTAGGCAAGCGGTTCGCCACATGTCAAACCTTTTTTCAGGGAAGCCTCGCAGGACGCGGCGCGGCGCGGCGCGACGAAGTTTGTTGCCCGCAGGTGCGGCCAACCGCATAATGCGCCGGCAGTCGCACACCGCCCGCTGCGGCAACCCGACCGCGAACGGGAAAGCGTCGATGAAGCTCACTGTCGGCAAAACGGCGATTGAACTGGTCCAGGGCGACATCACCGAGCTCGAGACCGACGCGATCGTCAACGCCGCCAACGCGCAGCTCCAGCTCGGCGGCGGGGTCGCTGGCGCCATCCGGCGCAAGGGCGGCCCGGCGATCCAGGCCGAGTGCGACCGCCACGGCCCGATCGGCGTCGGTGAGGCGGCGATCACGACGGGCGGCAAGCTCAAGGCGCGCCACGTGATCCACGCGGTCGGCCCGCGCATGGGCGTCGACCGGCCCGAGGACGAACTGCTGGCCGGCGCGACGCGCAACTCGCTCAAGCTAGCCGACGAGCACGGCCTGAAAAGCATCGCCTTCCCGGCGATCAGCACGGGCGTGTTCGGCTACCCGATCGAGCGCTGCGCCGCCGTGATGCTCGAGACGACGATTGACTACCTCAAGGGCCGAACGGGCCTCGATCGCGTCGCCTTCTGCTTGTTCACGGCGCGCGACTACGGCATCTTCGAGGCAGCGCTTTCAGAACATCAACCAGGAAGGAACCGATGAGCGGCGGCCGCATCGATCGCTCCCAGGCGCGCACCTACCCGATCCGCGAGCGCACGCATAAGGTGCGGCTCGAGGATCTCGGCGCGCTGCCGGGCGGCGACTCGGTCGAAGCCCTCATCGACTCGATGCCCCACCTGCTCGGGGCCGACGCGCTGCGCGGCGTCGTCGACGCGGTGGTCGGCGCGCACACCAAGGGCAAACCGGTGCTCGCGGCCATCGGCGGGCACGTCGTCAAGTGCGGCTGCACGCCGTACCTGATTGAGCTGATGCGCCGGCGCGTGCTCACCGGCATCGCCATGAACGGCGCGACGGCCATCCACGACTTCGAGCTGGCCATGATCGGCCAGACGAGCGAGGACGTGGCCGCCACGCTCGAAGAAGGCACCTTCGGCATGGTCGAGGAGACCGGCCGGCTCATGAACGAAGCGCTCATCGACGGCGCGGCCCAGGGGCTGGGCGCCGGGCGCGCGCTCGGCGAGGCGATCATCAAGGCCGACCTGCCCCACCGCGACGTGAGCGTGCTCGCGGCCGGCATCGAGCTCGACGTGCCGGTCACCGTCCACATCGCCATCGGCACCGACACCATCCACCAGCACCCGAAGGCCGACGGCGCCGCGCTCGGCGAGACGAGCTTCACCGACTTCGAGCTGCTCGTCGCCCTGGTGGCCGAGCTCGGCGGCGGCGGCGTCTACATCAATATTGGCAGCGCCGTGGTGCTGCCGGAAGTGTTCCTCAAAGCGCTCACGCTCGCACGCAACCTGGGTCACCCGGTCCGCGGCTTCGTGGCCGCGAATTTCGACATGATTCACCACTACCGCCCGAGCGTGAACGTGGTCGGCCGGCCCGTGCGTGCCGGCGGAACCGGATATGATGTGACGGGCCACCACGAGATCATGATCCCATTGGTGACTGCGGCGATCCTGGCCCGTCTGAAGCAATGAACGCTGCGGCCACCGCCAAACGCCGGCAGCATGCCCGAGCCGGCTATTGACAGCGCCCGATACCGGGGCTATAAAACGCAAGAAGACCCCAAGCGCCGGCAGGTGCGGCTGTCGGCTTCCCGGCTTCTGGGAAAAGGGAGAGCCACTATGAGCAACGGCGACTACGCCGTCGATGTGCTACTCGACGAGCAGATCGTCAACGAAGGACAAGTCGAAAAGGCGCGCCAGCTCGCCGCGCAGAAGCGCATCCCGCTGATGCAGGCGCTGCGCGAGCTGAACTTCATTGACGGCAGCACGGTGGCCAAGGCGATTGCCGAGCACCTCGGGTACGAGTACGTCGACCTCTCCACGCTCGAGATCAAGCGCAACGTGCTCAAGACCGTGCCGCACAGCGAGGCGCGCCGCTACAAGGCGATCCCGGTCGACATGCACGACAACACGGTCGTGGTCGCCGTGGCCGACCCGATGAACCTCAACGTGCTCGACAACCTGCGCCACGTGCTCAAGGCCAACATCGAACCGGTGGTGGCCGACGAGGAAGAGATCACCCGCGCCATCGAGCGCTACTACGGCGTCGAGGAAGAGCAGGTGACCCGGATGCTCGAGGAGATCAGCGCCGGCGACATCCGATTCTACCAGGACGACGGCAGCACACTGACGGCCAACGACCAGCTCATCGACGAACACGAGACCGCCGAGGAAGCCCCGGTCATCAAACTGGTCAGCCTGCTCATCCTCGAAGCGGTCCGCCACCGCGCCTCGGACATCCACCTCGAGCCGCTCGGCAAGCGGTTCCGCATCCGGTTCCGCGTCGACGGCGTGATGCGCGAGATCCAGGGCCCGCCGCGCCGGCTCCAGGCCTCCGTGCTCTCGCGCATCAAGATCATGTCGAAGATGGACATCGCCGAAAAGCGCGTGCCGCAGGACGGGCGCATCATGATCAACGTGCTCGGGCGCGACCTGGACCTGCGCGTCTCGTCCTTGCCGGCCCAGCACGGCGAGTCGATCGTGCTGCGCATTCTCGACAAGCAGAGCCTCCTGCTCGGGCTGCCCGAGCTCGGCTTCTCGAGCGAGGACCAACGCACCTACGAGCAGCTCATCCAGTTGCCCTACGGCGTGCTGCTGATCACGGGCCCGACCGGCTCGGGCAAGACGACCACGCTCTACGCGTGCCTCAACTTCATCAACCGGCCCGACCGCAAGATCATCACCGTCGAGGACCCGATCGAGTACATGCTCAGCGGCATCAACCAGGTGCAGGTCAACGAGGAGATCGAGATGACCTTCGCCCGGGTACTGCGCTCGATGCTGCGCCAGGCGCCGAACGTGATCATGGTCGGCGAGATCCGCGACCTCGAGACTGCTGAGACCGCGATCGAGGCCTCGCTCACCGGCCACCTCGTGTTCTCGACGCTGCACACCAATGACGCGCCGAGCGCCGTCACGCGCCTGCTGGATATGAGCGTCAAGCCGTTCCTCGTCGCCTCGTCGCTCCAGTCGGTGATGGCCCAGCGCCTCGTGCGCCGCGTCTGCCCGGAGTGCCGCGAGCAGTACGCGCCCACGAGCTGGGAGCTCGAGACGTTCGAGCTGACCGACGACAAGCTCAAGGACGCCACGATGTTCAAGGGCGCCGGGTGCCGCGCGTGCAACAACACCGGCTATCGCGGCCGCGTCGGCATCTTCGAGCTGATGACCGTCACCGACGACATCCAGAAGCTCATCTACAAGCGCGTGCCGAGCACCGAGATCCGCAAGCTGGCCCGCCAGAGCGGCATGAAGACCCTGCGCGAGGACGGCATGCTCAAGGTGCTCAGCGGCATGACCACGCTCGAAGAGGTGATGCGCGTGACCGCCAAGGACATCGACTAGGCCCGCCGGCCGGCGCCCCTTGCGTCGGCTTCGCGTTGGGCGTGCCTGGCAACGCCGCGTGCTCTGCAAGCGGCCGGACGCGGGGCCGGACCAGCAGGTCGCCACGAGCGCGACCTCGTTTGTGAGAGGAAACCTGACCTATGGAAATGAACGAACTGCTCCAGATCGTGGTGGAGGAAAACGCTTCGGACCTCCACTTCTCCGTCGGCAAGCCGCCGTGCATTCGGCTTGACGGCCGCCTCATCCAGCTCGACGCCCAGCCGCTCACGCCCGAGGACACCGAGCGCTTCATGCGCAGCATCACGAGCGAGGAACACATCCAGCGCGTGCGCGAGCAAGGCGGCACCGACTTCGGGTTCGCCTTCGGCGACCTCGCACGCTTCCGCGTCAGCGTCTTCAAGCAGAAAGGCTACTACGGCGTGGCGCTGCGGCTCATCCCGTCGAAGCTGCTCACCTGGGAGGAGATCGGCCTGCCGCCCGGCATCAAGGACCTGCTCTACAAGCCGCGCGGCCTCGTCTTGGTCACGGGCCCGACCGGGTCGGGCAAGACAACCACGCTGGCGACGATGATCAACATCATCAACAACGACCGCGAAGTGCACATCATCACGATCGAGGACCCGATCGAGTACTACCACAGCCACAAGCGCGGCATCGTCACCCAGCGCGAGCTCGGCGTCGACGTCCCGTCGTTCGCCGAAGCGCTCAAGCGCGGCCTGCGCCAGGACCCCGACGTGATGCTCGTGGGCGAGATGCGCGACCTCGAGACGATGGAAGCGGCGATCACGGCCGCCGAGACCGGCCACCTTGTGTTCGCCACGCTCCACACCACCGGCGCGGCCCGGACCGTGGACCGGATCGTCGACGCGTTCCCGACCAACCAGCAGGAGCAGATCCGCACGCAGCTCGCCAGCTCGATCGTGGCGGTCATCTCGCAGATCCTGCTCGTGCGCGCCACGGGCAAGGGGCGGATCGCCGCGTTCGAGGTGATGGTGGCCACCCCGTCGATCCAGAACCTGGTCCGCGAGAACAAGACGTACCGGATCACCTCCGACATCCAGACCGGCGCCAAGTTCGGCATGAAGACGCTCGACGCTCACCTGCTCGAGCTGTACCGGGCCGGCCACATCACCTACGGCGACCTGCTGACCAAGTCGCAGGACCCCGAGTCGGTCATCACGAAACTGAAGCTGCAATCAGCCTAACCCGGCGGCGGCGGGCGAGCGCGGCCTGGCCTGCCGCCGGGGCCCGATACGAAGAGGACCCAAGAGACCATGACCGTCTACGACCAGGACTTCCTCGGCTCCCTGCTGGTCGAGCTGGGCATCATCACGAGCGGCCAGCTCAACGAGGCGACCGACGAACGCGAGCGAACCGGCAAACCGCTCGGCCACATTCTCGTCGAGTTCGGCTTCATCAACGAGCGCGACATGCTCAACGTGATCGCCGATAACCTCGGCATGGAGGTCATCGACCTCAAGGGCAAGGAGATCCCGGCCGACGTCATCGAGGCGATCGAGCCGACGATCGCCCGCGCCTACGGCGTCATCCCCGTCGCCAAGGACAACGGCACGGTCACCGTGGCCCTGTCGGACCCGCTCAACCCGACCATCCTCGACGATCTGCATTTCATGCTCAGCGCCAACGTGCGGGGCGCGATCGCCAACAAGGAGGACATCGAGGACGCGATCACTCGCCACTACGGCGACGCGAGCGAAAGCGTGGAGGACCTGCTCAAGGAAATCGAGTCGGGCATGCCGGTCAAAGAGATCGACGACGACAGGGTGAGCGACGACGTCATCAGCCTGCGCGAGCTGGCCACCGAGGCGCCGGTGGTCAAGCTGCTCAACCTCGTGCTCATCCAGGCGATCAAGGACCGGGCGAGCGACATCCATTTCGAGCCGTTCGAGGACCAGTTCAAAATCCGCTACCGCGTCGACGGCGTCCTCTACGAGATGATGCCGCCGCCCAAGCACCTGGCCCTCGCGCTCACCTCGCGCATCAAGGTGCTGTCAAACCTCAACATCGCCGAGCGCCGGCTGCCCCAGGACGGGCGCATCCAGCTCAACGTGCTCGGCCGCTCGGTCGACCTGCGCGTCTCGACCCTGCCGACCGCGTTCGGCGAGAGCGTCGTGCTCCGCGTGCTCGACCGCTCGAACGTGCAGCTCGACATCCACGCGCTCGGCATGCGCGAGGACACGCTCGAGCGGATGAAAGAGATGATCAAGAGGCCGAACGGCATCCTGATCGTCACCGGCCCCACCGGCTGCGGCAAGACCACGTCGCTCTACTCGTTCCTGCGCGACATCAACCGGGTCGAGGACAAACTGATCACCACCGAGGAGCCGGTCGAGTACGACCTCGAGGGCGTCATCCAGGTGGCCGTCAACCCCCGGATCGGGCTGACCTTCGCCCGCTGCCTGCGCCACATCCTGCGCCAGGACCCCGATAAGATCATGGTGGGCGAGATCCGCGACATCGAGACGGCCGCGCTCGCGATCCAGGCGTCGCTGACCGGCCACCTGGTCATGAGCACGCTCCACACCAACGACGC
>CAYUZG010000134.1:0-6106 GCA_964449605.1 uncultured Verrucomicrobiota bacterium | reverse complement strand
GTGCGGCTTGGTGCGATCAAACTTCTCCTTCGCCATGACGCGGTCAAAACCTCCTCAGCTCAATATGCTCTCGTCGCTCCGTGCCGTCTATCGGGTCGCCGTGCTGTGCACGGGCCTCTATCGCTAGCCGAGAATCCGCTGTTGGATCTCGGGCGGGACAACGTCGAAACGCGTCGGTTCCATCGTATACGTGGCGCGGCCCTTGGTGAGCGACCGGATCGCCGTCGAGTAGCCGAACAGCTCCGCGAGCGGCGCCTCGGCATGCACGACGTGCGTGTTCTGACGCCGGTCGAGGCTGCGCACTTTGCCGCGCCGTGTTTGGAGGTCGGCAATGATGTCGCCGCAATGCTCTTCGGGTGTCGTCACGTCGAGACGCATCACGGGCTCGAGCAGCACGGGGTCGGCGTGCCGGATGGCGTCCCACAACGCGTAGCCCGCGGCAATCTCGAAGGCGAGGTTACTCGAGTCGACCTCGTGCCACGAGCCATCAACAAGCCGGACACGCACGTCAACGATCGTGGCGCCACCGAGCGAACCACTCCGCAGGCTCTCGCGCACGCCCCTCTCGATTGCGGGGACGAAGTGCTTCGGGATCCTGTCGCCTCCAACTTCACTGGCGAACTCAACCCCGCCGCCGCGTCCAAGCGGCTCGACTTCGAGGACGACGTGCCCGTATTGGCCCCTGCCGCCCGTTTGCTTGATGAACTTGCCGACGCCGCGCTGCGCCTTGGTGATGGTCTCGCGGTAGGCCACCTGGGGCCGGCCGACGTTGGCCCGCACTTTGAACTCGCGCAGCATCCGATCCTTGAGCACCTCGAGGTGCAGCTCGCCCATGCCCGAGATGATGAGCTGGCCGGTCTCTTTGTCGACGTACGTGACGAACGTCGGATCCTCGTCGCGCAGGCGCTCGAGCGTCTGGCCGAGCTTGTCGCGATCGGCCTTCGTCTTTGGCTCGATGGCGACCGAGATGACCGGCTCGGGGAAGGTGATCGGCTCGAGCCGCACGGGGTGCTTCTGGTCGCAGAGTGTATCGCCGGTGTAGGAGGCGCGCAGCCCGACGACGGCGGCGATATCGCCCGCGGTCAGCTCGTCGCGTTCCTCGCTGCTGTTGGCGTGCATGCGCAGGATGCGCATGAGGCGCTCGCGCTTGCCCGTGTTGGCGTTGTAGACCGTCTTGCCCTTGGCGACACGGCCCGAGTAGACGCGCACGTACGAGAGCCGGCCGACGTAGCTATCGCTCTGCACCTTGAAGACGAGCGCCGTGAACGGCTCCTCGGGATCGGCCCGGCGATGTTCCTCCTTGGCGCTCGTGGGGTGCTCGCCGAAGACGGGCGGCACGTCGAGCGGCGACGGCAGGTAGGCCGTCACGGCATCGAGCAGCGGCTGCACGGCCTTGTTCTTGAGCGCCGAGCCGCACAGCACGGGGAAAAGCTTCGTGGCGACGGTCAGCCGGCGCACGGCGGCTCGCACGTCGTCAGCGCTGAACGAGTGGGCCAGGAACTGCTCGAGGAACTGCTCGTCGTGCTCGGCCAGGTGCTCGAGCAGCCACGCGCGGTGATGCTCGGCCTCTTCGACGAGCTCGGGGGGCACCTCGATCGTCTCGTAGTGCTCGCCCCGGTCCTCGTCGTGCCAGACCATGCCCTTCATCTCGATCAGGTCGACAACGCCTCGGAACGTCTCCTCGGCGCCGATCGGGAGCTGGATGGCCACCGCTTCGGCGCCGAGCGTGGTGCGCAGCTGCTCGACCGCGCCCTCGAAGTTGGCGCCGACGCGGTCCATCTTGTTGACGAAAACGATGCGCGGCACGCGGTAGCGGTCGGCCTGGCGCCAGACCGTCTCGGATTGCGGCTCGACGCCGCCGACGGCACACAGCACCGTGACCGCTCCGTCGAGCACGCGAAGCGACCGCTCGACCTCGGCGGTGAAGTCGACGTGGCCGGGCGTGTCGATAATGTTGATCTGATAATCGTGCCAGTAGCACGTCGTGGCGGCAGAGGTAATCGTAATGCCCCGCTCCTTCTCCTGGGGCATCCAGTCCATCGCCGAGGTCCCCTCGTCTACCTCGCCAAGCCGGTACAGCTTGCCGGTGTAGAACAGGATCCGCTCGGTGGTGGTGGTCTTGCCTGCGTCAATATGGGCTGCAATCCCGATATTGCGCAGCTTGTCTAAAGCCACCTCCGACGGCACCTTGATTGCTCCTCTACTCGTCTGCGCCATCTCGACTCATCATGCGTGCCACGTTGCATTCCTGTCTGCGTGCGACGCGGGCTCCCAGCCACAGCCGCCGCGCCACCGCTCCCGCCTGATTACCAGCGGTAGTGGGCAAAGGCCTTGTTCGCCTCGGCCATCTTGTGGGTGTCCTCACGCCGTTTCACCGCGGCGCCCTGGCCGTTGTAGGCGTCGATCAGCTCGCCCGCGAGCGCCTGCGCCATCGGCATGCCTTTGCGGCCGCGGGCGAACTCGATAATCCAACGGATCGCCAGCGCCTCTTGCCGATGCGCGGCCACCTCGACGGGCACCTGGTACGTGGCGCCGCCGATGCGGCGCGACTTGACCTCGAGCACCGGCTTGACGTTGCCGACCGCCTTCTGCAGCACGGCGACCTGGTCCGTCTCGCCCACCTTGCTGGCGGCCGCCTCGAGCGCCTTGTAAAAGACCCGCTCGGCCGTGCTCTTCTTGCCCTCGTACATCACCTTGTTGATGAACCGCTGGATCTGCTCGCTGCCAAAGCGGCTGTCCGGGATGATCTCGCGTCTGAGGCCGACTCGCTTGCGTCTCGGCATGATCGTGCTCCTACTGCTTCGGCCGTTTGGCGCCGTACTTCGAGCGTCCGCGCCGCCGCGCCTCGACGCCCAAGGAATCGAGGGTGCCGCGCACGATGTGGTAGCGCACCCCCGGCAGATCCTTGACGCGCCCGCCCCGCACGAGGACCATCGAATGCTCCTGCAGGTTGTGTCCCTCGCCGGGGATGTAGGCATTGACCTCGACGCCGTTGGACAGCCTGACGCGCGCCACCTTGCGCAGCGCCGAGTTGGGCTTCCTCGGCGTCTGGGTCTTGACCAACAGGCAGACGCCGCGGCGCTGCGGACAGCGCTGGAGCGCCGGCGCCTTGGTCTTGTGATGCCTCGCCTTGCGGCCTTTGCGAACTAACTGGTTAATCGTCGGCATTCGGCTCGTATCCTCTCGTTGTCGCTCGTGTCTCAGTCACCCAACACGCGTTCGCCGGCCCGTGGCAGGCGCTACTCGGAAGCCTGCCCGATCGCCGCGGCGACCTCGGCCGGCTCGGCTTCCTCGTCGCCAACCGGCCCAAGCGCAGCGGCGACGACCTCGGCCTCGGAGATCAGTCGCTTGAGTTTGAGGCCCCGGTTGAGATGGAACCCGGTGCCGCCGGGGATGACGTGCCCCATGATGACGTTTTCCTTGAAACCGCGCAGCATGTCAGTGCGGCCTGAGGCGGCCGCTGCCGTGAGCACGCGGGTCGTGTCCTGGAACGACGCGGCCGAGATGAAGCTCTCGGTGCCGAGCGAGGCCTTCGTGATGCCCAGAAACAGCGGCTCGGCCTCGGCGGGCCGATTGCCGGCCTGGCCCGCCGCTGCGTTGACGTCGGCGAACGTGCCCTTGTCGACCTGCTCGCCGTACAGGAAGTCGGTATCGCCCGGATCCTTGATGCTTACCTTGCGCAGCATCTGGCGGATGATGATCTCGATGTGCTTGTTGTGGATGTCCACGCCGTTGAGCCGGTAGACCTCCTGCACTTCGCGCACCAGGTACTCCTGCAGATCGCGCGGCCCGCACACCTCGAGGATCTCCTGCGGCACGATCGGCCCTTCGGTCAGCTTCTGGCCTTTCTTGACGTGGTCGCCGCGCGCCACCGTCAGATGCTTGCTCAGCGGGATGAAGTGCTCCTCGGCCATGCCCGTTTTCTCGTCGCTCACGACGATCCGCAGCTTGCCCTTCTGGCTTTCGTGGAACTCGACGACGCCGTTGATCTTGGCGATCTCGGCGGCGTCCTTCGGCCGGCGGGCCTCAAACAGCTCGGCCACGCGCGGCAGGCCGCCGACGATGTCCTTGACTTTGCTGATCTTGCGCGGCGTCTTGGCGAGCAGCTCGCCCGCCTTGGTGCGTTGGCCGGACTTGACCACAATGTGGGCGCCGGCCGGGATCGAATAATAGCCAAGCGCCTCGCCACCGCGCTTCTCGCGGATGATGATCTGCGGGTGAAGCTCTTCCTTGTGCTCGGTAATCACCACGTGGGTCATCTTCGCGCCGGCGCTCTCGGTCACCTCGCGCTGCATCGTGACGCCTTCAATGATGTCGTGGAAGTCGACGGTACCGGTCTGCTCGGCGTGGATCGGCACGTTGTACGGGTCCCACGTGGCGACGATCTGGCCCTTCTTGACTGTCGCCTGCTCAGGGGCCGCGAGCACGGCGCCCAACTCGAGCGCATACGTCTCGAGCTCGCGTCCCTGCGCGTCGTCGACGGTCAGGAATGAGTTCTTGTTGAGCACGACCACCTCGCCGTCCGGATTCTCGACGCTCCGCACGTTGTGGTGACGCAGGATCCCGTCGTTGCGGACGGCGATCTGCGGATGGCGGAACGCACCGCCGGCGATCCCGCCGTAGTGGAACGTGCGCATGGTGAGCTGCGTGCCCGGCTCGCCGATCGACTGCGCCGCGATGATGCCGACCGACTCGCCGAGCGCCACCATCTTGCCCGTGGCGAAGTTGCGGCCGTAGCACATCGCGCACACGCCGCGGCGCGTCTCGCACGTGAGCACGCTGCGCACCTTCACGGTGCGCGTGTCGCACTGGCGAATCTGCTCGACCGCCGCTTCGTTGATCTCGCTGTTGGCCTCGACGATCGGTTTGCCGGTCGCCGGGTTCAGGATGTCCTCGGCGGCCACGCGTCCGATGAGCCGCTCGTGGAACGGCACGATCTCCTCGCCCTCTTCCTCGGTGCGCCGCAGCGTGATGTTGTTGAGCGTGCCGCAGTCGTGCTCGGTGACGATCACGTCCTGGGAGACGTCGACGAGCCGGCGCGTCAGGTAGCCCGAGTCGGCCGTCTTGAGCGCGGTGTCGGCGAGGCCCTTGCGCGCCCCGTGCGTCGAGATGAAGTACTCGAGCACGCTCAGCCCCTCGCGGAAGTTGGCCGTGATGGGCGACTCGATGATCTCGCCCGAGGGCTTGGCCATCAAGCCGCGCATGCCGGCGATCTGCCGGATCTGCTGCCGCGAGCCCCGGGCGCCGCTGTCGACCATGGCAAAGACGGGATTGAGCTTGCCCGTGCCGCGGTTGAACTTGAGGCTGCGGAACATCACCTCCGCGATCGTGTCGGTCGCGTGCGTCCAAATATCGATGATCTTGTTGTAGCGCTCGCCGTGCGTGATCCGGTTGAGCCGGTAGTCCTTCTCAACCGCGTCGACCTGCTTTCGCGCTTGGCCGATCAGGTCGCCCTTCTCGTCGGGAATGATCAGGTCGTCGATGCCGATCGAGAACCCTGCCTGCGTCGCGTACTCGAAACCGAGCGTCTTGAGCGCGTCGAGGATATCGACTGTCATCTCGAGCCCGACCTTGCGATAGAACTCCAGGACGAGGCTGCTCAGGTCCTTCTTCTTGAGCTCGCGGTTGACGAACCCGACCTCGGCGGGCAACGCCTCGTTGAAGATGACGCGCCCGGCCGTCGTCTCGACGCGCTCGCCGTCGATGCGCACGATGATCCGCTCGTGGATCCCGATAATCGCCTCGCCATAGGCGCGCAGCGCCTCGTCCAGATCGGCGAACGCGCGCGGGGGCGTGTCGGTCCGCGCCACCTCTCTGGTCAAGTAGTAGATGCCGAGCGCGCAATCCTGCGTCGGCGTCGCCAGCGGCTTGCCGTTGGCGGGCGAGAGGATGTTGTTGGGCGCGAGCATCAGCACGCGCGCTTCCATCTGCGCCTCGGCCGAGAGCGGCACGTGCACGGCCATCTGGTCGCCGTCGAAGTCGGCATTGAACGCGGTGCAGACGAACGGGTGGATGCGGATCGCGCGGCCCTCGATGAGCACCGGCTCAAACGCCTGGATGCCGAGCCGGTGCAGCGTCGGCGCGCGGTTGAGCATGATCGGGTGGC
>CAYUZG010000133.1:2538-6119 GCA_964449605.1 uncultured Verrucomicrobiota bacterium | reverse complement strand
AAAAAGGGCTTCTGTTTGATTCTGGAGTGGGAAGGAGGGTCTTCTCATGGCGGACAATCGGAATTTCGAAGGGGAACTGACCAAGGCGATCGGCCACAGCCTCGACTGGCACAAGATCGTGGTGATGGCAATCGCCATTGCGATCGCGACGATCGCGTCTCACTTCTTCGTCTGGGTCGGCAGCAAGATCACGGGCAAGTACGTGGCGCTTTTCGGGTACCTGATCTCGGGGATCGGATGGCTCGTCGGTGCCGTCGCCGTCCTGTGCGCGATGGTGGCGGTCTGCAAGATGGCGGCCGCAAAGGACGCGGGTGACAAGAAAAGCTTCCTCGCGGGGATCGGCTATGCCTCCGCGTCGGTGCTCACCGTCATCTTCGCGAACCTGAGGTACTTGGTTTGGCTGGCTGCAGGGATCCTGCTTACCTGGATTCTCGGCTACGTCGGCTTGATCCCGAAAGTGGGGCCTGTGGTCTGGGCAATCATCGGCGTCATCCCCGTCCTGGTAGGTCTGTACGTGATCTTCTTCATTGTCGCCAAGTTCTTCCTCGGCACGCTGATCTTGCCGGGGATCATTGCCCAGGGCGGCGGGAAGGCGATCCAGTACTTCAAGGAGAGCAAGCGCATCATAAACGGCCATACGATTCGCTTGATCAAACGGTTCCTCGCGATCGGTCTTGTTATCGTAGTTTTCGTGTTCGCCACGTTTGAAGCGTGGCAGTTCGTGGGGAGCAAGACGGAGGACACTATGGCCGACAACGCCGGCGTGGCGCTGAGCGGCGGCCCGCCGATGAGGGTCCCCCCGATCGTGCCGGCGTACCAGAACCTGCCGATTATCGGCAACGCCGCGAACGTCGGCAAGGCGCTCGGTGGCGGGAAGGCGGCTGCGGCCTGGATCTTCGGAATCTGGATGATCATCATCCTCTTGGCCCTGCAGTCGATCCCTGCGATTGTGTTCGCCGTTGCCGGGATGTACACGTATCAAGGCCTGAAGGGCGAGGCGGAGATGCCGATCAGCTCGCCCGACGTGAAGGTTGACCTCTCGAAGATGAAAGGCTCGCTCGGCGCCGTCGGCGCGAAGTTCAGAGAAGAGATGCGAGAAGGCGGCGAAGAAAAGAAGGCGCCCCCTAAGAAAGAGGGCTAACGGCCCGAGCTCCACGCGTTTTCCGAGGGGGCCTTCGAGCGCGGAGGCCCCCTCGTTGTGTCTTGGGGCGCTGTGCTAGACTTGACCGGACGGGATCGGGAAGGCGTGGCTGGCGATGGGCGAGACGAATGGGAAGAAGCCGGTTCGGGCACGGTGCCCGACATGCGGGCGGGACGTCGAGTACCGCGCGGACGACGCCGAGGCGAGAGCGGTGTTCCCGTTCTGCTCGGAGCGCTGCCGGCTGGCCGACCTCGACAAGTGGTTCGAGGAGGAGTACCGCATCGAGCGCCCGGCAACCGAGGCCGATCTCGAACAGGAAGACTAAGTCATCTCACGCAAAGGCGCAAAGAGCGTACGCACAGTGGCGTTGACGCATGGAGAGGTGGCGCGCGTTGTTGACGAGCTCGGCTGGGTGCTGCCGGGTGGCGTGGTCGAGGGCTTTTCGCAGCACGCGCCGAGGCGGTTCGTGTTGTCGGTCCGGCAGAGCGCCTCCGAAGGACAGCCCGAGTACGGCCACAATGTGCTCATCTGCCTTCAGCCGCCGCATGTACGCCTCCATCTGACGCATCAACGGTTGCGCAAGAAGCGCCAGCGGCTCTCGTTGGGCGAGTACGTGCGGTCGCGCATCGAGGGCGCGCGCGTCGTCGAGGTCGTGCAGCTCAATGCGGACCGGATCGTCGAGTTCGCGCTGGACAAGGCGGGCGAGCGGCTGTCGCTCGTCGTCGAGCTGTTTCCGCGCGGGCCGCACATCGAGCTCGTCGACGCTGAGCGGAAGATCGTCGCGTCGCTCGATGCGAGGCGCGTCGGCACGACGCACGAGCTGCCGCCGAAGCCGGAGCTCGTACGGGACGACGAGCCGGTCGAGGCGCCGGAGGGGACGCTGTACAACACCGTCCTCGACGAGCGGTACGCCGAGGTCGACGCCGCAGAGCTGTTCGAGTCCGACAAGCGGCAGCTCGTGTCGCAGCTCAGGCGCGAGCGGCGCCGGCTGCGCCGGCTCGTCGAGCGACTCGAACGCGACGTTGACGCGGGGCGGCAATGGGACGAGTTCGGGCGGTATGGCGAGCTGCTCAAGACGGCGCTCTCGACCCGGGGGGCCGGACGGACGGAGCTCGGCGTCCAGGATTTCTCGTCGGGCGAGACAGTCACCGTGCCGCTCGACCCGAAGCTCGGCGTCCGCGACAATATGGAGGCGTACTTCAAGCGGAGCCGCAAGCTGCGGCGCACGCTCGAGAAGGCCGAGCGCGAGATCGGCGGCGCACGAACCCGGCTCGCCGAGGTCGAGGAAGCGTGTGAGGCGGCGGAGAAGGTCGAGTCGGCCGACGAGCTGGAGGGCTTTCTCGACGAGCGCGGCCTGGCGCTCAAACCGAAGCAGGTGCCGAAGGCGCGCCCGCGAGCAGGCGTGAAGGGAAAGCCGGCCGAGGAGTTCCGGTACTTCGTGTCGGCGGCGGGCAAGAAGATCTACGTTGGGCGGAGCGAGGCGGAGAACGACCGGCTAACGATCTCGTTCGCGCGCGGGCACGACCTGTGGCTGCACTGCCACGACTACGCCGGCTCACACGTCGTCGTGCCGCTGAGGAGGAACGAGGAGGCCGACCGCGAGACGCTGCTTGACGCGGCGACGCTCGCGCTCGCCTACAGCAAGGCGAAGCGGGCCGGCTCGGGCGAGGTGCTCTACACGCAGCGGCGGTACGTGTCGAAGCCGAAGCGGATGCCGCCGGGCAAGGTGTACGTGAGCACGCACAAGACGATGCACGTCAAGCTCGACGAGGCGCGCTTGCGAAAGATCAAGGAGAGGACAAAGGAGGGTTAGCCACAGATTTCACAGATGAACACGGATCGGTTCTGGTTCGTGCCCGGAGATCGGTGTTGATCTGTGCGATCTGTGGCAGAGGATTGGATTATGGAGCGGACGCTGGAGGTACTTGAGTTCGATAGGGTGCGGCAGGCGGTCGCCGAGTGCGCGGCGTCGGAACTTGGGCAGGCGCAGATCGCGGGGGCGCCAGTCCGGACGACGTCGGTCGAAGTGCGGCTCGACTACGAACGGGTGGCCGAGATGCTCGACCTCTTCGACGCGGGCGAGCATCCGCCGATGGACGGGCTCAGTGACGTGCGCGCGGCGCTGAACCGGGTCGAGACGCCGGGCGCGTTTCTCGAGCCGCAGGATTACGTGCGGATCGCCAACCTGCAGCACGCCGGCGCCATCTTGCACCAGTTCCTCGCGAAGCGGCAGGCCGAAGCGCCGCGGCTCTGGACGGTCGCGGAGCCGTTCGAGCCGCTGCCGGAGTTCGAGCGCGAATGCGACCGCGTGTTCGAGTCGGACGCGACGATCAAGGACACCGCGTCGCCGCTGCTGGCCGAGCTGCGCGCCGAGCAGCGCGAGGTGACGGCCAAGATCGCCAAGGTGCTCGATCACTACCTGCGCTCGCCGAAGACGCAG
>CAYUZG010000133.1:0-2438 GCA_964449605.1 uncultured Verrucomicrobiota bacterium | reverse complement strand
TGCGCGCAGCTCGACGCCGCGTACGGCAAGGCCGAGTTCGCCGTCCGGTACGGGTGCGCGATCCCGACGGTGGTCGGCTCGGGCGGTCTCAAGGTCGTCAACGGCCGGCATCCGCTGCTGCTGTTCTCGCTGGGCGAGCGGTGCGTGCCGCTGAGCGTCGAGCTGGGCGACTCGGACCGCGCGCTCGTGATCTCCGGCCCGAACGCGGGTGGCAAGACGACGGCGGCCAAGACGATCGGCGTGCTGGCGCTCATGGTGCAGTCGTCGATCCCGATCCCGGCGGACGGCTCGTCGGTGTTCCCGGTGTTCAGCGGGTTCTTCGCCGACATCGGCGACTACCAGGACCTGACCGGCGGCGTGAGCACGTTCACGTCGCACCTGGGCGAGATCAAGCGCATCCTTGATCAGGCGAGCGAGGACAGCCTCGTCATTCTCGACGAGCTCGGCACGGCGACGGACCCGTCCGAGGGCTCGCTGCTCGCCCAGGCGATTCTCGAGGAGACGGCCGCGCGCGGCGCGCTCACGCTGGTCACATCGCACTTGCCGATGCTCAAGACGCTCGACCGCCGCTGCGACTGGGCGCGCACGGCGTCGTTCTCGCTCGACCCCGACACCGACCGGCCGACGTACACGCTGTCGATGGACGTGCCGGGCGAGAGCAACGCGCTCAAGATCGCCCGCATCATCGGCTTGCCGGACTCGGTCATCGACCGGAGCCTGGCGCTCATGTCGCCCGAGGAGCGCGAGCTCAAGGACGTGTTGAGCTCGGTCAAGGGGGAGCAAGAACGGCTGCGCCGCGAGCGTGCGCTCGCCGAGGAGGAGCGGCGCCATGCCGCCAAGGAGCACGAGCGCCTCGGGGCCCAGCTCGAGCAGGAACGCAAGGAGGTCGCCAAGCTCAGGACCGAGGTGCTCGAGGCGCGACGGGACGCGCTCGAGGAACGGCGCCGCATCGTGAGCGACGGGCGGCGGCGCGTCGAAAAGATGGTCGCCAAGCTCGGGTCGCGCGACGAGGTGATCGAGGCGAAGGGGGAACTGGCCGACGAGGCGGCCGCGATCGAAGACGAGCTAGGCGGCGTCTCCAAAGAGCTCAGCACGCTCGCGCCCAGGCCCGCGAAGCGGCGGCCGCTCGACGAGGCGAGAGAGGGGTTGACCGTGTGGGTGCCGTCGCTCAACGACCGCGGCACGATCGTCCGCGTCTACGGCCGCGGGCGGTACGCCGACGTGCTGGTCGGGAAGACGCAGTTCAAGGTCGCCGTCAAGGAGCTCGAACTCATCGAGGACGCGGCCGCGCGGCCCGCGGCAAGTCATGCCCGGCGAAAGGAACATGCCCCGGCGCGCGCCGCGGGCTCGACGGAGATCAACCTTATCGGTAGGCGCGTCGAGGAAGCACAGGTTGCGCTCGAGCAGTTCATCGCGGAGGCCGTGGCGAACGGCTTTGAAATCGTGCGCGTCATCCACGGGTATGGCACGGGCGCGCTTCGGCAGGGCGTCCGCGAACAGCTCAGGCTCGATCCGCACGTCGCGTCGTTCGAGAATGCCGACGTGAAGGGCGGGGGAGCAGCCGTGACAATCGCCCGCCTGCGGTGAGCGCCGGGTGCCGAGGCCCGGTTCGGGCCCGGCGTTTTCCGGGTTGCGGCCGGGTTCGTGCGGGTTTATACTCAGAAGGAAGTCAAGGCGCCGCGCGCCGAAGCCGGCGCGGCGCGTTCGTCGACGAGGAAGGACCATCATGCTTCTGATCCCCGCCATCGACTTGATGGATGGCCAGTGCGTTCAGCTTGTGCAAGGGCGTGCGGGCACAGAGACCGTTTTCTCGGACGACCCCGTGGCAACGGCGCGGCGGTGGGAGTCCGAAGGGGCGCGCATACTGCATGTGGTGGACCTCGACGGCGCGTTCGAGGGCCGGCCGGCGAATTTCGACGCGGTGCGCGCGATCGTCGATGCGGTTTCGATCCCGGTCGAGTTCGGCGGCGGCGTGCGGGACGAAGCGACGCTTGCCGCGGTGCTCGAAGCTCCGTTGGCGCGCGTTGTGCTCGGCACCAAGGCGTGTGAGGAGCCGTTTCTCCGCTCGGCCGTCGAGCGGTACGGCGAGCGGATCGCCGTCGGGATCGACGCGCGCGACGGCCTCGTAGCGGTCAAGGGGTGGACGGAGTTTGCCGCGCTCGAGGCGGCGCAGTTTGCGCGTCACGTCGAGGCGGTCGGCGTGCGGACGATCATCGTCACGGGCGTGGCGGCCGACGGCATGCTCGGAGGCCCGGAGACGGGTTTGCTCGAGCAGGTGCTCGACGCGGTCTCGTGCGACGTGATCGCGTCGGGCGGTGTCGGTAGTCTTGACGACATCCGCGCCCTGTGCCGGTACGAGCCGAAGGGCCTTGTCGGCGTGATCATCGGCACGGCGCTCTACACGGGCGCCGTCACGTTGCCTGCGGCGCTCGAGGTGG
>CAYUZG010000132.1:0-6149 GCA_964449605.1 uncultured Verrucomicrobiota bacterium | reverse complement strand
TACCACGAGCACGCCCGCGCCGTCACGGTGGTCAAGAACCCGCTGCCGAAGACGGGCGGGACGATCCTGGTCATCTCGGCCGGCACGTCCGACATCCCCGTCGCCGAGGAGGCCGCGGTGACGGCCGACGTGCTCGGCAACCGGGTCGAGACCGCCTACGACGTCGGCGTCGCCGGCATCCACCGCCTTTTCGGCCAAGCCGACAAGCTCCGTGAGGCGTCCGTCGTCATCGTCGTCGCCGGCATGGAGGGCGCGCTGCCGAGTGTCGTCGGCGGCCTCGTCGACAAGCCCGTCATCGGCGTCCCGACCAGCGGCGGCTACGGCGCCAACTTCGGCGGGGTGACGCCGCTGCTCGCCATGCTCAACTCGTGTGCGGCCGGCGTCCTCGTCGTCAACATCGACAACGGCTTCGGCGCCGGCTACGCCGCGAGCCTCATCAACCGCCTCAGCGCCAAGAACGAGTCATGACATCCCCCATTTGCTGGCGCCTCATCGTCGACGGCCGCGGCGACGCCGCCTGGAACATGGCGCTCGACGAGGCGACGCTCGAGAACGCCCAACGAGACAACGTCGCCACCCTCCGCTTCTTCGACTGGGACCGGCCGGCGATCACCATTGGCTACGCGATCGACGCACCTGGCTCGCTCGATCTCGATGAATGCGAGCGGCGCGGCGTGCCCGTCGTGCGGCGCGTGACCGGCGGCGGGATGGTCCTGCACGGCTCGGACCTCACCTACGCGATCACGTTCCCGCGCCGGGCCATCGCGCCCAACGAGGGCCTGATCGAGACGTACCGGACGATCAACCGCGCGTTCGCCGAGGCCCTGCAGCCGTTCGGCGTCGAGTCGGCCTTGCTCGACAACGCGGTGAAGTCGGGCCGGCCCGCCGGAGCATGCTTCGCGCGGCCGACGCGCTACGACCTGGTGGTCGGCGACAAGAAGCTCGTCGGCAATGCCCAGCGCCGGCGCGGCCAGTGGCTGCTCAACCATGGCTCGATGCTGCTCGACGACGGCTACCGCGATCTGCTCCCTCTGCTGCGCGACGAAGCGGAAGCCGCCGCCTTCGCCGAGAACTCCGTCACGCTCTCGTCGCTTGTCCACACACCCCCGAGCCGCGACGACCTCATCGGCGCGATCGCCGACGCGTTCGGCACCGTCCTGGGCGTCCGGCTCGAACCGGCCTCGGCCACCCCGGACGAGGTCGCCCTCGCCGACGAGCTCGCCGCGGGCAAGTACGCCCGCGAGGCGTGGAACCTGCACGCCGCAGTGTGAGCGGAAGCGGCCCGCCTCTGGGCCGCTTCGGGCGGTCACTCCGGGCTTTCGCCCCGCCGCCACTTGTGGCGGCGGCGTCACTTGTGGTATGAAGCACGCCTCAAGAGAACAGTTCCCACGTGGGGGTACAGAGAACCGATCAGCATGAAGAACATCTACATCTTCACGACGCACAAAGCCGCCTCGATGCTGCTCTACGAGATCGGCAGGAAGCTCGCCCGCCGCGCCGGCATGCCGTTTTGGTCCATCAACGACAAGACTTTCCCGGAGAGAGGTCCCGCCGAGGACCCGAACGCGTTTGACGGCAAGACGGGCTGCTTTTGCCCGTTGCGCTTCTGCATGGACTTGCCCGACGTCGACGAGGCGGCCATCATCCTGCACTTGCGGGATCCGCGCGACGTGCTCACCTCGATGTTCTTCTCGCAGGCCTACAGCCATCCACCCGTGCCGGGTGGGACGTTCAACCCGACCGACCAGGATCGCCAGCAATGGCGTGAGGCAGGCATCGACGCGCACACCCGGACGCTGGCCGACCGCTGGGTGAAGCGCTACCAGGCCTACGTCGACAACATGCTCGGCCGGCCGAACGTGACCTTCCTGCGCTACGAGGACATGGTGGCCGACTTCCCGGCCTGGCTGAACCGGTTCGTCGAGCCGTTCCCGATCCCGGACAAGCCGGTGCTCGTCGGCAAGCTGGCCCACCAGTACCGGAACAACTTCGACGTCGGCCCCGAGGACGTCTACCGCCACAAGCGCCAGGTCACCCCCGGCGACCACAAGCGCAAGCTCCAGCCCGAAACCATCGCTTTCCTCAATGACAAGTTCGCCGCCATCCTGCCCGCCCTGGGCTACGAGCTGTAGGCGGGCGCCCCGCGGCTACACGCCGAGCAAGGCGTTGACCTTGGCGAGGGTCTGCTCGGGGGTTTCGTACAGGATGGTGTGGAAGCCGGCGTCGCGGCCGGCCCTGGAGTTCGCCGGCGCGTCGTCGATGTAGACGCACTGGCTGGGCGTCAGCTCGAACAGATCGATCACGGTTTCGTAGAACTCAGGGTCGGGCTTGAGCACGTGGAGCTCGTGCGAAAGGGCCATGCCGTCGCACTCGGCCAGCTCGGGCCAGCGCTCGAGGATCCAGCGCATGTGATACGCGTTCGTGTTCGACAAGAGATGCGTCCGATGCGTCCGCCGGACGTCGTGGAAGAACTCGAGCATCGGCGCGTTCGCCGAGAAGATGTCGCTCCAGAGCCGGATGAACTCATCCTCGTCGAGCTGGCAGTTGAGCGCATCGGAGATCGACTCGCGGAACCGGTCGGGCGACACCAGGCCGAGCGCGAAGTCGGTCTCGAGGTGAGAGAACGCGATGTCGCGGATCTCTTCCGGCTCCATCCCGACGGCCTCGCTGAAGTTGCGGACGATCGTTTCCGGGTCGAACAGCAGCAGCACGTTGCCGAGATCGAACAGCACGGTTGTGATCATCGCCGGCCACCTCCTGGGCGAGTCACGCGCCTCGCGCGGAGCATAGCGGCCCGCGCCAACTGCTGCAACGCGTTTCCGGCAAGGCGGGAACGATCGCCCGTTCTCGCCGCCCTCATTGGCGGATGCCGCTTGGCTGTGCTTGCCTGCAGCCGCGGCGCAGTGGCGACGCACTGAGCCGGGCAAGGCTCGGCGCAAGCGTCGCCTCGCACCTGGCCCCAGGTGGGTCAGAAAGCACCTGCATTGCGCCCAGAGTGCGGTCTATTCGTGCTTGACATCAGCGGTGGGTTTCTGGTACCATCGTACAGATAAGTGGGGGTTTGCCTTATTCCTGACTCCTCCGACAGGGGTCGGCATTTGTGAGTCAGTTCCCCCACCACACACGGTCGCGCGGGGTATCTGTAGCTACCGAATTCAGAAGGAGGGGGTTATGGTGAGAAATCAGTTCTGGGCTGCGTTTGTCCTTATGGTTCTTTTCTCTGTCGCAGCCTCGGCCCAGCCGGTTTCGATCATCCACGAGCCGTGGTTGAACTGGGACTTTGTCAACCGGACGGGGACCACGGTCAACGACCTGGACATCATTGTGGAGACGCCCAACTACGTTCCTCCGGAGGTCTACATGGGCCAGTACCTCGTCTTTGAGCCCTGCCCCGACCCGGACGGCACGAAGCTGGTCTGGTGCGGCTACGATGTGCCGCCCGGAGGGGTTGCCCACGTCGGCGCCTACATGCTCGGGTCCGGGCGGATCCTGGATGCGTACTGGACCTACTGTGGCGACAAGGTTGGGGCGTCGCTGCCGATCACGTACGAGCTGACCGAGATCTACGATCCTGATCCGTTGATCCCGGACAACAGCGAGATCCACATGCTGCTCCAGTTCGCGCCCGGCTACTACGCGGACCCGCTGAACGCGGGCACCATAATCGGCTGGGACAACATCCGCACGTTCGCCAACATCGACGCGGGGATACTGGGGCTGCCGGATTTGAACGAGGGCCTCGACCCGCGGATGGGGCCCGGGGGAGATCTCCTGCCGTTCGAGGTCGACGCTCGTGAGGGCGGCCCCGGCGGGGACCTCATCACCGGTCCCATCTGGATTGAGCCCGACTTCCCGGCCGAGTCGTTCTTCGACGTGTACTTCGACATCCCTGTGCCGGACGGAGACCTGGGCCCTCACCGCGAGAGCCTGCTGGTGGCCGATATCGTCATGTGGGATGGTCTGACCACCACGACGGTGGGCCGGTTCTGGAACCTCAACCCGCAGTGCCCCGAGCCCGGCACGTTCGCGCTCGTTGGGCTTGGGATCGCGGCGTTGGTGGTCCGGCTGCGCCGCAAGCGCTAGACAAGGACAAGCGACAGTCGCAACAAATGGCCGGCCATGACGCTCCGTCATGGCCGGCCTTGCTTTGTCCGCACATCAGGGCGTTGTTCGCCGGGGTAGGGGAAAAGCGCGCCCAGGTGGACTCGAACCGCTTCTCTGGTACACTTGACAGCGGCAAGGCCGGTGGCGGCAGGCGGGAGACAAACACGAGATGAACCTGGCTCCGGTAGGGCATCACGTGAGCAAACGGCGACACGGCTCTGTCAACGTCGCTGTGCTGATCACCGCAGTGGTCTGCGCCCTCGTCGCTTCCACGGGCTGCGGCCGGAACAAACGCGCCCCCGACGAGCGCTCCTCGGAACCGCCGGACCAGGACGCGGCAGCAGGAAAGGCCGAAGTCGTGATTACGATCGTCTACGACAACAACCCCGGACGCCAAGACCTGACCTCGGCATGGGGCTTCGCGTGCATCGTCCAGGGCCTTGACAAGACAATCCTCTTCGACACTGGCGGCGATGGACGCGTTCTGCTCGACAACATGCGCACGCTCGGGTTCGACCCGCAACAGATCGACGTCGTCGTCATCAGCCACGCCCACGGCGACCATACCGGCGGTCTCGCCTCGTTCCTCGAGCGCCGCGGCGGGGTGCCTGTCTATCTGCCCGGCGGCCTCGGTGGGTCCTTCGACCGCGGCATACGATCGCACGACGGCCGCCCACTCGACGCAGAGGAATCCGCAAAGATATGCCCGGGCGCGCGCACGACCGGGACGCTCGGTCTCGACGCGATCCCCGAGCACGGGCTCTGCGTACGCACGGCAGATGGCTGGGTGTTGATCACCGGCTGCGCCCATCCGGGCGTCGCCAACCTCGCCGCCCAGGCCAGGGAAGTCACCGGCGGGCCGATCGCCCTCGTCGTCGGCGGATTCCACATGGGCGGGCATACGCGCGGGGAGATCAAGGCCGTCATCGACGGCTTCGAGCAGCTCAAGGTCAAGCGTGTCGCCCCCTGCCACTGCACGGGGGATGCTGCGCGCACGATGTTCAAGGAACGCTACGGCGACCGCTGCGTGCTCGTCGGCGTGGGCGACGTGCTCTGCCTCGAGCCCGCGCAGTAGGCCGCCGCACAGCCGACGTCACCGGCCCAACGGGCAGGCATTCGACATCGTCGCTGTCAGGACCACGTCCTCGCCGGCGGCGACCGTCTCGAACGCGTCGCGAAGCGCCTTGAACATCTCGTTGCTTTCGCCCTCGATCCGCGTGCTCATCGGCGTGACCTCGACGAGCAAGCCGGGGCGGCGAATGCGGTCGAGGAACTTGTCGATCGCCTCGCTCAGCCTCGGCGTCCGCAGCGGGTAGAGGCTGACTTCTGCTTGGATCTTCACACGCGCACCTCCGCGACAATGAACACGCCTTCCCCAGCCGTGTCCCACGAGTCAGGTCGCAGCTCGGGAGGAGACGGCGGCCTCGGGCCCTCAGCGTGTTCCGGTGTCAGGCCCATCCGAACCGTCCCGAACCGAGAGAGCAGCCGGCCGAGTTGGGATGCGGTGAACATACGCGCAGAGCGATACGGCTCCTTGCCCTCGGCGATGCGGCCCCGATTCAGCGGGCTCTCCTCGTTGAGCGCACCAACGACGAGGTGGCCGGGCGACCGGGCGCACCGGACCATCTCGGCAAGCACGCGTTCGGCATCCGCGACGAACTCGAGCACGACCATGGCCGTCGCGACGTCGAACGAACCGTCCGCGAACGGCAGGTCGTGGGCATCGGCGACCACAAACTGGCAGCCGTCCCGACCAGATGACCGGGCCACTTCAACCATCTCCGGCGAGAGGTCGATTCCAGTGACAAGGAACCCCAAGCCGGCAAAGAAGCGGCTCCAGTGGCCGGTGCCGCAGCCCACGTCGAGGAGCCGATCGCCCTGCTCGACGGGCGGGAGGAACCGGCGCACAAGATCCTTCTGCTCGCGGTCGTGCGCGCGCCCGGCCGGTGTGTCGTACCAGGACTCATACCCGGCGGCCATCGGTGCGAAATCGTAGAGCGAACCACGCCTGTTCCGGGCCGGGTTGTCCATGCTCGCCTCGCCGC
>CAYUZG010000131.1:2323-6252 GCA_964449605.1 uncultured Verrucomicrobiota bacterium | reverse complement strand
CCCGAGGATGAACCGTCCACACGCCGCGTGACGCTGTGGGGCGTTTCCGTCACAGTGGGGGAGGTCGTCACGTGTGAGCGCGGGGATTCGGAGCGTCGTGCGTTGCCCGTTGTCGACGTCCGGGTGACGTTGCCGCGCCTGACGACTTGGTCTTCTTCCTCTTCTTTCTCTTCGGAGTTGTCGGCGCGGCTTGGCGATCGGACGCGGCGCACGGTGCCGGCGTACGTGGTTCCGGCGACGAGGGTGGCGAGGGCAGTCAGTGCGATCAGGGCTCCTGCGCGCTTCATGGTCCGCTCCTTGCCGTTCGAGACCGCTGCTTCATAGAGTTAGACGCGCCAGCGCGAAGCTTTCTTCATCTGAAATTCTACCTCATGAAACATTTTCCCGCAAGGTTCATTTTACGCACAACCGCATGGCGGCCGTGGCGGTCGCCATGAGGTGGATGTCGACATAATCTCTTGCGGGAGAGGAGGGTATAGCGGGCAGATGGGCGGTCCTCGGACGGTGCCGTCGCCGGGGGATTCCCCTCTTGCGCGCGGGGTCACGGAAGCTTGTTGCCTTTGTAGCTTGCCGTGAGCTTGGCCGAGCCGGTCCCCTCCATGTAGACGCCGAGGATGGTGCCGCTCATGGTCATCGTGAGCTCGACGCTGCTGGTGAGGGGAATGCCGGTGGCCTCGTCGACGAAGCTCGTGCCCTTCAGCGTTCCCTTGATCTGCATGGGGTTCTCCGCGTCGGCCTGGGTGAGCTCGGCCGTCATGCCGATCTTGGAGCAGCGCCGGCCGCGGTGCACGCCGCGCCCGAGGAGCGTGT
The DNA here is from genome assembly GCA_964449605.1 of uncultured Verrucomicrobiota bacterium. Classification (GTDB taxonomy): domain Bacteria; phylum Auribacterota; class JABMQX01; order JAFGEW01; family JAFGEW01; genus CAYUZG01. The sequence continues at coordinate 5,442 of CAYUZG010000131.1, read as the reverse complement.
AGGTGGCGGTGCCGGCGATCTCGATGTCGTCGCCCGCCCCGGTGAAGTCGTCGATCTCCTCGGTCACCGGGCTGGTCCATGACGCGCCCGGGCGGACGGGGCCTTCGGGGAAGACGCGCCTGCCGCCGAGGATCAGCTCCAGGTCGATCGAGTCGATCTTCTCGGCGGCGGGCGAGAGCTTGACCTGGCCGCGGTCGCTGATCCAGACCTTGTAAGGGGTCATCAGCAGCTTGGAGAAGTCCGGCGCGGCGCCGAGCTTGTCCGAGTCCCACCGGCCGGAATGGACGCGTTCGCCGTTGCGGTAGAGCGTGGCGCCATTCTCATCGCCTTCGATCCGGGTCGTGCTGGGGCCCTGCTTCATCTCGCGTTCGTAGAGCAGGTCGTGGAATCGCACTTCCGTTTCGGTCGTGCCGTCGGGCGCCGGGCCCTTGCCCCGGACGCTCACGATGACGCGGACCGAGTCGGACACGGCCGAGGTCATGGCGGTCTGCCCGGGCGCACCTCTGATCTCCATGCTCAGCTCTTGAGCGGCCTCGTAGACCTGGAGCTGGTTGAGGCCGAGCTTGAAGCGCAGCGCGACGCCGGCGGACGGCGTTGTACCGGCCGACTCAGTCGTCTCGGCGGGCTCGGGCGCCGAGGCGGCGGCGAGCGTGCGCCTCGCCTCGTCGTCGAGGTTGAGCGCGTCGGCGCGAATCCAGCCGCGTGCGCCGCCGGTGCCGGACGACAGGAAGCCGTAGACCCAGTCGCCGCGGAGGCGCTCGGCCTGGAAGGTCCGGCCCGCGGCGACCTCGGCGAGCACGGCGCCGCTGGGGTCGTAGAGCTTCGTGTCGGTCTTGACCGTGACGTCGACGGCCGCGGCGTCGCTGGCGAAGAGGGCGACCACCGCGAGGGCGATCAGGCCCATGAGCGTTCCTCTCATCGGGGCGCCTTTCAGATCTGCTGTTCTTCGTCGATCGTGTCGCCCGTGTAGCGGATCGTGACCGTTCCGTTGTTCTTGAGGGTGAGCGGGATGTTGTTTACCGTCGCGTTGATCGTGACCGAGACCATCATGTTCAGTGTCAGTATGACGCCGGTCTCCTCGTCCACCATGTAGGTGCCCGTTGCGCCCCAAGCGGCGCGGCCTTCCTCGGGCGAGCCGGTGCGGGAGGCTGTGCCGTCGACGTGGATCCGAACGCATGGCCGCCCGTCCAGCGTGGTGCGCTCGAGGATGGTGTGCTTGAGCTCTCCTTTGTGCGGCATCTGCGGGCCTTCCCCGGTCCCGCCTTCCGGGGCCAATGTCAACTCCTGAGTCCACGAACTGCCTACGCGCAGCGACTCCTCCGGCAGAATCTGCACGGGAGTGGACAGTAAGAGGGCGTTGACGCCTGCGGCGCCCACCAGGGCGTTGAACCTCGCGCTCCCCACGGTTTCGGCCCGGTCGCTGAACCGGACCGTGACGGCCGCCCCGACGAGCTTCGAGAGGTCGGGCAGGCCTTGACCTTGGAGCTCGTGGGCGCCCCACTCGCCCGAGTACATGAGCACGTTGTTTCTGTGGAGCGTGGCTTTCGTGCCGTCGGCGACGAACCTGAGCGTGTTCTCGCGCTGCCGCCAGTCCCTGCGGTATTGCATCTTGCGGCAGCAGACCTCGAACCTGCACCGGCCGTCGGCGGCGCGGCGCTTGCACTTCATGGTCAGTTGCGACTGGGCGACGTCGGTCTGCGCAACGTCCACCTTGAGCTGGCCCGATTCCCCGGTGAGGGTCTGCACCATCTTCGCGTCGGTTTCATAGACCAGGAGCTGGCCGGGCTCGGGCCGGAATCGGAGCAGGATGGCCTCGCCCTGCAACTCGTCCGGCGCCTCTTCGTCGGCGGCCGGCGGCAGGCCGAGCTTGCGCCGCGCGTCGTTGTCGAGCTCGAGCGCGTCGAGCTTGATCCAGCCGTTGGCGCCGCCGGCGCTCAGCGTCAGGAAGCCGTAGGCCCACTCGCCGCTGGCCTTCTTCGCCTTGAACCGTTGGCCGGCTGTCGCGTCCTGGATGACCTTGCCGCCGTTGTTGTAGAGCTCGGTGTCCGACTTGACGGTGACCTCGACGGCTGCGGCGCTCGCGGCGAGCACGGCGGCAGCGACGGAGATCAAGACGCAGAGAAGAAGGAAACGCTTCACGTGGAATGCCCCTCCGCACCGGGTGATCGTTACTACAAGGATATCACGGGCGTGCGCGTCCGGCAAGCGGCGCTTCGCGTCAGATCGGGGGACAGTGTGCAGCTTGCTCTGCCGCAACAGGGTAGGGCCAACCCGGGCAAAGCGCTTGGCGGGCCCCGGGTCGTGTGCGATACTGGGCCGGAGCCTTTTCCTGGCTTGCCCCTCTAACATCAAGAGCCGGAGCGACCTGGAGCCATGGCCGCCTCGAACGACAGTGTGGCCGAGTTGCGGGCGAACGCGGAGCGGATCGTCCGCATGCTGCGCGACGCCGGGCACGAGGCGTACTTCGCCGGCGGGTGCGTGCGCGACCTCGTGATGGGCGTTGCCCCTCACGACTACGACGTGACAACCTCGGCCCGGCCCGACGAAGTCATGATGCTTTTCCGCAAGACCGTGCCGGTCGGCGCCGCGTTCGGCGTCGTGCTCGTGATCCTCGGCGGGCGCGAGTACGAGGTGGCCACGTTTCGGACCGAGGGCGCGTACTCCGACGGGCGACACCCTGACTCGGTCGCGTACGCGACGGCCAAGGAGGACGTGGCGCGGCGCGACTTCACGATCAACGGTCTTTTGTACGATCCCGTCGCCGACAAGATCATCGACCACGTCGGCGGGCGCGGCGACATTGAGCGCGGCATTGTGCGTACGATCGGCAACCCCGACGAGCGGTTCGCCGAGGACCAGTTGCGCCTGATCCGGGCCGTGCGGTTCGCGGCGCGGCTGGATTTCGCCATCGAGCCGGCCACGCTCGAGGCGCTCACGCGGCTCGCGCCGACCGTGACGACGGTGAGCTGGGAGCGGATTCGCGACGAGCTGGTGAAGATGCTCGTCGGGCCGAACCGCGGCCGGGCGCTGCGGCTGCTGCACGAGACCGGCCTGCTCGCCGTCGTGTTGCCGGAGGTCGAGGCGATGGCCGGCGTCGAGCAGCCGACGCAGTTTCATCC
>CAYUZG010000131.1:0-2223 GCA_964449605.1 uncultured Verrucomicrobiota bacterium | reverse complement strand
CACATGCGGTTCATGCACGCGCCCAAGATGCGCGAGGCCAAGCTCAAGCGGCTGCTCCGGCGCGAGACGTTTGCCGACGAGCTCGCCCTGCATCGGGCCGACTGCGTCGCCAGCCACGGCGACATGACCGTCTACGACTTCCTCGTCGTGAAGCAGGCCGAGCTTGGGCCCGAGGAGATCAAGCCGGCGCCGCTCATCACCGGCCACGACCTGATCGCCGCCGGCTACGAGCCGGGGCCGCTGTTCAGCGAGATCCTCGACGCCGTCGAGGACCTCCAGCTCGAAGGCGCACTCACCACGCGCGACGCCGCCCTCGCGTGGGTCCGCGAGCATTACGCTCCGTCGGGATGACGAAGACCCCGTGTCCCCCGAGATGAGTTCTGCCACCGGCTTCAGCCGGTGGCCTGGAGATTCCATGTGTTCTCTCCTGAGCCGTCTTCAGGCGGCTTCTCGACAAGGGCGTTCACGCGTGCCGGGCCCGGTGGCTGAAGCCCCCTGTCGAGAAGCACGCTGAAGCGCGCTAGGGGGTCATGTTCTCCGCGAGCAGACCACCGACTAAAGCCGGTGGCAATACCCATTGAGTGCGGGTCGATTGGCGACTGAGAACGAAAGCGCTATCGAGGGTTCTTGTGCACGCGCAGGCCTGGTCATCAGCATGAGGGCTCAGGCGCATGGGCCGACAGCATGTCATAGGCCATGATGGGCCGCCGGTGTAGAAGGCTTGAGTGTGCGTCGCAGATGCGTTGGCGGTGCAAGCGCTACATGCTGAACTGCTCGCCGAGGTAGATTTTGCGGGCGGTGGGGTCGCTGATCAGATAGTCGGAGGGGCCGCTGACCTCGACGACGCCCTCGTTGATGATGTAGGCGCGGTCGACGATCGAGAGCGTCTCGCGCACGTTGTGGTCGGTCAGCAGCACGCCGATGCCGCGCTCGCTCAGTTGTGCGATGATGCGCTGCACGTCGAAGACGGCGATCGGGTCGACGCCGCTGAACGGCTCGTCGAGCATCATGAAGCTCGGCGAGGTCACGAGCGCGCGGCAGATCTCGAGCCGGCGCCGCTCGCCGCCCGAGAGCGTGTAGGCCTTTTGCCTGGAGAGGTGGGCGATGTCGAGCTCCTCGAGCAGGCGTCGAGCGCGGCGGCGACGCACGTGGTCCGAGAGCGGCAGCGTCTCGAGGATGGCCATGATGTTCTGCTCGACCGTCATCGTGCGGAAGGTCGACGGTTCCTGCGACAGGTAGCCCATGCCGAGCCGGGCCCGCCGGTGCATGGGCATGTGCGTCACATCGGCGCCGGCGAACCGCACCGTGCCGGCCTCGGGCCGGATGAGGCCGACGATCATGTAGAACGTCGTGGTCTTGCCCGCGCCGTTCTTGCCGAGCAGGCCGACGATCTCGCCCTTGTCGACGGTGATCTCGACCTCGTTGACGACGCGCCGGCCGCCGTACGACTTGACCAGCCCGTTGGTGTGCAGCAGGTGGGCGTCGCTGGCATCGCTCGCCTTGTCAGAAGACGGCGCGGCCGCCGGCTGGTCGTCGTCCGCGAGGTGCGGCTCGTTAGTCGTCTGTGGTTGCGGCGTCGTCATCGTCGGTCGATTCCTCGTCTTTCGGCTCCAGGCCGAAGAAGCTCTCGGCGGTTTCGCTGAACTGGACCGTCTCGGTCTTGCCCGAGAAGAGCGTCTTGCCGCCGGGGTTGCGGTCGATGACCACCTTGTCGGCGCGGATTTGGTAGCGCTCCGTTCCGTCGTCCCTGCGGTAGAGCACCTGGGCCGTCTCGGACTTCTCCATGGTGATGATGTTGTTCTCCACGTCAAAGACGGCCTTCTCACACATCGCTTGCTCGGTCTTCTGGTCGATGCGGACGTTGCCGATGCAGGTGACGCGCTTCATGCCGACGAGGCTGGGGTCGGCCTGCTTCTCCTCGTCGGTGTAGTACTCGACGATCATCTGGTCGGCCCCGATCGTGCCGGTGCCGTCGCGGGCGACGACGTGGCCCGTGAAGATCCCTTTGTCCTCGTCGCTGCGGATCTCGAAGTGGTCGGCCGTGATGCGCAGCGGCTCGGGCTGTTCGGCCTCGGCCTCGGCGCCCTGTTGCTCGTTGCCGGCTTCGCCGCCGTCGTCGCCGGCTTCGCCGTCGTCGCCGATTACGTGGCCGCGCTCGGCGATCACGACGACGTTCTGGTCGAAGCTGGCGTTCGAGGAGTCGAGCTCGAGGTGCATGCGCTC
>CAYUZG010000130.1:0-6282 GCA_964449605.1 uncultured Verrucomicrobiota bacterium | reverse complement strand
GAGGCGGTCACGGATGGTGGACAATGATTCTCCTGCTTTTCTCTGCCTCCTGCTGCGTCCTCGGCACGGTAATGGTCAACACGCCGTCTTCGTATTTCGACGTGATCTTATCCAAAACTGCGTCGCGCGGCAGCGTGATGGTCCGTTTGAACTGCCCGTAGGTGATCTCGCGCTGCACGCGCTCACCTTCGCGCTCTTCCTCGACGCGCTCCTTGCGTTCGCCACTGATCGACAGGACGTCCTCGTCTACCTCGACGACGATGTCCTCCTTCTCCATGCCGGGCATGTCGAGGGTGAAGGTATACGCCTCGTCGGTTTCCTGCATGTCCATCCGCAGCGTGAACGCGAAGCGATCGGGCTTCGGCCCGAGCTCGAACTGGAAAACCTGTCCGCCGCGCGGCTGGCCGCGCTCCAACTCCCTGAGCAGCTCCTGCATGTGCAACGGCCACTCACGAGGCAATTCGCGCTCGAGCCCCCGGAGCAACTCATCGACCTCGGGCCGCGGCTGCGTCTCATCGCGGTCCCGCAACCGGCGCTCCCGCAGCATGTGGGGGAGGTTGCGATCGAACTCGCGCAACCGGGGCGACCGGCGCTTTAGCTCGTCCATCTCCTTCTGGAGCGTCTCGAGCCGCTCCTCCATTTCGCGGATCGCCTCGTCGATGGCCGCGTCCAGATCCTCGCCGTGCTTCTCGCGCAGGTTGATCCACAAGTCGCCGGGTTTTTCGTCGCCGCTCTCGGCCGACTCTTTCTTCTCCGCCTTGTCGGCCTTCTCGTCCCCCTCGCCGGAGCGACCCGCGCACCGCGCGGGCTGGACGAGGACCGCGCCGGCGAGCACGAGCACGAGGAGAACGCCGAACAGCACCAGAATCTTGCGAGTCACGTCTCTCATTGGTCACGCTCCCTCATTAGCGTCTCACCCATTCGTTCAACCCTGTTATACGGGCGGTGCTGCAAGCGGTTCCGCCGGTCGCGCCATGTCTTGACAGGCCGACTCAGCCGGGGACAATGGGCGGTAGGAACCGCCGGGGAAAACGGGGACAGGCACCTGTCTCGGATGACTCTGCAAAACCTCCGCAATCAGTTGCCTGTCCCCATTTTTCCTGCGCTCGGTGTGAGAAACGCGGGCTAGCAGCTTGGCGGCCCGCTCGTTACAGGCGGAACCACCGCGATGAAGATCATTGTCGCCACAACGGCCGGATTCTGCATGGGCGTGCGCCGCGCCGTCGACCTGGTGCTGGAGGCGGCCACGAACGGCCCGGGCGAGCTGGTCACGATCGGCCCGCTCATCCATAACCGCCAGGCGGTCGAGATGCTCGAGCGGAGCGGCGTCCGGGTCGTCGACGACGTCGGCCAAGTGGCGGCGGGCGGGACCGTGGTGGTGCGCGCCCACGGCGTTCCCCCACGTACGCGCCGCGCGATCGAGGAGGCCGGCCTGGCATGTCTCGACGCGACCTGCCCGTTGGTGCTGCGCATCCAGCGGATCCTGAGCCGGTACGCCGCGAAGGGCTACACGGCTGTGATCGTCGGCGATCAGGGGCATGCCGAGGTCGCCGGCCTGCTCGGCCACACGGACGGGCGCGGCGTGGTGGTCGAGTCGATGGCCGACCTCGACGCCGTCCCGCACGACGAGCCGCTGTGCGTCGTGGCCCAGAGCACGCAGAACCGCGAGTTCTTCGACGAGGTCGTGCGCAGGCTGCGCGCCCGCGGGGACACAGAGGCTTCAGCCCGGATGCGCGTGTTCGACACCGTCTGCGACGCCACCGTCGAGCGCCAGAACGAGGTGCGCCGGCTCGCGAAGCGCTGCGACGCCGTGGTCGTGGTCGGCGGCGCGCACAGCGCCAACACGCAGCGCCTCGCCAGCATCGCCCGCGGGCTCGGCGTCGATACCTACCTGATCGAGGAAGCCGACGAACTGGCCCCCGACCAGGTCGGCCCACACCGGACCATCGGCGTCACCGCCGGCGCCTCGACGCCGAACTGGCTGATCGAGAAGGTCATCGCCCGGCTGCGCGACATCGGCCGGATTCGCAAGCCGTGGCCGCGGCGGGCCGTCGAGTCGGTGCTCGACTTCTTCGTCAAGAGCGACCTCTACGTCGGCGTCGGCGCGGGCCTGCTCTGCTTTGCGTGCATCGTGCTGATGCACACCGTGCGCGCGGCCGTGCCGCCGATGCCGCTGCCGATCGCGATCGCCGCGTTCTACGTGTTCGCCATCCATATCCTCAACCACTTCACCGACCCCGAGTACTCGCTCTACAAGGAGTCGTACAAGCTCGGCTTCCTCAAACGGTACAGGTGGGTGGTCATCCCGCTGGGGGCGCTCGCGGCGGCGTCGGCCGTGGCGCTCTCGACCGCGCTCGGGCCGGTGGCGTTCGGCATCGTCGTGTTCACGACCGTCATGGGCCTGATCTACAGCCTGCCCATTCTCCCGTTCCGGCGCGTCCGGCGCGTGCGCGACGTCCCGGCCTCGAAGAATATCGGCATGGCCGGCGCCTGGAGCGTGATCACGGCCATCCTGCCCGTCTTCGAGGAGCCGGTGCGGCTCACGACCGAGATGGCGCTCGGCATCGCCGTCGTCTTCGTCTTTGCCTTCACGATGGTCTTTGCGCGCTCGATGATCCTCGACATGCGCGACATCCAGGGCGACCTCATGGTGCGCAACGAGACGATCCCGATCATCATCGGCCGGGCGTGGACCAAGCGGCTCCTCTACCTGCTGCTCGCCGTCTGCACCGGCGGCCTCATCGTCGGCGCGCTCGCCGGCTGGACGAGCCCGCTCGGGCTCTGGCTGCTCATCGCCCCCGCCTACTCGCTGCTCTGCATCGTGCTCTACAATCGCGGTGTGCTCGCCGCGGGGCTCAGGACGGAAGTGGTCACCGACGCCGGCTTCTACATCGCCGGCCTCGTCGCGCTCGTCTACTGGCTCGCGTAGGAGCCTCACGCAAAGGCGCAAAGAGTATCTCTCGCAGAGGCGCAGAGCCCGCAAAGATGGAAAAGCAACCACGGTGTCGGAAGAAGCTCCGCTGTGCGGAGCTTCTTCCAAGCGAGCGTGTCTTCACGCTCGCCCTTTGCGGCTTTGCGTGAGACATCCAATCCGATATACTCCCATCGACGAGGAGGCGGACGCTGTGACCGATTTCGATTCTGAGTTCGGGGGCACGCTCGACGAGCTCGAGCGCCACGTGCGCCAGCAGATGGCCGACGGCCAAACGCACACGCACCGCAGCTCGCACCGCTCGCTCGGCGAGCTCGAGGCCTACATCGGCGACTGCCAACGCTGCCCGGTCCTCGTGGACAACCGCACCAAGATCGTCTTCGGCGCCGGCAACCCGAACGCCGACCTCGTCTTCTGCGGCGAGGCGCCGGGCGCCGAAGAGGACGTCCAGGGCGAGCCGTTCGTCGGCCGCGCCGGCAAGCTGCTCACCAAGATCATCGAGGCGATGGGCCTCACGCGCAGCGACGTCTACATCCTCAACGTGATCAAGTGCCGCCCGCCCGGCAACCGCGACCCGCTGCCCGACGAAGTGACCAACTGCCTCCCGTTCCTCCTCGAGCAGATCGACATCATCCGGCCCAAGGTCATCGTCGCCCTCGGCCGCCACGCCGCCCAGACCCTGCTCGAGACCACCGTGCCGATCACCAAGCTGCGCGGCCGCTTCTTCGACTGGCACGGCGTCCCCCTCATGCCGACCTTCCACACCGCCTACCTGCTCCGCAACCCGGCCAGCAAGCGCGAAGTCTGGGACGACATGAAAGCCGTCCTCCGCCTCCTCGGCCGGCCCATCCCGCGGCGGGGCGGCGGATAGAGTTGCGGCCGCGCGCAGGTCGGCCGCTAGGGTGGAGCATCAGAACGGGCGGCTGGCCGTGGCACCCATGTCCGGCCGGCAACGAAAGAGGTTGAGCGATGTCGATTCCCGGGTTTCCCCACGGCGCGGGCCGGCAACCCAGAACGCCGGGGACTTATGCTGATTGGTCAACGCGTTGTTACGCATGTGGAGGGACCATATCATGAGAAAGCTGTGTCCTATGTCACTCCTCGTCATAGCTCTGAGTGTGCTACCGGCGCAGGGGAGGACGGTTGACCTCGTCTTGCGCATCGACAACAGGAAATCCGAGGAGGAAGTGATCAACAAAGCGAATCTGGTCAAGGTAAAGGAGTTCATACTCAAGAAGGGGCTGCGTGAAACGTACTGCAATAGGTACAACAACAACCCCGCTTACCACACAGAGAACTACTCCTATTATCTCAATCCCGATTCCGGGCAAGAGAATGCCAACTGCGAATTGGACAAGTCCGATTTCAACAACCTGACAATCCGAAACCCCCGCAAGAAGAATCAGTATCGCAACGTCGAGTTCTTGGATGAGCATTACGTGTATATCAGGGTGTCGAGCCCTACAGAGGATTTGACCGTTTCCCAAACCCGGGAGTTTGTGATTGAGGCAATGAAAGAGATCCTGCGGGAAATGGACAAAGAGAAGTCCGCGACGACATGAAAGCCGTCCTCCACCACGTGGGCGGCCAGGTGCCATGACGAGGAGGACGGTATGAAGTACCCGACAATGATCCATGAGCGCGTTGATCTAGCGCGGCGGGGTGAGAATCCGACGGTCATCTGCCGGGTGCGTTCCGGCTGGGTTGTGCTCGGCGACGATCAGCGTCTCAGGGGATACAGCCTGCTGCTGGCTGATCCCGTACGGGACAACCTGAACGAGCTCGCGCCGGCGGAACGGCAGCAGTTCCTGGCGGACATGGCCGCCGTCGGCGATGCGCTCATCGAGGTCGTGCATCCCTCGATCATCAACTACCAGATCCTCGGGAATACAGAGCGCGCACTTCACGCCCACATCCACCCGAGGTACGATGACGAGGAACCCGAGATGCGACGCGATAGCCCGATCCGTTACCATTGGCTCAAGATGCCCTACGTGAAGTTCGACGCGGAGCGCGATGCGCCCCTCATGCGGAGCATCCGCACCGCGCTGGCGCGTCATACCGAGATCGTTGACTGAATCCGCCAATCACGGCGACGACAGGGGTAGCGGGCAGCGCTGGTTTTCTGGAACATCCCGGCTGCGGGCGGGTCGAACCCGGCGGCTGAGTGCGCGGCCTGCCGTGCCCCGGGCAGGCGAGCCGCGCGGGAGAACCTGGTTGTCGAACCCGCCACAAGAGGAGGTCGATGATGTCTATCCGAAAGCTGGTCGTACTGCTCGCCGCCGTTGTTGTGCTCGCCGGCGTCGCGCTCACGGCGACGGCCGATCGCGGCTCGATCCCGTTCGAGCCGAACGTCGAGATCTTCGAGCCGACGCAGCGCGCGATGATCGCCTGGAACGGCACCGAGGAGATCCTGCTACTCTCGACGGATCTGCGTGCCTCGGCGCCGACGAAGGTGCTCGAGGTTATCCCGCTGCCGGCCGAGCCGGAGGTCAAAGAAGGCGACATCGAGGCGTTCAACCGGGCCGTGCAGATCATCAACAGCCGGCAGGAGGCTGCGAAGGGAGGCCGTGCGTTGGGCGCCGACGAGAAGGCCCAGCCGCCGGCCGGCGAGATCACGTTCCACGAGAAGATCGGCGCGCACGACATCTCGGTCGCCCACGTGCTCGACGGCGACGGCTTCATCGCCTGGGTTGAAGAGTACCTCAAGAAGCAGGACGTCGAGAACCCCACGATCCCCGAGCCGCTCAAGGAGGTCGTGAACGAGTACCTCAAGGAAGGCTTCACCTGGCTTGTCTTCGACGTCGTCGAGCTCGGCCCGGAGATGAAGACGAACGACGCGATCCAGTACCGGTTCAAGTCCGACGCGGTCTACTACCCGCTCAAGATCACACGGACCGAGACCGGCGACACGACAGTCGAGCTGCTCATCCTGACGCCGCGGCTGTTGAGCGACTTCCCGGGATACCCGAGCAGCCTCGTCCGGTTGCCGCATCAACCCGTCCGGCTCACGGCGCGGGAGCTCGAGTCGCTCAACGAGGAGATGTGCGAGCTGCTCGACAAGCAGGACGGCATGATGCTGCGCATCTGGCGGATCCAAGGCAAGCTGCCGGAATTCAAGGCCGACCTGATCGCCAAGTAGGCTGGCGGACCCGTCCAGGTTCCTGAACGAATCACGGGGACACGAGGAACGTCTGCTCCGTGCTCCCCGTCGTTATTGCCTCCGCCTCCCCAGCGGTCCTCGCAGCCCTCTGTTTCTGGTATTCTACGGACCATGAGTGACGCGGGTCCCGATTACGCGCAGGTGGCCGTCGATGCGGCGGTCGGCAAGCGGCTCGACTACGCCGTGC
>CAYUZG010000129.1:0-6284 GCA_964449605.1 uncultured Verrucomicrobiota bacterium | reverse complement strand
AACCGATATGGCCGAGCGCGCGATCGAGGACGGATTCGTTGACTGCCCGAAGCACGGGATCATCGACGGGTTGCGGTGCCTCCCGTCGTGCGAGTCTTACGAAAGCAAGGACGACAACGTCGTCATCTGCTACTTCGGCGAGAAGCGACCGGCCCAACCGGCCGCGCAGGAGGCCGAACCCGTCGCCGAGGAAACCTAGAGCCCACCGATGAACCGACCGCCGCACGAGAAAGCACGCCTCGTCGGCGAACGCCTCGACACCGCCTATCGCCTGCTCGAATCGTGCACCGTCTGCCCGCGCCGGTGCCAGGTGAACCGCCTGGCCGACGATCGGGGCGTCTGCGCCGCCGGCCTCGACGTGGTCGTCTCGAGCGTCTCGCTCCACCACGGCGAGGAACCGCCCGTGAGCGGCGTCGCCGGCTCGGGCACGGTCTTCTTCACCCACTGCAACCTCAAGTGCGTCTTCTGCCAGAACTACCCGATCAGCCACCAAGGCCGCGGCGAGCCGATGTCGCTCGACGAGCTCGCAGGCTCCATGCTTTCCCTCCAGCGCGCCGGCGCCCACAACGTCAACCTCGTGACGCCGACCCACTACGCGCCGCAGATCCTCGACGCGCTCGGCCGCGCCTTCGAACGCGGACTCGACGTGCCCGTCCTCTACAACTGCGGCGGCTACGAGTCGGTCGAGATGCTCGAGCTCCTCGACGGCCTCGTCGACATCTACATGCCCGACATGAAGTACGCAGACCCCGAAGTCGCCAAGAGACTCTCGAGCGCGCCCGACTACCCCGAGGTGAACGGCCGCGCCATCCGCGAAATGCACCGCCAGGTGGGCGACCTCGTGCTCGATGAGCGCGCAATCGCCGTGCGCGGCTTGCTTGTGCGCCACCTCGTCCTGCCCGAGGGGCTCGCCGGCACCGAGAAAACAATGCAATTCCTCGCCGAGGAGATCTCGCCCAACACCGCCGTCAGCCTCATGAGCCAGTACTTCCCGCAGTACCGCGCCGACGAGTTCCCCGAGATCGCGCGCCGCATCACGGCCGATGAGTACCGCGCCGCCCAAGAAGCAATGGAACGCCACGGCCTCCACCGAGGCTGGCACCAGAACCGGCCGATCGACACCGACACCCACGGCATCCACCGCATTATCGAGCGCGACACCCGGCCATAGGACACCGCCTCTCGGCGGCCCCACTGCCAGCACACGGCTGATCCATCCTCATCGCCAGCCGTGTCCCAAGCCCGCCTGAGAAGCCGGAAAGACCGGCGGATGGCGCCGCCTTCCCTGTTTTTCACGCTTTTTCCACCTTTGGCCTTGACGTGTGGCTACTGGTGTGGTAGCAAGGAATACGTTTTCGTGATACGACCGCGGGAAGGGAACTTGGGGTTCGGGAAGATGACGCCTCGGGCTCGCGACAGAGAGACAGCCCGTTGTGCTGCCGCCCGGCGGTCACCTCGCTCCACCGCTCGACCGTCAGAAGCGATACGCACCCCCCGCCGATCGGACGGCGCAGGCTTCACGCTGGTCGAGCTCCTCGTCTGCATCTCCATCATCGCGTTGCTCATAGGCCTCTTACTGCCATCGATCTCGCACTCGAAGGAGCTTGCCCGGCGGGTGACCTGCGCCAACAACCTCCACGGCCTCGGCGCAGGACTGAACATGTATGCCGGCGAGCACGACGGCAAGTACCCGGTCGAAGACACGTGCGGCAACCCACAATGTGTGCTCACTCAGACTCTCTACAGCAGCTACGTTTCGAGCCGAGACGTCTTCTACTGCCCGAACGCGGACAAGATCGAGCCCTACGCCCAGAGCAGCGAGTATGGCGGCCCGGGCGGGGACTCGGTCATCAACACGAATGAGAACTGGGAACGGCACTACATCACCTACAAGTACTTCTCCATAACCCGGCGCGAGACGCGGATGCCGCTCCCGCTGCAGCTATCCGAGTACCCCCACCTCCTCACGACCAACTCGCCGGCGGTCCGGTGGCTGATGTCCGATTGGGTCCGGAAGGACGTACCCGTCTTCCCCCACTGGGCACAGGGCGGCTACGGCGGCGGTCGAAACGTGCTGTTCGCCGACACAAGCGTGCAGTTCGTCCACCACAGAACCACAAACGCATTCACAGAGAGGCAGTGATGAGAAGCAAGATGGCATCTCCCTCCGGGTATCCGGTGCCAACCGTAGGCACGCGGATACTCCCCATCACATGGACGGACCTGCTGCTAGCGACGGCAGGCGGCATCGCTGTCGCCGTCATCAGCCAGCTTCTCGGGCGAGCGTTTCACGCCGCCTATCCGGTCCCGACATCCGGGTCGGTTGTCGCGGCATTGCCGCGAGCCGTCGTCCTGTTGGTTCTGCTGACCCGCACGAAATCGTTCGGCGTGCTGACCGTGAGCGCCCTGGCGGAAGCCTCGACCAAGCTGGCGTGGAGCGGCTTCGGCATCATGCCCTGGTTTGTGGTTGTCCCGCTGTTAGGCAACTTGGCCGGTGACGTCGCCTGGGCTTCTTTTCGGTCGCTCGTCGGGCGGCGGGCCCGGCTGATGGTCACGGGCGCGGTCCTGTGCACAGCACGAGTCCTGGCTGCTCTCGTCTTCTGGGCACTGGCGGCCCGATCGGTTCAACACAGCGTGGACTCCCTGGCCGCAGTCCTGATGGGCATCGTCGCAATCAACATCATCATGGGCCTTGCCGCCGGCGTCCTCGTTCACTTCCCGACGACACGGCTCCGGAGAGAACACGAAGCATGACGGGCATCAACCAAGATCGCGACCCCGTGGAGGCCGACCACGAGCCGATCACCATCAAGCCGATCGGCTACGTGCACTCGGGCTACCTCGAGCCGACCCACGTGGCGCACACGCGCCGAGGCTGGACGGACGACGCCTCGACGATCCGCCTTCTTGACCAGCACAAGGCGGCCCTCAGCGGCTTGCAGGGCTACTCCCATCTGATCGTCCTGTACTGGATCCACCGATCGAGGGAGTGGAAGATGCCGAAGGATCACAACAAGCCCAGCCACGTGAAAGTGTTCGCGACCCGGATGCCTGTTCGGCCGAATCCGATCGCGATGTCGGTGGTGGAACTCCTCGGTTTCTCGACGGAAACCGGGGAAATCGAGGTCCGGGGGCTGGACGCGCTCGACGGCGCGCCTGTGCTGGACGTGAAGCCTTACATCCCCGACTTCGATTGCTGGCCCGGGGCGTGCATTCCCGATTGGGTCGAACGCCACCTGCGCAGCCACTTCCACTCGGGCGTTCCCCACAGCGAGCCGTCCCCGGAAACGGACAACGACATCACAACCCGCGCGCACCCCGGCGAGTCAGGAAGGGTTTGAATGAAACGACTCGGCCGGCAGATCAACATCTTTGCGAAAAGGAGTGAAGGAGACAATGTTACGAGTTGCAGGACGATTGGCCATGCTCACGATTCTGGCGGCATCCGTGGCCGCGTCTGCTCACGCGGCGACGTTCACGCTGCTGACCCACCCGGACGCCGTTGGCACGCTGCCCCAGCACAACGCGGAGGTCGGTGTTTCGGGTGACCACCTCATCTACACGGCCGACGACATCACGGGCGCAACATTCAACCCCTCAGGCCGCCTGAGTTTCAACTTCATGAATCCCGCCGGCGAGGAGCCGCCCGGCTATGCCGAAGGTATTCACTCGTTGACGGGCTCGTTTGTGCTCGACGTGGATCTGGCGGCCGGCGGTGCCGTGGGAGTGAACGCCCTCGCCTTCGACGGCTTCGTCTCTTCAAGCAAGCCGCTGACACAAGAGCGACTGGTCAACCTGGGCGACCCCGCAACAGACGGCAGCCACGGGCCCGTCGACGGCACGCCGAACGCGGGCGCGTATTCGGCATCGAGCGCCGGCAATTGGGCTCTCGATCTCACGCTCGACTGGTACTACGACACACCGTTCGCAGGGTCGGGCACCATCGACATGACGTTCAACGACTACGGATGGAGCGGCTTCATCATCCCGGTGAGCGAGCTGACCGCTTCGGGCATGGCCGGCGTGACGCTCAACGACCCCCTGGGCTACTTCGGAGGCACATCAGAGGATTTCGAGGCGTGGCTCCTCGCTGAAGTGGCGCCACGGCTCCCGCAGGATGCCGCCTGGCTGCTTTTCGCCCAGGGCGAAGCGCATCCCGATTGGACGAACCCGATGATGGGGATGACGACCGACGGCATCGTGGGAACGACCGTCATCGCCTACGCCGTGCCGGAGCCGGGGACCGTGCTCGTGATCCTCATCGGCGTAGCCGCCGCCGTTTTGCGTATGAAGCAGCGGTAGCAGCTCACCGCTCCTCGGTTGTGCTTCACTCCGGTCAACGATCAGGTACCGCCTTCTCGCCGGGCGGCGTTGCTCAACACGTGCGCCAGGCGCGTCGGCTCGGGCAGCCGGTAGCGCGTGGCGGCCTCGAGGACGATGCGGACGGCCGAGGGCAGCCCGATCCGGTGGCCGACTGAGACGAACACGGGCTTGACTTGTGCGCGCGTGCGCAGCACGGTGCCGATTGTCCTGCCGTCGAGCACAAGCGGCGCGCGTGAGCCCTTTCCGGGGCCGGGTTCCTCGTAGTCGCCCACGAGCCGCTTCTTGGCGCAGCCGATCGTCGGCACGTCGAGCAGCACGCCCAGGTGCGACGCGATCCCGAACCCGCGCGGGTGCGCGACGCCGTGCCCGTCGCAGACGATCACGTCGGGCGCAGATCGCAGCTTCTCGAACGCGGCGAGCAGGGCCGGCATCTCGCGGAAGCTGAGCAGACCCGGGATGTACGGGAACTCGGCCGCGCACTGCGCGGTGACCTCCTCGACAACCTCGAGCGACGGCCACGCCACCACGACGACGGCCGCGTACATCGTCACCGCCTTCTTCGCGTACGAGACGTCGGCGCCCGCCACGAGTCGCAGCGGCTTCGGCGCTCCCGTCCGAACCACGTCACGCCGCAGCTCGCTCTGAATCGCCACGGCCTCGTGGTACCCGACGTCGAACCGATGTATCCGCCGGATCTTCATAACGTCCGCCTCGTTCGACCGTCTCCCATTCTGCCCGCCGCCGGCGATGATTGCCCAGCCCACACACGACCACAAGAACAGCCTCCGAATCCCAGCCGGAAAGCCATCCGACTCCTGGAAATACTAATTCTTTCACAAAACCCTTGACCTCTGAGCCGGTGTCTACTAATTGGTTAGCAGCAAGGCCGCGCCTGGTCGTGAACAACGCGCCTGCCCATGGCGTACAACACTCGGCGAGTCTACCAGGATCGCCGCCATAGCAGTTGGCAGTCGCCACATGGCTGGGTCGTCGCGCAGCAGCAACATGTCCCGGAGGAGTCCAATGAGCAGGAAGCCAAGGACTGTCTCGCCTGCCCTTATCGTGGGGGGCATCGTCGCCGTCATCGTCATCATCGTCGGCGTGATCCTCGTCCGACAAATGAGCCCGCAGCAACCGGACCGGCCTGCCCACGAGCGTGCCGGCAAAGCAGCGGCCGGGCAGACGAAGCAGAAGGCCATCGACGAGCATGAAGGGGATCGCGCGCCCCGGACGGAGACGGAGGCGGAGCGTGCAGCCGCCGAAGCTGCAGGCGATCTGACAGAGGAGCGCGTCGAGGCGACGACGGCCCAAGAAGAAACGCCGGAGGAAGCCGCCTACTCGATATCAGGCCACGTCGTCGATGTCGACGGACACGGCGTCGCCAAGGCCATTGTCCGGGCGCTTCTCAGCCCCTCGAACGAGCCCGGGCAATCCCCCGTTGCCAAGGAAGTGACAACCAACGAAGCCGGCGCCTTTCGCCTCGACGATCTGCCCAAGAAGATCCTCTACCTCACCGCCTCTCAAGGCGACCGCCGCTTCTATCGCCCGAACATGATGACTCAGGGCCGGTTGGGCCGCTCGTTGCTCGTCCGCTACGAGCCGGACAAGGATCGCGTCACGGGGATCCGTTTGACATTGCGCCCGACGGCGGCAATCACCGGCAAGGTCGTCGACATGAAAGGCAACCCGATCGCTGACGCCGCCGTAAGCGTCAGGGACGAAGGTATGCCGGTCGGATGGGGTTCGGCAGCCAAGACTCGAACCGACGAGGAAGGCCGTTTCCGGATCGCAGACCTCTTCCCTGGTGGGTGCTGGTTCAGCGCGGAAGCGGATGGATTCCTTCCCCTGCGCGAGGTCCGCTGTTCGCTGCCGACCCGCGGCGACGAGTTCGTCCTCCGCCTCGAGCGCGGCGTGACCGTGCAGGGCAGCGTCTTCTTCGCTGAATCCGGCCTGCCGGCGCC
>CAYUZG010000128.1:0-6332 GCA_964449605.1 uncultured Verrucomicrobiota bacterium | reverse complement strand
CGGGATGCTCGTCGACAACTCGATCGTCATGATCGAGAACATCACGCGCCGCATCGCGATCAGGCGCGATCCGGTCAAGGGCGCGCACGAGGGGGCGGATGAAGTCGGCGGCGCCATCTCGGCGAGCACGTACACGACGATGGCTGTCTTTGTGCCCGTGTTGTTTTTCGTCTCGGGCGTCCCCAGCCAGATATTCGACGACCTGTCGCTCACGGTCGCATTCGCGCTGGCGTGCTCGCTCGTTGTCGCGCTCACGTTCGTGCCGATGGCGTGTTCGAAGCTTATGCGGCCCCGTCGCGACAAGGCCATCGACCTGGCCAAGAACCCCGAGGCCGTTGCCGAGACCCGCTTCATGCGGCGCTTCCGCACCATCGTCGACCGCGTGCTGCACGAGCGGGCCATCGCCGTCGGCATCGTCCTCGGGATTTTCGTGGTGGCAGGCTTTATCCTCGGGACACGCGGCCAGGAGTTCTTCCCCAGTTTCGACCGCGGCGAGTTCAGCGTCAACTTGCAGATGCCCGTGGACGCGTCGCTCGAAGCCACCGAAGATGCAACGCGCAGGCTCGAGGAGGTCGTCCGCGACAACGTGCCCTCGCTCAAGGACTACAGCGCCACCATCGGGCCTCAGACGGCGTCCCTCACCGTCACCATGACGGGCGACCGCACGACGTCCACGTTCAAGGTGCGTGAGATGCTGCGCGACCTCGTCAATATCATCCCGGGCGGCCACGTCATGGTCGGTGAGATCGGCCGCGGGCACGGCGGTGGGGGTGCCGATATCGAAGTCCTGGTGCGCGGCCCAACGAACGTCGAGGTCGATCCGCTGCGCGCCGTGGCCGACCGCGTCGCCGCGCTCGCCGAGCCAATCGAGGGCGCTATCAACGTCGAGAACCAGCTCAAGGCCGGCCGCCGCGAGGTCAAGATCAGGCCCCGGCCGTACTCCGTTGACGATCTTGGGCTGACCGACGACTCGGTCGCCAAGACGCTCAGCACGTACATCACCGGCAAGGTCGTCACCACGTACCGCGAGCAGGACGAGGAGTACGATGTGCGCCTCAAGCTCGCCAACGCGCAGAGCCTCACCATCGAGCAGATCCGCGAACTCCTCGTCCCCCTACCCCAGAGCCAGACCATGGTCGCCGTGAGCGAGCTGGCCGATGTCGAAGAGGGCTTCGGCGCGGTCGAACTCCAACGCGAGGACCGTACTCGCGTCGCCAAGGTGACCGCCGACATCGCCGAGGGCGGGGTGCTGTCACAGGTCGTCAAGGAAATCACCGATGCGGTTGACGATGAAGGGCTGCCCGACGGCTACTCGATCCAGGTGGGCGGCGAGGAGGAGGACCGCGCCGAGGCGATGGGCCAGATGTCGTTCGCCCTCATCGTCTCGATCGCCATCGTCTACATGATCCTCGTCGCGCAGTTCGAGTCGCTCGTCTTCCCGTTCATCATCATCCAGACCATTCCGCTCTGCTTCGTCGGCGTCGCGCTCGCGCTGCTGGTCACGGGCTTGCCGATCAGCATCATGGTCATGCTCGGCATCATCATGCTCGCCGGCATCGTGGTGAACAACGCCATCGTCCTCGTCGACTTCATCAACACGCTGCGCCACCGTGGCCACGAGCGAAGAGAAGCCGTCGTCCTCGCCGCGCAGGTCCGCTTCCGCCCCATTGTAATGACAACGCTCACCACGGTTGGCGGCATGATGCCCCTCGCGCTGGGACTGGGCGCGGGCTCCGAGCTGTATCAGGCGATGGCGATCACCGTCATCGGCGGCCTGCTCGTCTCGACGCTGTTCACGCTCATCTACATCCCGGTCACGTACGTCATCCTCGATGACCTCAGCGTGTGGATAAAGAAGCGGCTTGTGGCGGCCGAGCACGCGATCGAGGAGTCATTCCGCCGTCTGCTCCGGCGAGGGAAGACCGTTCCCGACTGACGCTGCCCGACCATCTCGATCCGGCCGGTTCGAGAACAGCACCGTTTTGTGCCGTTCGGCGAGCAGGTACGTTTGTGGGGCACCTGCCGTCCCGAGCAGCTCGTCGTAGTCGCGCCGCAACGCCGTGCAAAAGAGGCGCGTGCCGTCGGCGTCGGCCCGCTCGAACAAGCCCTTGAGGACGGCAACCGGGTCGCCCTCACGCGCCCAACCCTCGTACTCGTCCGGCGCCATGAAGTGCACGTCAACGCGGCACGCGAGGTAGATGGGCCTCATCCGTCCATAGAAGCTCGTCGAGTGCGACACGCTCCGGTAGAAGACGAGCCGGTCGCCCTCGTTCATGCGCGGTGCGATCGCCTCGGCCATGTGCTTGCCCGACGCTTCCCAACTGACGTTCGCGCTCATGTCCGGCATCGTCGCCAGCATCACGAGCACGGCGGCCGGCACCGGCAGCGCGAGCGCGCCCACAAGCGACCACGACAGCCGTCGCACGAGGGCAACCGCCGCGAGCATCGCGGCAAGACTGACGAGCGCCATCAACAGGACGACGTATCCCTTTAACGCGCTCAGCTCCGGATGCGCCCCACGGACGAAAAAGACGACGAAAAACAACAGAACGAAACACCCCATCGCCGCGACGGCCACCCACACGTTCGCCGCAAAGCCTCTGCGCCAGTGGCCTGCCGGCGCCAATCCCTCATCGAGAAGCCGCCCAACGAGAACGGCCGCGGCAGGGACCGCCGGCAACATGTACGCCAGCCCCTTCGAGCGAATCACCGACAGCACGACAAGCGGCACGAGAAACAGCAGCAGCACGAGCAGGCCGCGCGCCTTGCCGTCGTCGAGCGATTCGGCCTTGGAGCGGACGGCGCGAACGGCCGCGTACGGAACGAACACGATCCAAGGACCGAACCCAAGAAGCAGGACGGGGACGTAGTAGAGAATCGACGCGCTGTGTCCGTGGACGTCGCTCGCGACGCGCTCGAAGGTCTGGAAGCCCACGAAGTAGCTCATCAGGCCCGGGTTCTGAATGCACACGACGACGAACCACGGCAGCCCGACGACGCAGAACGCCGCAACAGCCAGCCACGGCTTCGCCGCGCGAAACGCGCGCCATCGGCGCGTCAACGCAACGGCCAGGAGCGCGGGCACGACAACGAATAGCAGGATGACGGGCCCCTTCGTCATGAACCCCAGCCCGACAAACAGCCCGCGCAGGAGCGCATTGGTGCCCGGCCTGTCGCCGTGGACAAACGTACGGACCAGGAAGTGCACGGCCCAGCACGTCCAGCACGTCAGGAGCATGTCGGGCGTCGCTATGCGGCCCGTGAGCACGAACAGCAACGACGAGGCGAGCACAATCGTCGCGAGCAGACCCGCCCGACGCCCGTAGAGCATTCTGCCGATGCCGTACAGCGCGATCACGCTCGCCACGGCCGCCAGCGCCGACGGCAAACGCGCGGCGAACTCGTTGAGTCCGAACGCAGCGAACGACGCGGCGATCGCCCAGTACGTCACCGGCGGCTTGTGCCAGTGCTCGATGCCGCTCAGATGCGGGGTGAGCCAATCGCCCGACTCGAGCATCTCGCGCGCCACCTCGGCGTAACGCGCCTCGTCGTGCGCGGACAGCAGCCGGCCGCTGAGCCCGACGAAGATTGAGAGGATAACGATGGCGAGAACGAAAACCTCAGCGCGCCGCGTCCGCGTCGCCTGCGCGCCGGATGGGGGCGTTTCCTCAAGGCTCGTCGGCGGCATGGTCGGTTGGATTGCCCGAAGCCTCGCCGTTCGGGCGGATGTACAGCGCATCACCCGGCTCTAGGGCGGCCGCCTTTGTCAGACGGCGATGGCGGCGTATCAGCACCAGGTTGCGGCTGTACACAACCAGGCCGACCACCTGCCCGAGCAGAATCGGAATGAGGGGCTTCTCGCAGCCCAGCAGATACACGACGGTCACGATGGCGCCGCTGATGCTGAGCCACCAGAAGTAGACGGGGATGTAGCTGTGGCCGCGCCGCTCCGACGCGAGCCACTGGAAAAAGAACCTCGAGAAGAACAGCATTTGGCCGCCGTACCCGACGGCGTCCCACCACGTGGGCATCAGTTTCTCGATATGCTCGGAGATGCCCGAAGCCACGAGCGACCAGATCGGACTCATCCTTGTTCCTTGATTCTGTAGTTCAGCCGCCGCCTTTTCATCCACACGACGGCGCGCAGGTCCTGGCGCGCCTGACGCGTGCGTTTGAAGAACGTGTATTTCGTCTTGCCGCGCGTGCGAGGCCGGTGGTTGACCTTCACCTCGGCGACGCGGTAGCCCTCCCACTCGAACAGGATCGGCAGGAACCGGTGCAAACCGGCAAACAGCGTCAGGCCCTCGATGCAGCGACGCTTGTAGACCTTGAGCGAGCATCCCACGTCGTGAAACCGGTCGCCGAGTTTTCTGTGGCGATACCAGCGCGCGAACGCGGCCTGAAACCGCTTGAACGCCGGGTCCTTCCGGTTGTGACGCCAGCCGACGACGACGTCGGTGTCGCCGATCAGCTCGAGCATCGCCGGGATATCGCGCGGGTCGTTCTGCATGTCGGCATCCATCGTCACGACGAGCGTGCCGCGCGCCGCCTTGAAGCCCGCGTCGAACGCGGCCGTCTGGCCCGAGTTCGCCTCGAACGAGACGTACCGCACCGGTTCATGCTCGGCGGCCAGCCGTTTGACCACCGCCTCGCTTCCGTCCGTGCTGCCGTCGTTGACGAAGATCACCTCGTAGGGCCCGCCGATCGCGTCGAGCACTTCGCGCAGCTCGGTCCACAGCGGTTCGACGTTCTCGACCTCGTTGAACACGGGGATCACGACCGACAGGTCAGGCATCGGATGCTCGCTCTCGGTTCCTTGCACCGTGGCTCGCTGCGTGCCTCATGTGCCGACATTGATCGAATCGACATACTCGTGAAGCGTGGCGACCGTCGAGCGAAGCCCCAGGTACGTCAGTCTCGGATACGAAGGCAGCACGACGTTCTCGGTGCGCGTGATAACACGCCCACACTCGCCTGTGATCTCCAGCTCGTGGCTCGGCGCCTTGTAGCGACGCGTCACCATCACGATGGTGTGCACCTGCCGGAGCCCGGGCCCAGCCATGGCGACCGTCACGGCCGCCTCGGCGACGACCGGAAACGCTCGGCACGCCTCCAGTGCTGTTCCCTCGAAGATCACCGTGTCCTTGGTGACCGAGTCGATATCGACATCGTGCTCGCGCACGTACGGCGCGTCGCCGAGCATGCCGCGCGGAAGCCGGCACGTGAGCGTCACTGACGCAACCGCCCCGGCCATGGACGCCTTGAGCGCATCAATCCCGGCGACCGTCCCCGACGGGATCAGCAATCGCCCATAGCTCGTCTCGGCCTGCTCAAAAACCTCCGGGTGATCGAGGAGCCCGCCGACACTCGTGATCAGCACGTCGCGGCCCGCGTTGAGCGCCAACGGCACGAGCGGCACGACCGCGTCGTTGCTCGCCACCTCGACCACGAGCCGCGCGCGGCCGATCAAGTCCTCGACGCTGGTGAACATCCGCACGTGCGGACCCAGATACGAGGCGAGCGAACCGGCCCGCTCGAAATCGATATCGTAGACGCCGACGATCTGCGCGCGCTCGTGCAAACGCTTCCCGACCTGCGCGGCCACCTCGCTGCCACGGTAGCCGCAGCCGACGATGCCGATCGTCACCAGGTCGCGCATCAAGTTCTTCTCCGCTCGTCCATGCCTGAGGCGCGATTATAGCAGACGCATCCGGCCCGTACACCGCAAACAACGGCCTGCGATGGGATGAACGCCCAACGCGGAGCGCCCAGGACTTCGCGCGCACCGACCCTAGAGCTGAGCGTAGAGGTTCACGAGCTCGATGGCCGAGGCGGCCGCATCGGCTCCCTTGTTGCCCGCTTTCGTGCCGGCCCGCTCGATCGCCTGCTCGATCGTGTCGGTCGTCAGCACGCCGAACACCACCGGCACCGCCGCACCGAGCGCGACTTGCGCGACGCCCTTGGCCACCTCGTTGGCGATGTAGTCGAAGTGCGGCGTCGCGCCCCGGATCACGGCGCCCAGGGCGATCACCGCGTCGCACTTGCCGCCCCCGGCCAGGCGCTTGCACACGGGCGGGATCTCGAACGAGCCCGGCACCCAGACGACCTCGATCTCGTCGTCGCCGGCGCCGTGCCGTCTGAGGCAGTCGATCGCGCCGTCGATCAGCTTCGACGTGATGAACTCATTGAAGCGGCTCGCCACGAGCGCGTACCGCTTCCCCTTGCTCACGAGTTGGCCGGCAATCGTCTTCGCCATACGTGAACCCTCCGTCAATCACAGCAGATGGCCCAGTTTCTTCTTCTTCGCCTCGAGGTACTTCTCGTTGTGCTCG
>CAYUZG010000127.1:4831-6388 GCA_964449605.1 uncultured Verrucomicrobiota bacterium | reverse complement strand
GTATGGACGCGACGACGCACGAGCGCGAGACCGAGTCGCTGCTGCGCATCACGCGCACGATGAGCGATGGCGTGCCGTTCGAGGAAGCGCTCCACGTGATGATCGAGGAGACGCGCAAGCGGCTCGCGTTCGACGTGTTTGCCGTCGTGCTGCTCGACGAGGAGACCGAAACGGTCGGCATCAAGATCGCGCGCGGCATCAGCAACGCGTTCATCAAGCGCTACCGCCGGCCGATCGGCTCGGGCGTGACGGCGAAGCTGCTCTGGAGCGAGGAGCCGGTCCTGTTACCCGACGCGGCGGCCGCGGCCGGCGAGTATAACGAGCTGCGGCTCGAGAACGACTGCGTGTCGCTGCTGTGCGTGCCGATCGTCGTGGGCGGCGGCGGGGTCGGCTACATCCAGGTCGAGCGTTCGTCGGGCGAGCCGTTCACGGAAGACGACCTGCGGTTCGCCCAGCTCGTGGCCAACCTGGGCGGCGCGGCGCGCGAGATGGGCGCGCTGCGCGAGCAGACCGAGCAGCTCACGGTGATCGATCCGGTCACGCAGACGCTCAAGCACAACGCCTTCCTGCGGGCGTTCGGCCGCGAGCTCGAGCGGGCCAGGATCCTGGCCGTGCCGACGGGCGTCGGGCTGCTCGACCTCGACAACTTCAAGCCGTACAGCGAGATCCACGGCCTCAACGCGGGCCGCAAGGTGCTGGCCGACGTCGCCGGCATCGTCAAGACGCACCTCAAGGGCGTCGACCTCGTCGGCCGTGTCGGGCTCGACGAGCTGGTCTTCGCCGTGTTCAACGTCGGCGATCAGCAAAGCGCGCAGCGGCTGTTCGACTCGATCCGCGAGGCGGTGGCCAAGTACGGCCGTTCGTGCGGCAAGCCTCACCCGGTGGCGACGATCGGCGGGGTGATCATCAAGCCGGGCCAGGAGGCGGCCGATTTCACCTCCCTTGTGCTTCGGCTGCGGCACGCGCAGCACCTGGCGCGCGACCAGGGCGGCAATCGCGTCTTATTCGTTGAGCTGTAGGCCGTTACAGCGTTTACCTTCCGTTTCCTCATTCTTACCAAGGGTTGATGTAGGCGAAAATAAAGTGAACTTTCTCTTGACAATTCGCTTTAGTTTCGCCATAGTCCGACCGTTATAAGGTCCAGGTGTGCCCCTCCCGACCTGCTTTGCGCAGGCAAGGTTGCTCTTGCGGCAAGCGGGATGGGGCAACCTGGCTTTGTGGTGCACAACGAGAATAGGGACAATCACCTGTTGTCCCTATTCTTAGGGGGGCCGCAATGAGTGCTGTCCGAAAACGGGGACAGGCACCTGTTTTTTACCCTGAAGTCGGCACCTGCCCCCATTTTTGCCACCTGCACGTGCACTCGAACTATACGCTGATGTCGGGCGCGAGCCGGGTGGACGAGATCGTACAGGCGGCTGCGCGGCAGGGGTACGACGCCGTGGCGCTGACGGACACCAACGCCCTCCACGGCGTGGTGCCGTTCTACCAGGCGTGCGAGGCAGCCGGCCTCAAGCCGATCATCGGCGCCGAGATCGAGCTCGCCGGCGTGCAGGC
>CAYUZG010000127.1:0-4731 GCA_964449605.1 uncultured Verrucomicrobiota bacterium | reverse complement strand
ACGGCGGACGAGGGGCTGCTGCGGGCGCTGGCAGCGACGGTGGCGAGGGAGTCGCTCTTCGTCGAGCTTCAGCGCTACGCCGACTACGCGAGCGGCAAGCGCGTCGAGTGTCTTGAGGCGTTGGGCGACGAGCTCGGCCTGCGCACGGTGGCGACGAACGGCGTCGTGTTCGTCGAGCCGGAGGGGTACGAGCGCCACCGGCTGCTCACGGCCATCCGCAAGAACACGACGCTGTCGAAGCTGCCCGCCGACGCGACGGCGCATCCGCAGTGCTTCCTCAAGTCTTTTGGGCAGATGCAGCAGCTTTTTCACGACCGGCCCGAGGCGCTCCGGGCGTCGCGGTGGATGGCCGACCGCTGCAACGTGCGTTTCGAGCTGGGCCGGGTGCACCTGCCCGAGTTCCCGGTGCCGGACGGCGAGACGGCCGACTCGTACTTGCGGCGCGTCGTCCTCGTCGGCGCGCGGAAGCGCTACCGGCAGCTCGCGCCGACGGTGCGCCGGCGCATCGACACCGAGCTCGACGTGATCGCACGGACGGGTTTTGCGTCGTACTTCCTCGTCGTGTGGGACATTGCGCGCGAGGCGTTCCGGCGCGGCATCCCGACGGTCGGCCGCGGCTCGGCGGCGAACTCGATCGTCTCGTACTGCCTCGGCCTGACGCACGTCTGCCCGATCCGGCACAACCTGTTTTTCGAGCGGTTCCTGCACCTCGAGCGCAAGGACTGCCCCGACGTCGATCTCGACTTCTGCTGGCGGCGGCGCGACGAGATGCTCGAGTGGGTCTACGACCGGTATGGCCACGACCGGGTCGCCATGATCTGCACGTTCCAGACGCTTGCGCTGCGCTCGTCGATCCGCGAGGTGGCGAAGGTGATGGGCCTGACGAGCGAGGAGATCGGCGCGTTCACGAAGCGGCTGCCGCACTTCGACTTCGGCTCGATCGAGCGGATTGTGCAAGGAATGCCCGAGTGCCGCGATCTGCCCGTCGAGCGCGAGCCGTGGAAGACCATCGTGCGGCTCGCCGGTACGATCGCCAACTTCCCGCGCCACCTCGGCACGCATTCGGGCGGGCTCGTCGTGGCGCCGCGGCCGGTGACCGACTACCTGCCGCTCCAGTACGCGGCGAAGGGGCTCGTGATCACGCAGTTCGACATGCACGCCGTCGAGGACATCGGCCTGGTCAAGATCGACCTGTTGGGCCAGCGCGCGCTGTCGGTCATCGCCGACGTCGTCGACGAGGTCGAGCGGCGCACGGGTATTTCTCTCGACATGCGCAACCTCGAGGAGAACGATCCCGAGACGATCGCGCTGTGGAAGCGGGCCGAGACGATCGGCTGCTTCCAGATCGAGTCGCCCTGCATGCGCGGGCTGCTCAAAAAACTCCACGTCGACGGCATTGATATTCTCACCGCCGCGTCGTCGCTCGTGCGGCCCGGGCCGTCGGACGCCGGGATGACGAAGCAGTTCATCGACCGCTACAACGGCTGCGAGAAGGTCCGCTACCTCCACCCGCGCTTGCGCCCGTTGCTCAAGGAGACGCTCGGCGTGATGGTCTACCAGGAGGACGTGATCCGCGTCGTGCACGAGCTGGGCGGGATCGGGTTCGGCGACGCCGAGCTGCTGCGCAAGTCGATGAGCAAGAAGCGCGGCATCGAGGCGGTCGCCTCGTACGAGGCGCGGTTCATCCGCGGCGCCGTCGAGCGCGGCATCGACGAGCCGACGGCCCGAAAGATCTGGGAGCAGGTCGCGAGCTTCGCCGGATATGCGTTCTGCAAGGCGCACTCGGCGAGCTACGCGCAGGAGTCGTATCAATCGACCTACCTGAAGGCCCACTACCCGGCGGCGTTCATGGCGGCCGTGCTCACGAACGGCGGCGGCTTCTACCACCCCGAGGTTTACGTGAATGAGGTGCGCCGGATGAGCCTCCGCGTGCTGCCGCCCGACGTGAACGAGAGCGCGTTGGGATGGACCGGCTGGGACGACTGGATCCGCGCCGGGCTCGAGGACGTGCGCGATCTCACCACGCGCGCCGCTGAGGCGATCGTCGCCGGCCGCACCGACGGGCCGTACCGCTCCGTCGAAGATCTTTTCAGTCGGGTGAGCATCACACAGGGTGAGGTTGAGAACTTGATTCGCGCCGGCGCGTTCGACTCGCTCGGCCGCACCCGCCCGCACCTGCTCTGGGAGTGCGCGCAAAAATGGGCATCCCCACCGAGGTGGGGACAGGCACCTATTTCCCGGGAAATAGGTGCCTGTCCCCATTTTTGCGACCTGTTCTACGGGTATCGCTCTGTCGGCGTGGCGCCGGCCGCGCCCGACGGGCTGTGCGACTACACGATCGACGAGAAGGTGCGCGACGAGATCACCTTGCTCGGCTACTCGGTCACCGCGCACCCGATGAGCCTCTACCAGGGCCGGCTGCGGCGGATGCGCCTCGTCGCGATCCGCGACATCGAGCGCTGTGCCGGCCGGCGTGTGAAGATCTGCGGCTGGTTCGTCACCACGCGCCGCGTCACGACCGAGCGCGGGCAGCAGATGCGGTTCCTGAGCGTCGAGGACATGACCGGCGTGCTCGAGACCGTCCTGTTCCCTGCCGTCTACGCCAAGTACGGCCACCTGCTCACCACGTCCGGCCCGTATCTCCTCACCGGCACCGTCCAGAACGACCACACCCACTACACGCTGACCGTCGACCGGGTCGAGGTCGTCGACAGGGTCGATATGGTCGAGCGCTCCGAGCCTCAAGAACCGCGTGAAACCGCCTTGACGCCCGCATCGTCCGGGGCGACATAACACTGGAGCGCGCCCGGGAAAGGAGGTGCCCCATGGGCGCGCGCCGAGACCGCATCCCACCTCTTGTCCTGGCCCTGATTGCTGCGCTTGCCTTCTCGCCTGCCGAGGCGAATCCCGTCATCATCCCGTTCGATGGCGCGTTCAGGGAAGCCATCGTCTTCGGCCTGATCTGCCTCTTCATCGTGCTGGTCGAGGGGGCCGTGATCAAGTTCGTGCTATTCGGGCTCGACGGCCCGAGCTGGCCGAACGCGTTCCTCTTGGCGATTCTCCTCAACGTCGGCTCGGCCGTCGTGGGCAATCTGGCCGGTGTCTACTTCGACTGGTGGGCATTTCAGTTTCAGCCAAGCCTTTTCGCCGTGCTCGGCATATCGCTTGGCGTCGAAGGCGTGATCCTGGCCGTGCTGTTCTTCGGCAGGCGGCTCCCACGCGCTCTTCTCGCATGCTGCCTGATGAACCTCGCGTCGTACGTTGTTCTCGCCCTCTCGCGGTTCCCCGAGGGCGCGCTGGACCGCTGGCGGGGCCTGTGACAAGTTGCGGCGGTTGACGAACGCAGAGGGCGGGGGTATCTTCCATTGCGCGAGAGGGAACGCGGCGCTTCAAAGGAGGAGAACAGTGAAGCGACTGATTGGGATAGCGTTGGTTGGTCTTGTCGGGTTCGGTGTCGTCGCAGCGCCTGCGCCTGCGTCGGGGCAGATTGACAACGACCTGGAGAAGCTCGAGCTGATGCTTCACGGCCTGATCGCCGTGCACGCGTCGTGCGTGATGGCGATGAAGGCGTACGACGCCGGCCTGCTCACCAAGGAGGAGGCGCAGACCGAGATCGCCCGGAACGAGAAGCTGCTGGACCTGCTCACCAGGTGCGGCCTGGCCCTCAAGCGGGCGGCGGCGACGGCCAGCCAAGAGGACTACTCGTTCATCCAGGACTACCTGCAGGTGTGCGAGTACTTGCGGTTGGCCCTCGATTCGTTCAAGACCTACATTGCCGAGGGGAACACGCTCGACCAGAAGCTGTTCGATCGGTACCTGCTCATGGGGGAGCAGACCATCACGCGCCTGCTCAAGGCGTCCTGAGGACGACGCGTCTGAGGCAGGAGCCCCGGGGGGCGACCTGGGCGCCGGCTGTGGGCGTGCCGCGCATGTGCGGAAGCCATGAAACCTGAGGGGCCGGAGATCCGTCCGGCGTCGGACGCGGTCCTGATCGCCGGGGTGCTCGCTGCGGGCGACGCGGCGTTGGGCCTCGCAACGTCCCTGATGGAGGCGCGTTACGGTCCCGTCCGCATGGCGAGCGACGCCGCGCCGTTCACCTGGAGCCGTTATTACGATGCCGAGATGGGCCCGGGGCTGACGCGCCGATTCCTCGCCTTCGAGCGGCCCTTTTACCCTGGTTCCCTGCGGGAGGCCAAGTTGGCGACGTGCGCCTTCGAGCAGGCGCATGCCCGGGACGGGCGGCGGGTCTTCAACCTTGATCCTGCCTACCTGACGCTCAACGCGCTCGTAGTCGCCTCCACGAAGGAGGCTTCGTACCGGGTCTACCTCGGTGGTGGCACGTACGCGCAGCCGATGCTCGTGTACAGGGGCGGCCGGTTCGAGCCGTTCGAGTGGACCTACCCGGACTACCGCGACTCGGCCCACCTCGGCTTCTTCCTGGCCGTTCGGCAGGACGGGCGAGCTCGTGGGGTGTTGGGCGGCCGGCGCTGAAACCGGCCGGGCACGGCGGCTGGCGGGACCTGGTGAGTCCCGGGTGAACCAAAGGCGGTTTTCTCAGATTTTCTCCTTGACAGCTTCCCGGGGGGTGCCCTATACGGTAAGCTCTTTGTGTTGCGACAGATATTTTGTGTGCAGACGGGGCGGCGGGTGCAAGGGTGCTCGCTGCGCAGAAGGGTTTTCTGTATTTGTCGCTCCGCCGCTTTTTGAGTCGCGGCACGTTGCACTGCGAGC
>CAYUZG010000126.1:0-6422 GCA_964449605.1 uncultured Verrucomicrobiota bacterium | reverse complement strand
AGCGCCCTGGCCAGGCCCTCTGGGTAGCGGGTGAGCATCGCACCATCGGCGTCAGCGAGGAATTCACGCTTCCTGGAGACCCACATCTTGAGCATCTGGGCGATGATGGGCGTCAGGATGGCCAGGAGAAGGCCCACCAGGATGAGGATGAGCTGGAGCTGGCCACCCCCACCCCGGTCGCTGGAGCTTCGGCGTCGCCGGCCGCCGCGCCCGCCCGTGTACCACATGATGCGGAAGATGGCGTCGCTCAGCAGGACGGCCACGCCGACCATGACGACGACGATCGTCTGGAGCAGGATGTCGTAGTTCTTGATGTGGGCCATCTCGTGCGAGAGCACGCCCTGGAGCTCGTAGCGGTCGAGCTTGTCGAGCAGGCCGCTGGTGACGCACACGACGCCGTGCTCGGGGTCGCGGCCGGTTGCAAAGGCGTTCGGGGCGCTGTCGTCGATGATGTAGCACTTCGGCGGCTTCTTGAACCCGGCGGCGAGCGACAGCCCCTCGACCTCGTTTTGCAGGAACTTGTGTTTCGGGTACTTATCGGGCTCGATAGGGTGCGCCTTGCTCATCGAGAGCACGATCCGGTCGCTGTGGTAGTAGCTGGTCCATGTCAGGGCGAACGCGATGAGCAGAGCGATCCCGATCCCCCAGTACCAGCCGATCCCCGTAACCGCGGTGAAGACCCACCCGAGGAAGCCGATGAGGACCAGGAAGACGAAGCAGACGAGGAACGACTTGCGCTTGTTGCTCGTGATCTGCTCGTACATAGATACCTGCTGTAAGATCGTTCCTGACGGGCCTGAAAGGCCCTAGCAGCGAGAGGATGTCTTCCGTGTCTCCCTTACGGTCACGCTTGCGACATCAACCTCGTCATAGTCCGGGTTAATCCGACGTCGCCATGAGGCAGCCTGGCGCTTTGCCGAGCTCTCACAGCTGTATGCCCGGACATCAGAGATAAAGCCGCGCCAGACACGCACGGCCACCCAGATGCGCCGGCTCTTGCGCTCACCCATGGGTGCCACTCCCAGCGTGTATCCTGTGATGCCATCCGTACACGTTACGGTATTCAAAGAAAGCACAGACCTCGCTAAGGCCGCTTGCCCTGAATGTCGGCCTGCCGAGCTGTCGCACAAAGAGTGCTCGCCGGTCGTGATTGGATACGATTCCAAAACGCAGGTTCAAGCTTGGAAGGGTCAGATGAACGTCGTTGAAACGTAGGAGACCGGAATAGACTGGCGTCGAGTGCTCCACCTCATACAAGGCCGCGGGGAGACCTGCGCCACGTTCCACCCAAATCACATCAACGCCCTCCGCGATGTTCTTGACAGGGAAGAGCGCTTGAGGAAGAGCATTCAGAATGTGAAAGCCGGCGGTGGCTGCCCAGTCAAGGCTGGGCCTGTCGTTAGGCGGTATCCAGATGTCGAAGCCCTTCGCGGCGCCTATGCCGCCAAGGAGCGTCTGCACCTGAACATGCGACAGCTCGGGGATCGGTGTCCGAACGCTTTCGATCAGCGATCCTAGGTAATCCCAACCAATGTAGCTCTCAACGTTGAACCTGCCGGCTGTGGCGATGTATAGCTCGGTTCCGCCGAGTTGCTGGTAGACCTGCACTTTGAACTGCCCATCGCGCGCAGGGGTCAGCGAGGCGAACACCTCCTCGAAGTCGCTGTAGGGCACAAATAAAGGCTCTTGCTGTCCCTCCCAAAGGAAGCAGACAATGCCTAGATGACCCTCAAGAACCTGAAGGTCAACCTTCCGCAGGCCAAAGAAAGTGCGATTCCTCGCGTGTCTCTTTGAGTACCGGAAGTAGAGGCGTGCTCTGTTGTCGCCCACTTCGAAGAGCGACTGGCTCTTCTCCAGCTTCCGGAGACCTCCGAAACGACTGGCAAGTTGAGCTAGGAAAGCGCTTTTCGCTGGGTTAGGCATTCAGCGGCACTCTTTGAGCGGGTTCTCTCGAGACACCCAATCCGCAGGACTGCCTTGGCCCTTGACGTCCACGGCAATCGCTACAGCGGGGGTCCTTGTTTCCCTACGACGCGAAGGAGACCTTGGGCGCTTCGCGCTCGGCGGCTTCCTCGATCTCGAAGTACTCCTTGTCGGGGAAGTTGAACATGCCGGCGACGATGTTGGCCGGGAACAGCTCCTTCTTGGTCTGGTACGTCATGACGGTGTCGTTGTGGAACTGGCGCGCGTAGGCGATCTTGCCCTCGGTGCCCGCGAGTTCTTCCTGGAGCATCATGAAGTTCTGGTTCGCCTTCAGCTCCGGGTAAGCCTCGGACACGGCGAAGAGCGACTTGAGCGCCCCGGTGAGCATGTTCTCGGCCTCGCCCTGTTCCTTGACCGTCTTGGCGTTGATCGCCATGTTGCGCGCCTGGGTCACGCGCTCGAACGTCGACTTCTCGTGCGCGGCGTAGCCTTTCACCGTCTCGACCAGGTTCGGGATGAGGTCGTAGCGGCGCTTGAGCTGGACGTCGATCTGCGTCCAGGCGTTCTCGACGCGGTTGCGCAGGATCTTGAGTCGGTTGAAGATCGAGATGATCCCGAGCAGGATGATGACGACGATGGCGACGACGATGATGACGACAACCATGGGTCCACTCCCCCGTAGACGCGCTTTGTTATTGCTTCACGTGGCGCTAGCGTATCGTCCCAGAAGAAGGGGCGCAAGGGTTTTCGGGACGACGGAAGAACTGGTGCTTGTCCCCGTTCTCTCAACAAACGGGGACCCGGGCTTCTCAGCCCGGGCCCGTGAACGGAACCGGCAGGTTGTGTTCCGGCCTCGCTGGCCGAAGGCCTAGCGGGCCACGCGTCCTCTATTGCGCCCGGAGGACGAAGTCGTTGTGGCAGTGCGGGCACTCGATGATGTCGCCCGGCTGTGCCTCGTGCGGCAGGCCCATCTGGTAACGGCAGTACGGGCAGATGACGGACAGTTGGTGGCCCTCCATGGCGCGCTGGGCGTCGCCCTGGGCCTTGCCGATGTGGTAGCCCACGATCGAGCCCACCAACGCGCCGACTGCGGCACCTTCCCGCGAGTTGTCTGTCTGGTTGCCGACGACAGCGCCAAGCACCGCACCCATCGCCGCGCCGGCCGCCGTGCCCTGGCCCTCCGGCGTGCAGCCGGCGACGAGGCTGGCCGCCAGCGCGATGGCGAGTAGCATTGCGAGCGTTCTCATGGCACCGTCTCCTTCCTCGAAGTTCGCTGCCTGTTTCACCCTTATAGGACGGTCAGACAGCTTGATAATTCACCCCAAAAAACGTTCCGGGCCCCTCCTTGGTTCCCTGTCGCCATGAGTACCAGGAGGAGGAGGAGTTCTCTCGACAGGATCAACAGGATTTACAGGATCAGGAGATCCTGAGAATCCTGTAAATCCTGTTGATCCTGTCGAGAAATCCTTTCCTGTCCCTCTCCTGGGCGCCCGTCAGGCGGGGAGCTCGCGGAGGCGGGCGGTGAAGTGGCGGAGCTGGGGCGGCGCTTCGACGATCTCGAGCGGCCTGAGCGTGTCGCGTTCGGCCTGGAGCTCGAGGACCGCTTCGATGACGTAGTCGATATGGCTCTGGGTGTAGACGCGGCGCGGGATGGCCAGGCGCACGAGCTCCATCTCGGGCGCTTCCCCGTCGCCGCCGAACATCAGGCTGCCGATCTCGACGGCACGGATGCCGGCGTGCCGGTACAAGCCGCACACAACCGCCTGCCCCGGGAAGCTTTTTGTGGGGATGTGCGGGCAAAACGCGGTTGCATCCATATAGATGGCGTGGCCGCCCGGCGGCTCGACGATCTGGACGCCGCCGGCAAGCAGCTTCTCGCCGAGATACTCGACGCTGCGCAGCCGATAGCGCAGGTAGTCCTCGTGCAGGACTTCTTCGAAACCTTGAGCGATCGCTTCGAGGTCGCGCCCCGCCAAGCCGCCATACGTCGGGAAACCTTCGGTCAGGATGAGCAGGTTGCGCGCTTGCTGCGCGAGCTCGGCGTCGCGGAACAGGATGAGGCCGCCGATGTTGACCAAACCATCCTTCTTCGCGCTGATCGTCGCGCCGTCGGCCAGGTCGAACGTCTCGCGCACGATCTGGGGGACGGATCGGTCGGCGCAACCGGGCTCGCGTTTCTTGATGAGGTAGGCGTTCTCGGCGAAGCGGCAGGCGTCGAGGAACAGGGGCGTCGAGTGCGCGTCGCACACGGCTCGCACGGCGCGCATGTTCTCCAGGCTGACGGGCTGGCCGCCGCCGCTGTTGTTGGTGACCGTGAGCATGACGAGCGGGATGCGGTCGGCGCCGACGTCGTTGAACAGCGCTTCGAGGCGCTCGACGTCCATGTTGCCCTTGAACGGGTGGCGCGAGGTTGGTTGATGGCCCTCGGCGATGACGAGATCGACGGCCTTCGCGCCGGAATGCTCGACGTTGGCGCGCGTCGTGTCGAAGTGGTTGTTGTTCGGCACGACGAGGCCGGATCCGCCGAGCAGCTCGAACAGGATCCGCTCGCTCGCGCGGCCCTGGTGCGTCGGCAGGATGTGGTCGAAGCCGGTCACTTCTTTCGTGCGGTCGTAGAAGCGGTAGAAGCTGCGCGCGCCGGCGTACGATTCGTCGCCGCGCATGATGCCCGCCCACTGCTCGCTGCTCATCGCGCCCGTGCCGCTGTCGGTGAGCAGGTCGATGAGGACGTCGTCGGCCTTGATCATGAAGACGTTCATGCCGGCGTCCTGGAGCACGCGTTCGCGCTCGGCGCGCGTCGTCATGCGGATCGGCTCGACGACCTTGATCCGGAACGGCTCGATGATGGTCTTCACGGAAACGACGTCTCCTCAGTCGCCCCTGAAGGGGCTCGGCGTCGTGTTTGAGGGCGCAGCGTACCACGGGCTTGCGCCCGAGGCTACTCCCAAACGCCCCTGCCGGGGCTGATATGACATCTGCGCTTCTCGAGTCAAGACGTGCCACAAGCCAAGACGGGTGTTGACAGCGCCACGGCTTGATCTACTCTACGAGACAGATTCGCATGCTCGTTCACGGTATGTGGATCGGGTCACTCATCTCGATACGCGACGGTTCCATTTGCTCTCGATCGAGAGGCCGCAATGAAGATCAACATAATCGGTGTCTATCCCGTTGCGGAAGCAGAGGAGCCGTGCCACCTCATCGAGCTTCTCGTTGAGGGCCTGTATGGCAACCTCGATATCAGTGAGTTCACTCAGCAGCTTCCGGGGCAGCCAAGAGACAACTGGCAGGTCCCGTGGGACGAGCAGGTTTTGGATGCCGATGGCACCTCAGGCGAGCCGGCTCCTTTCCCCGGTCCGATAAGAGTCGACGGCTCGCAAAGACTCGTGTTCTTCTTCCACTACCTCGATCACTCGCGGCCGTTGCTGACTCCTGCCGGGCCTACTCCCCTCCCAGAACCAGCCCCACGTCCAAGCCGGCTGGTGTTCGTCGAGTACAAGCCGCCGGGGTGAAGCCGCGGGAAGTGAGCGAAGCATCAGGTCGCTCTGCGGTCAGGAGGTGCGTCAGTCGCTCGCGTGGGTGGCGGTGGTCTTGACGGCGAGCTGCTTGGATTCGCCGGGGTCTAGGTCGAGCTTCCAGTGGAAGAGCATACAGGAAGCCTGGTAGGTGCGCTCGAAGCCGTCCTCGGACTGCGAGACCGTCTCGATCGGGAAACGCCAGAGCCCGCACGCCGGCTTGAGGTTGAACGCGACGCGGATGCCGCTCCAGTCGTCCTCGAGGCGGACCTTGTTCACGTCGTCGAGCTCGCCGCGGCTCGCCAGATGCGCGTCCTCAAGCTTCTGGCCAGGCACGACGTAGCGGCGGTCGTCGGCGTAGCCGGCGAGCAGGCCCAGGTTGGCCTCGGACCCGAACCACACGTCGATCTTGCGGTCGCCGAGGTTGTTGAGCGTGTAGGTCAGCGTGAACGCGCCCTCGTGGCCGAACGCATACTCCTTGTCAATGCGCAACGGCAACCACTCCTCCCCTACTCGCACGACGGCCGTGCGCGCGAGCTTGACGACGATCGCGTCGGCGTGCTGCTCGGCAGCAACCCGCTCGTACGGTTGGCCGACGAAGTCGCCTTGCTCGGGATAGCCGCAGCTGGCGAACGTGTCGAGGGTGGTCTCGTCGCCGAGAAAGTGATCGAGGAACAGCCGGCGGTCGTACCAATCGTAGACGAGGTGCTCCTCGAGGCCGGCCTCCTTGACCTTCACGATGTCGTGGGCGGACTTGACGTCGCCGCTCGCGTCGTCGGCACCGACCGCCGCCAACGCGACGGCCGCGATCTTCGCGTGGTACGCCTCGGGCCGGCGCGTAAGGACGTTCGTCAGGTTGAATCGCTTGGGGCGGTAGTCGAGCTCGAGGATCGCGCCTCCGTAGTGGGGTGAGATCGCGGCGTTGATGACCGGGTTCTCGATGAGAACCTCGTCGACACCGTCCGCGTCGAAGTCGGTCACCTC
>CAYUZG010000125.1:2313-6435 GCA_964449605.1 uncultured Verrucomicrobiota bacterium | reverse complement strand
CTCGACCCGCTGCTCACGCCGGGCCAGGCGCCGCTCGCCGAGCCGCGAGCCGAGGTGCGGTCGCGCTGTCTCGTCGTGGTTTCCGGTGAGCGCGGCCTGTGCGGGGCCTACAACGGCAACGTGCTCGCGCGGGCCGAGAAGCTGCTGGCCAAGCCGGTCCCCACGTCGCTGATGGCCGTCGGGCAGAAGGGCGTACAGCACTTCCGCAAGCATGGGGCCGAGCTGATCGGCGAGCACGTGCAGGTCCTCGAAAGCCTTACCTACCGGCAGACCGAGGCGATGGCCGGCGGGCTGATGCGCCTCTTCCTGAACGGCACGACCGACGAGGTGCTCGTCCTCTACCACCGCTTCGCCTCGACGCTGCACCAGGAGCTGCGTGTGGAGAAGCTTCTCCCCGTCGAGCTCGAGATCACCGGCGCCGGCGCGCTCAGCCTCGCCGAGCACGAGCCGCCGCCCGACGAGCACCTGCGCATTGTGCTGCCGCAGCTCGTGACGGGGCGCCTCTACCAACTCCTGCTCGAAGCGGCCACGAGCGAGCAAGGCGCGCGCCGCAACGCGATGGAATCGGCCACCGACAACGCGGCCGAGATGATCAGCGAATTGACGTTGCTCTATAACCGGAAGCGCCAGGCGGCGATCACGACCGAGATCCTCGAGGTCGTCGTCGGGGGTGAATCACTCAAGTAGACGCCGGCGACGGCGACGGCGCCCGGAGCCGAAGGCGGCGCCCGGAACGTGACAAAGACAGCCAGGAGAACGCAGGTATGAACGTCGGCAAGATCGCGCAGGTCCTCGGCCCGGTCGTGGACGTGCAGTTTCACTCGGATCACCTGCCGGAGATTCGCACGGCACTTACGATGAAGCGCCGCGTCGGCGGCGAGCTCGTGTGCGAGGTGCAGCAGCACCTCGGCAATAACACCGTGCGGACGATCGCGCTCGACTCGACCGACGGCCTCGTCCGCGGCGACGAGGTGATCGACACCGGCGGGCCGATCACGGTGCCCGTCGGCCTGCCGACGCTTGGGCGGATCTTCAACCTGCTCGGCGAGCCGATCGACGAGGGCGACCCGATCCCGGCCGACGTGCCGCGCATGCCCATTCACCGGCCGTCGCCGAGCTTCGAGGAGCAGGTGCCCGTCGGCGAGATTTTCGAGACCGGCATCAAGGTCATCGACCTCGTCGCCCCGTACGCCAAGGGCGGCAAGGTCGGGCTGTTCGGTGGCGCCGGCGTCGGCAAGACGATCATCATCCAGGAGCTCATTCGCAACATCGCGACCGAGCACGGCGGCTACTCGGTCTTCGCCGGCGTCGGCGAGCGCACGCGCGAGGGCAACGACCTGTGGCTCGAGATGAAGGAGTCGGGCGTGCTCGAGCGCACGGCCCTCGTCTTCGGCCAGATGAACGAGCCGCCGGGCGCGCGATTCCGCGTCGGGCTCACCGGGTTGACGGTCGCCGAGAGCCTGCGCGACGACACCGGCAAGGAAGTGCTCCTGTTCATCGACAACATCTTCCGCTTCATCCAGGCGGGCTCCGAGGTTTCGGCGCTGCTCGGGCGGATGCCGTCCGCGGTGGGATATCAGTCGACGCTCGGCACCGACGTCGGCGAGCTCCAGGAGCGAATCACGTCGACGACACGCGGCTCGATCACGTCGATCCAGGCGATCTTCGTGCCGGCCGACGACTACACCGACCCCGCGCCGGCGACGACATTCGCCCACCTCGATGCGACGACGAACCTCGAGCGGCGCATCGTCGAGCTCGGCATCTACCCGGCCGTCGATCCGCTGGCCTCGACGAGCCGCATCCTCGACCCGCGCGTGCTCGGCCAGGAGCACTACCGCACGGCGACCGACGTCCAGAAGATCCTCCAGCGCTACCAGGACCTCCAGGACATCATCGCCATTCTCGGTATCGACGAGCTGAGCGACGAGGACAAAACGATCGTCGCCCGGGCACGCCGCATCCAGCGGTTCATGTCGCAGCCGATGTTCGTCGCCGAGCAGTTCACCGGCCGGCCGGGCCGGTACGTCGCCCGCGAGGAAACCGTGCGCGGATTCCGCGAACTCGTCGACGGCAAGTGGGACCACCTGCCCGAACAGGCGTTCTACATGGTTGGCACGATCGACGAGGTGGCCGAACAGGCAAAGCAACTGGATGCAAAGGTCTGATGGCTCAGGACGAGAAACGAAAGGCCACGGTCACACTCCGCATCCTCTCGCCTGTCGGGCGCGTGGTGGACGCCGAGGTCGCGTCCGTCATGCTGCCGGGCGCCGGCGGCGACTTCACCGTGCTGGCCGACCACCACGACACGGTCGCACAGCTCCGCCACGGCGTGGCCGAGTACACGACGCACGGTGAAAAACATCACTTGAGCATGCTGGGCGGAGTCGCTACCCTTCGGGCCGATGAGGTCGAGGTGTTCTCGCCGGTGTGCGAGCACGCCGACGATCTCGACCAGGAGCGCGCCGAAGCAGCCCAACGACGCGCCGAGGAACGGCTCGCCCAACAGCAGGAAGGGATCGACATCGCTCGGGCGCGGGCCGCCCTTGGCCGGGCGCTGCTCCGGCTCGAAGCCGTCACGCTATCGCGACGCAAGTAGGTGCTCGATGCCCAGCGATCCGCCACCCGGAGGCCGGACGAACCAGCCGGACTTCTTCCCCGACGAGCCCCGGGAGAATCCCCCGAAAGATCCTGACGCGGCCCGCATCATGAAGGGGTTCCAGCGGCGCGAGCAGCCGGACCTCGTCGATGCCGAGATCGAGGAACCGTCTCCGCAGGCCGTCGAGGAAACCGAGGACGAAGAGCTTACTGACGAGGAAAGCGACGACGAGCCGGTTGATGACAAAGATGCGGAAGAGGAGCCCATCGAGGAACCGGCAGAAGAGCCGCCCCCGCCGCCCGAGCAGACCGAAGCCCAACGCCAGGACGCGAAGCGATACGAAGCGATCCACAACCGGCTCTTCCTGGCCGACATCCTCGCCACCATCGTCGCACTTGCCGTGTTCTTGCTCCTGGGGTTATCGACGAACCTCAGCTTGTTCGTCGAGAACCGCCTCAGCACGAACGCGTTCGCCGCCGTCGCCTTCTACGGCGTCATCGTGACGATCGTCTACTACTTCGTTATCCTGATCCCGCTTCATTACGTCGACTACTGGTGCGAGCTCCGCTTCGGCCTGTCGCGCCAATCCTTCGCCGCGTGGCTGGCCGATGAGTTCAAGTCGATCGGCTTGAACATGATCCTGCTCGTCGTCTTCCTCGAGCTCGTCTACGGCTTGCTCCGGCTCACGACGACGTATTGGTGGATCTGGGCCGCGGCCGCCTGGACGGTTCTTGTCGTCGCGCTTGCGAAGCTGGCGCCCGTCCTGCTCATTCCGCTCTTCTACAAGAAGGAGCCGCTCGCCGACGAGGAGCTTGCCGAACGCCTGCGCCACCTCGTCGAGCGCGTGAAGATGAGCGTCGTGGCAGTCGAGAAACTCGGCCTCGGCGCGAAGACGGTCAAGGCGAACGCGATGCTCGCCGGCCTCGGCAACACGAAGCGCGTGCTGCTGGGCGACACGCTGCTCGACAACTTCTCGCACGACGAGATCGAGACGGTGCTCGCGCACGAGCTCGGCCACCACTACCACAGCCACATCTGGAAGCACATCGCCGCCGGCACGATCGCCACGTTCGCCGGCTTCTTCGTCGGCTCGGTTGTGCTCCGCGAGCTCGTCGGCGCGCTCGGCGAGCGCCTGCGGTTCGGCGGCGTGGATGATGTGGCAACGTTCCCGCTGCTCGCTTTTGCTCTGCTCGTCGTGGCGCTCGTCGCCATGCCGGCCACGAACGCCTTTTCGCGCGCGTTGGAACGGCAGGCCGACCGGTTCGCGCTGCGGCTGACGCGCAAGCCGGACGCGTTTATCGCCGCCATGCGGCGGCTCGCCGTGCAGAACCTGGCGGACACCGAGCCGTCGCCCGTCGTCGAGGCGCTCCTGCACGGCCACCCGAGCATCTCGAAGCGGATCGCTGCGGCCGAGCAGTTCCGCGACGCAAGGAGGTAGCCGTGACCGCGCGGCCGGCGCTCATCGTCGTCGGGACGCCGATCGGCAACCTCGGCGACACCTCACCGCGTGCGATCGACGCGCT
>CAYUZG010000125.1:0-2213 GCA_964449605.1 uncultured Verrucomicrobiota bacterium | reverse complement strand
GGGGTTCCCGTCGAGATCGTGCCGGGTCCATCGGCGATCACCACCGCGCTCGTGCTGTCGGGTTTGCCGACCGACCGCTTCACGTTCGTCGGGTTTCTCCCCGCGA
Organism: uncultured Verrucomicrobiota bacterium; assembly: GCA_964449605.1. Lineage (GTDB taxonomy): Bacteria > Auribacterota > JABMQX01 > JAFGEW01 > JAFGEW01 > CAYUZG01. The sequence goes on along the minus strand of CAYUZG010000125.1, from coordinate 2,107 downwards.
AGACGACCGCGCGGCGCAGGGCGCTCTTCGAGCTCCAGTACGAACCGGCAACGCTCGTCTTCTACGAGCCGGGCCACCGGCTCGACGAGACGCTCGCCGACATGCTCGCCGTCCTGGGCGACCGGCCGGCCGCTCTCTGCCGCGAGCTGACCAAGCTCCATGAGGAGACGATCCGTGCGCCGCTCTCCGAGCTCGCCGACAAGGCCGGCTCGCTCGTGCACCGCGGCGAGATGGTGCTCGTCGTGGGCGGCTGCACGACGGGCGAGGATTGGAGCGACGTGCCGCTCGAGCAGCACGTCGAGACGCTTGCGCGCGTGCTTGACGTGCCGCGAAAGGAAGCGATACGGTTCGCGGCTTCCGTGCGCGGCCTCGACCGCAAGGCCGTCTACAAGGCACTGCTTCCCAACGGAACGGCAGAGGAACGGCATGACGAGGAAGGCGCCTGACATCACGTTCGGCACGTCGGGCTGGCGGGCGATCATCAGCGATGAGTTCACGTTCGACAACGTGGCGCTCGTCGCCGAGGCGATCGCGCGGTACGTGCTCGAGAGCGGCGTCAAGAACGGCCTCGTCATCGGCTACGACACGCGCTTCCTCAGCAAAGCGTTTGCCAGTCGGGCGGCCACGGTCTGCGCCGACGCGGGCATCCCCATCCACTTCGCTAACCGCGACGTGCCGACCCCGGCGCTCGCGCACCAGATCCGTCGCCTCGGCGCGGCGGGCGGCATCAACATCACGGCCAGCCACAATCCGAGCCAGTACAACGGCATCAAGTTCTCGCCGGCCTACGGCGGACCGGCGCTGCCGGAGGTCACGCACCGGGTAGAGCAACTCGTCAAGGTGATCCGCCAGAAGGGCGCCGGCACGACGAGAGCGAAGGCGCGCGCGGCGATCACCGAGTTCGACGCACGGCCCGACTACTCGGCCGCAATCGAGAAGCTCATCGACTTCGACGTGATCAAGGCGGCCAAGCTGCTGGTCGCCGTCGACACGAAGTACGGCACGTCGCGCGGGTATCTCGACGCGCTGCTCGCCGAGCACGGCGTTGAGACGGTCGTCATCAACGATCACCCCGATCCGCTTTTCGGCGGTGGGAACTCCGAGCCGATCGAGGAAAACCTCGTCGAGCTGCGGCGCGCCGTGCTCGACAACGGCTGTGCGCTCGGCCTCGCCACCGACGGCGACGGCGACCGGTTCGGCGTCCTCGACGGCGACGGCAGCTACCTCGAGGCGAACATCGTCATCGGCCTCGCGGCCAATCACCTCTACACCCACCGGGGCAAGACGGGCGCCGTTGCGCGCACGCGGGCGACGAGCCACTTCATCGACGCCGTGTGCGCCCATCACGGCGGCGCCGCGATCGAGACGCCGATCGGGTTCAAGCACCTGGGCAGCATGCTCGAGCAGCACAAGGCGTTCCTCGCCGGCGAGGAGAGCGGCGGCCTCTCGGTCGACGATCACATACCCGAGAAGGACGGCATCTACGCGGGCCTGCTGATGGCGGAAGTGCGCGCCGTCGAGCAACGGCCGCTCAGGCAGGTGCTCGCCGATCTGTTCCGGGCGATCGGGCGCGAATACCACACCACGCGCGTCGACGTGCAGCTTGACGCGGCCAAGATGCAGCACCTCGTCGAGGCGCTTGCGGGCGACGTGCCTGAGGCGCTCGCGTCGCTCGGCGTCGTCGAGGCCGACACGGCCGAGGGCGCGAAGTACTTCCTTGCGAACGGCAACTGGGTGATGTTCCGCCCGTCGGGCACCGAGCCGGTGGCGCGCTGCTACATCGACGCCGAGTCGCCCGGCTCGATGGCCGAGATCGAGGCAGCCGCCAGGAAGTTCCTCGCGCTGTTCACCTAACAGCGCATCCAGAAGCATGATCCCGGCGCATCCCACCTCGACACGAGCCCGCGCAGCGGGCGACATGTTGTAGCCACGGGCGTCAGCCCGTGGGGGAACGATCACGACCGGATGACAAGCCCCCGCAGGGGGCGACATATGCCCACGACGCGATTCAGATGTCGCCCCTGCGGGGCTCTCGTCTGCACGATCGCTCCGATCCACGGGCTGACGGGCCTGTTGAAGAACTCCTTGTTTGTTGGCTATCTCATGC
>CAYUZG010000124.1:3582-6435 GCA_964449605.1 uncultured Verrucomicrobiota bacterium | reverse complement strand
CTGTGGGGCCTGCACCGGCACGACTGGGGCGATCTCCATATGGTCCTGTCGCTTGCGCTGTTGGCCCTGATCATCGTTCACGTGTGGCTGCACTGGTCCTGGGTGTCTGCATACACACGCCGACTCCTGTGCCGAACGACTTGGGGAATCGTCGCCGTGGTGCTCGTGCTGGCGGCCATTGTCTTCGCGGTGGCGTGGCGCGTGTCGCCGCGCGCGTTCGCGGGCAGGCCCGGCGCCGGTCAGCACATCGAAGAGGAGCAGCCGCAGCAGGGAGAGGGTCACGGGCGCCGCGGCCAATGAGCATCCACTGCGTGGGTGGCAGCTTGGCTCCTCACCTCTGCGGCATCTCGTATCGATGCAGTCCTCGCAGCTAAGGCACTGCGGTCTATTCGCCTTCCCGCCCGCCGTCGCCCGTTCCCGCGACACGAAGGCAGACGGCTCGGGCGAGGAGGAAAGCGACGAAGGTGACGAACAGGTAGCCGATCCCGGTCCGGATCGAGAAGAAGATGATCGCCCCGAGCAGGACGAAGCGCAGGACGAGCGTCGCCGCGATCGCCACCGTGTTCGACTCGCCGTGCTCCTCGGCGCGCTCGGCGAGCCGCGCATTGAGCCGGTCGAGCAGGCCGAAGAAGACGAACCCGCTCGCCAACCCCAGGCCGGCAAAGACGGCAATCTTGGCGATCTCGCTCATGCCGCAGCCTCCTCCCGAGCCGCGACCCTACTCGAGGTGGGCATGGCAAGGCAAGCAAGGGGGATAGGCGGTCACGTGCTTCGGCGGGCAAACGCCCAATCAAGGACGCCGAACATGGCACAACCGCAAGATAACACTGCGCACAGCACGGCGGCGAGCTTGAGCGTTTCGGCCTTGCCGAACGAGTTGGGCAGGCGGGGCTCGAAGCAGAGCGACGAGATCATCTTGTTCGGTCGATACGTCGAATACGTGTACCACGGCCAGAGGCTGCTGTACCGATACAGCTCAACAGCATCGCCCTGTCGACCGCGGGCGAGGCGACCGTCGGAGTCGTAGCGCGCTGTGACATACCATTCCTCGTGGCTTTCCCAGAGTGTTCGTTCGATGGCTACACCGTCCTCGTCGTCCGCGATCCGTCCATATATGTCGAACCAGACATGCGTGTTCATGTCACGCGTCCACTGCCGGAAGACTACCGTTCCGGCAATGCCTTCTTCGTCTGCGCAGAGGTGGCCAGTATCGTCGTACCTTGCCGACCACGATGGACAGCCGCGCCGGCGACCTTCACTTGTCAGAGGAGACTGCGACCAGTCCACGATCGGTCGTCCGTCCGATAAACGCAACCAGTAGCTATCCTCTGCACCTGCTGAAACGTCCTTGATCTCGATGCGGCCGCGGGTGAACTTCCCGTCGCGGAAGGACATCTCGCCGATTCGTCTCCCGTTCTCGTCGTAGACGCGCCGTGTCCCCCACGTTTCCGGCCGGTCCAACACTATGTCCCCGAACCTTTTCTCCAGCCACACCAGGTCTTGTTCCCATTGGGCGATGAGACGGCCTGATTCGTCGTAGTGATACGACGTCAAACCGGTTGGTTCCAGGCGCCACAGGGTGCAGGCAGCATAGAGCCAGCGCGGGAGCTCTCTCGATGTGACCATCAGCCAACGCACGGTAATCCAGAAACGCTCAGCAAGTGGCATGCGCCAGAGTCGCTGGGTCAGTTTCCAGGAGCCCATATAGAGGATCGGATTTCTCCAGGGTGCGTAGCTGTCATCCCCTGGTGGCCGAGCCCTGGGACAGCGGAAGCTCGTTACGCGAGTCAGCCTGTCGCCGTGATAGGTCTTGCCGACATACTCCGGTGGGGTGACGGGATCACCGAAACGGTCAGTGGCATACACATCCTCCTCGTGGATGACCTTCTCCAGAACGGTCGCGCGCTTTCCCCAGTGTTCGGCCGGCACGGCGAGCTTTTCCGGCACGAAGCTCGTGTAGTCGTCAAACGGGAAATCGATCTGGCTGGGATACGGGGGGACGTAATCGAGCGGGACGCGCCGGGTGATCTGCGGCGGCAGGAAGAGGATGGGGCGGAAGAACAGGAACGCCCCGGCAAGCAGGAGGCCGAGGACGATGAGGACGCGCCGCAGCCACGGGCGGCTTCGTCTCGCTCGCCGTGCCATGGTTCCGTTCCCTCAGTTCCGGCTGCTCCATTATGACTTACACCGAGAATGCTCGGCGCGCAAGGTGACCCTGGGTGTGCCAAATCGCGGATAGGAAGTCTTACGCGTTGAGACGCCGTTTACTGAAGAGGTGGTACTCCCTGGCGTGCTCAGTGAACAGGCGATCCGTCCTGAGCACCGTAGGTGCGCCAGGGGGTAGCCTGGGCCGTCAGGCCCAGGTTTGAAAGCCGCGCGAGACGGGTTGAGCCCCGTAGGGGCGGCAGAGGCGCGCTCAGCGGCAGGACCTGCCGCGCCTACGGCGCTCATGCTTGGCTGTTGTGTGTCAGCATTCCTGGGCCTGACGGCCCAGGCTACCATCTGCCGCCGCTGCGCGGCTGCAAGCGAGCACATCCAGTCCTTGATCGGCCGATCCAGGCACCGATTTTGCTTGACTTAGGGCGGCTTCCTGCGATAAAAGGACGGAAGAGTCTAACTGAGGTACTAGGGAAACAGTGCGCAACGACGTCTCCATTCTGTTGCTCGGCCTTGTGGGCCTGCTCGTCCTTACGGACGGGCGGATGGGGACGGACGCGCTCGTGACCTAGCCCGCAGCCCTCGAGAGCAAGTCCAACCCACCGCCCGAAAGGCGGTGGGTTTTTTTGTTGGGCGCGTTCTCGGGGATTTCGGGCGGCGAGCGCAGGGCGGCAGGCCATTTGCTATACTGGTGCG
>CAYUZG010000124.1:0-3482 GCA_964449605.1 uncultured Verrucomicrobiota bacterium | reverse complement strand
CCGTGCTCGACATCTTCGACCTGATCAACCGCTCCGAGCTGAAGCTCGTGCTCGTGCGCCACGAGCAAGGGGCCGCGCATATGGCCGACGGCTATGCGCGCTCGACCGGCAAGGTGGGCGTCTGCATGGCCACGAGCGGGCCCGGCGCAACAAACCTCGTGACCGGGATCGCCACGGCCTACATGGACTCGATCCCGATCGTGGCGCTCACGGGCCAGGTGCCGACCCCGATGATCGGCAACGACGCGTTCCAGGAAGCGGATGTCACCGGGATCACGCGGCCGATCACGAAGCACAACTACCTGGTCAAGACGGCCGATGAGCTGCCGTCGGTGATCAAGGAGGCGTTCTTCATCGCCCGCTCGGGCCGGCCGGGCCCGGTCGTGATCGACATCCCGAAGGACGTGCAGAAGGCGGAGTCGTCGAAGCGCTACCCCGAGAAGCACGAGCTGCCCGGCTACAAGCCGACGCTCGAAGGCCACGTGCGTCAGATCCGCAAGGTGGCCGCGGCGATCAAGGAGGCCAAGCGGCCGCTCGTCTACGCCGGCGGCGGCGTCCTGCTCAGCGGTGCGTGGGACGAGCTGCGGGCGTTCATCCGGAAGACGAGCATCCCGGTCACGACGACGCTGATGGGCCTGGGCGCGGTCGACGAGACCGACCCGCTCTCGCTCAAGATGCTCGGCATGCACGGCACCAAGTACGCCAATATGGCCGTGTGCGAGGCGGACCTGATCATCGCGATCGGCTCGCGCTTCGACGACCGCGTCACGGGCCGGCTCGACCAGTTCGCCGCCCACGCGCGCTTCATTCACATCGACATCGACCCGTCGTCGATCTCGAAGAACATCAAGGTCGACATCCCCGTCGTGGGCGACTGCAAGCGCGTGCTCGAGAAGCTCAACGAGATCGTCGAGCCGGGCGACTACGCCGACTGGGTCAAGACGGTCACCGCGTGGAAGGAACAGTACCCGCTGCGCTACACGCAGGAGGCGGACGGCCCGGTTAAGCCCCAGTACGTGATCGAGCAGGTCTGCGACGCGGTCAACGGCAACGCGATCGTCACGACCGACGTCGGCCAGCACCAGATGTGGGCGGCGCAGTTCTTCACGCACCGCTACCCGCGCTCGTTCTGCTCGTCGGGCGGCCTCGGCACGATGGGGTACGGGTTCCCGGCGGCGATCGGTGCGCAGTTCGGCAATCCCGACAAGAGGGTCGTCTGCTTCGCCGGCGACGGCAGCATCCAGATGAACGCGCAGGAGCTCGCCACGGCCGTTGATCACAAGCTGCCGATCCTGGTATGCATTCTCGACAACCGCTACCTCGGCATGGTGCGCCAGTGGCAGCGGCTGTTTTACGGGCGCAACTACTCGTACACGTGCCTGGCCGAGACTGCAAACCGCTCCGGCGAGCCGCGCATCGCGCCGACGCAGAACGAGCCGGCGCCGACGTACCATCCCGACTTCGTCAAGCTCGCCGAGGCGTACGGCGCCGTCGGGATGCGCATCAGCACACCTGGCGAGGTGCGGCCGGCCATCGACGAGGCGCTCAAGGAGACCGCGCGGCCGGTCTGGATCGATTTCCTCGTCGCGCCCGAGGAGGACGTGTGGCCGATGGTGCCGGCCGGGGCGGCCATTCACGAGATGATGGACGAGAGCTCGTATACGCTGCTGTAGACGAGAGGCTGGAGACAAAACCGATGAAGCACATAATCTCCGTGCTGGTTCAGAACAAGTTCGGCGTGCTCTCGCGCGTGGCCAACCTGTTCAGCGCGCGCGGCTTCAATATCGACAGCCTGTCGGTGGGCGAGACGCAGGACCACTCGATCTCGCGCATGACGATCGTGGTCGAGGGCGACGACCCCATCCTCGAGCAGATCAACAAGCAGCTCAACAAGCTCGTCGACGTGATCAAGGTCGTCGATTTCCAGGGCGGCGAGTTCGTCGACCGCGAGCTCGTGCTGGTCAAGATCAACGTCACCTCGCACACGCGGCCCGAGATCATGCAGGTCGTCGATATCTTCCGCGCGCGGATCGTCAACGTGCGCGAGCGGCACTTCACCGTCGAGGTGACCGGCACGGAGGGCAAGATCAACGCGTTCCTCGACCTGATGCGCCCGTTCGGGATCAAGGAGCTGGCAAGGACAGGCAAAGTGGCTCTCGCCCGTGCTTGAGAAGGAAGTCTTTTTAGACAGGATCAACAGGATCAACAGGATTTTCCCCTGATCCTGTCAATCCTGTTAATCCCGTCAAGAATTCCTCGCACGCTGGCGATGGTCGATGAAGGAGGAGCTGGAGAGATGGCGAAGATGTACTACGACAACGATGCGGACCTGGGCGCGCTGAAGGGCAAGACGGTCGCCGTCATCGGCTACGGCGCGCAGGGGCACGCGCAGGCGCAGAACATGCGCGACAGCGGCGTCAGCGTCGTCGTCGCCGAGCTCGAGGGGACCGCGAACTACGCCCGCGCCAAAGCCGACGGCTTCAAACCGATGACGGCCGCCGACGCAGCCGCGAAGGGCGACATCGTCCAGCTCCTGTTGCCCGACACGGTGCAGGCCCGCGTTTACAAAAGCGAGATCGAGCCGGCGATGACGGCGGGCAAGGCGCTCGTGTTCTCGCACGGGTTCAATATCCACTTCGGCCAGATCAAGCCGCCGAAGGGCATCGACGTGTACATGGTCGCGCCGAAAGGGCCGGGCGACCTGTTGCGCCGCGAGTACGTCGCCGGCGCAGGCATCCCGTGCGCGATCGCCGTCGAGCAGGATGCGAGCGGCAACGCGAAGGCGCTCGCGCTCGCCCACGCCAAGGCGATCGGCAGCACGCGCGCCGGCGTGCTCGAGACGACGTTCGCCGAGGAGACCGAGACCGACCTGTTCGGCGAGCAGGTGATCCTGTGCGGCGGCGCGACGGCGCTGATCCAGGCCGCGTTCGAGACGCTCGTCGAGGCCGGCTATCAGCCCGAGGTGGCCTACTTCGAGGTGTGCCACGAGCTGAAGCTCATCGTCGACCTCATCTACCAGCGCGGCATCAGCGGGATGCGCGAGGTGGTGAGCGATACCGCCGAGTACGGCGACCTGACGCGCGGGCCGCGCATCATCGGCGAGGAGGCGCGCCAGGAGATGGTCGAGATCCTCAACGAGATCAGGACGGGGCAGTTTGCGCGCGAGTGGCTGCTCGAGAACCAGGCCGGCCGGCCCGTCTACAGCGCGCTCAAGCGGGCGGGCCAGGCGCACCCGATCGAGGAGGTCGGCGGCCGGCTGCGCGCGATGATGCCGTTCATCCAGGACAAGAAGAAAGAGAAGGACTAGCCGCAGATCTTCACAGATCACACGGATGAGGAGCCCAGGATTCACGGCCGGGCGGCCCCTGTGTTGAGTTCCTCTTGATCGGTGGCTGTCGAAGCCGAGGAGTTGGAGTTATGGCTGAGAAGGTGTTGATCTTCGACACGACGCTGCGCGACGGCGAGCAGTCGCCGGGCGCGGC
>CAYUZG010000123.1:3007-6445 GCA_964449605.1 uncultured Verrucomicrobiota bacterium | reverse complement strand
TGGGTGACCCGAAAGGGGTGAGACCATGCGCGTGCTTTCATCGTTTCTCCCTCTCGTCCTGATCGTTGCGATATCGAGCTGCGTGCCGGCGCAGGAGGATGCCCAGCCGGTGCCGCCGCCGGACGGCACGGCCCCTGCACTCGATCTGGCCATGCACAAGGAGGCCGGCGCGCTCGGGACGTTCCGCGCGACGTTTGCGTTTCCCGACGGTTGGCGGCCTGAGCGCGACGTGCTTGTTGTGCTCGCGCCGTTCTCGGCCAAGCGCGATCGCGACGGGAAGTACGACCCGGCCGAGCTGTTCGACGCGGCCGAGGCGCTGATCGCCGGGCTGGGCGAGGGCGACCGCGTCAACGTCCTGAGCTACCAGGACCTGCTGCACGGCGCGTCGTGGTTCCCCAAGGAGTACCCGTTCGTCGAGAACGCCGACGACCTGTTCGTCCGCCCGCAGATGCTTTTGGACGACTGGACGGCGCGGGCCGAGGCCCTCGCCGGGCTCAGAGCGCTTCGCGAGCGCGGCGTCGAGACGGTGCGCAACACGTCGTGGTTTATCGAGTTGGTCCGGGAAGCCGCACTTGTCTGCGAGACCGATGACGGGCGCGTCAAGGAGGTCGTCGTCATCGCCGACTCGCACACGACGCCGGCCAAGCACCTGCTCGCCGGCCTGCCCGTCGACGTGCCGCTGCCCGACATCCGGCTCGAGCCGCTTGATCCCGAGTGGACGGCCGCGCTCTTTGTGCGGATGCGCAACGCCGGCATTCACCTCAACTTCGTCGTGGTGTCCGACGATGAGAAGCCGGTTTTTCGCAAGAGGCGCCTGCGTCGGATGGCGGAGACGACACACGGGTTCTACGTCGAATGGCCCGAGGACGACGCGGCCCGCGAGCGCTGCGTCGCGTGCATCGCGGGCGGCTTCTACCGGGGCATCGATGTCGACTTCAGCGAGAGCGACGCGAACTACATCTACACAAACCGCTGGTCGTCCGGCGGCGGCGATGCCTTCACCGTCTACGGGCGCTATGCGACGCCGGGCCAGTACACGTTCACCATTCGCGATACGCGGGCCGGGTACGCGTGGTCGTTCGACGTAATGCTCCCGGGGGAAACAGCCGCGCACCCCGAGCTCGACGCCGAATGGGCGCAAGAACGCATCGCCGAGGGTGTCTGGAAGCTCGCCACGTACGGCCGGGACGACTACCTCGCGTACGACCTGTGGCAGTTGGCCCGCCGGCACGAGCTCGCGCTGCCGGAGCTGCTCAAGGAAACGCCAATCCTCGTCGAGCCCAAGCCCGTCAAACGCCCGCGCGGCAAGGGGCGCGAGCTCGAGACGCCTGTCCTCGACGAGAAAGTGGCGATCCCCGCGCACTCGCCGCTGGCCGAGCTCGCGCCGTTCGACATGCTCTACGTGCGCTACGGCCGGCTGCGGTCGGCGCTCGAGCTGCTCGACATGGGCTACTTCTACGGCCGCGACATGATCCAGGCGCTCGGCCTCCACCCGGATATCACGATGGTCGAGGAGAAAACGCAAACGCAGATGTGTGTCCGCGTCTCGCGAAAGCTCACGAAGCTCTACGAGGCCGCCGTGGCTGAAGTCGCGCAGGTCACGACGGGCGCCGTCGCGGCAGGCGGCGACGGGCTCGACGTCTGCTTCATCATGCGCGTGAAGATGCCGAAGGCGTATCGCATCCGGATGAACCAGTTCCGCCGCGCCGCGCTCGAGGACTACCCCGGCACGACGGTGCGGCGCTTCAAGCACGAGGGCGTCGTCGTGACCGAGACGCTCGGCCCGCACAACGTTGTGCGCTCGTACTTCGCGATGTTCAAGCATACGCCGCGCGGCGCGACCGAGCCGCAGACGTTCGCCGTGAGCGGCAACACGTGGGCGAGCGTCCGGCGCGTCCTCGACGTGCACGCCGGCAAGGTGCCGAGCATCGTCGCCAATGACGACTTCGCGGAGTTCCGCGCGAAGCTGCCGATTGACGGATTCGTCGACGAACAGGCAGGCACGACGCATGCCGAGAACGTGTTCGTCTACGTCGGCGCCCCGGCAATCCAGTCGCTGACTGACTGGCGGATCGAGGCACTCACGCAGGAGCAGCAGACGGTCGCGTCGCACCTGCGGTTGCTTCGGAACGCGCTCAACTCGTATGCGCGCGATCGCGGCGTCCTGCTCGACGAGCCGCGCTGGCCCGACACGATCATCGCCGACCTCGTCGAGGCCGGCTACCTGCCCGGGATTCCGGCCCATCCGGGCATTGGCGCGTACGCGTTCGATCCCGAGCTCCAGGTCTTCTACTCGACGCGCTACGGCCGGCTCGGATGGCTCACGCCGATGGCCGACCTCATCGACGCGGTCGGCACGCCGCGCTACGAGAAGCCCGAGTTCGGGGCCTCGGCGGCGCAGCTCGCCTGGACGGACGAGCTGATCCTCTCGCGCGCGATCACGCGGCCCGACCCGAAGGACTTCAAGTTCGCCATCCTCAAGGCGCTCGCCGGCAAGGAGACGAGCGACTTCGCCGCGTTCGACGCGCTGATGCAGCGGCCCGGCCTCGCCGTGGCGATGAAGTCGCAGCTGCTCCAGTTCGGCGGCCGGGGTCTCGGGACGACCAAGGCGCAGATCGCGCTCAACTTCCTCGCCAACAAGGTCAAGGGCGAGATCAAGAACGCCATCGGCTGGACCGACAAGGCCGACCCATTCGCGTGGGCCGGCGACGAGCTTTGCATCGTGCTCGACGCGGAGTTGGCCGACTGGCGCACGCTGCCCGTCGACCCGCCGCTCGCCTTTGCCATCGAGGTGGAGAAGCAAGATGAAGCGGCCACGTTCCTCAGGAAGATCGCGCGAGCCCCTGGGATCGCCGGCAATGCCGGTTCTGGTTCTGAGATCATCACGCTCAAAGGCTGGTCCGTGGCAGTGTATAGTGCCCCACACCCGGTTCTTGTTGTCGCGCGCGACGGCCGTTTCTCCAATTGGCATTTCCTCCGTTTTCTCGTTGATGACACGGAGAGCTCCCCCGATTCCCCCGAAGAGCGAGACGATAGTGATCTTCGGCACTTCCTGCCCAGCGAGGGCCATGCTCTCATCCGCTTCGATACGACCGGCGGCGAGGAATTCGTCCACGCCGCGCTCAGGCTCTACGGCACGGCCGCCGAGGAGCAGGCGCAGCGCACGATGACCCGGTTCGAGTCGCTCTACGGCAACCGCCTCGAGCCGTTCCGCCTTGAAGGAGTCCCGATGCTCGACGAGGCGCCGCGGCCGGCCGGGAGCCAGTACGGCATTGACCCCGTCGAGAAGCGCATCGTGTCCGACGTCTACGGCCTGCCCGGCGACTTGCTGCTCAGCGGGCGCGTGCCGTTCGACGCCGGCATCCGCCAGGCGCTCGGTCCGCAGACGGTCGGCTACGGCGCCGTCGTCGTGCACAAGGACGCGATCGAGTTCGTCGG
>CAYUZG010000123.1:0-2907 GCA_964449605.1 uncultured Verrucomicrobiota bacterium | reverse complement strand
TGGTACAGCCAGCGCTACCTCAAGGAGCTCACGACGGCCGACGGCCGGCCCGTGAGCGTTATCTCGCCCGGCGTGTGGAACCTCGACGACGGGCCTGACTTCCTGCGCGCGGCCGTGCGTATCGGCGACGAGGTCATCCAGGGCGACGTCGAGGTGCACGTCAACGCGAGCGACTGGAACGCGCACGGGCACCGCTCGCAGCTCGAGTATGCGAACGTGGCCGTCCACGTCGTGATGTGGAACGACGCCGGGATCACGAGCGTCACCAATGCCGCAGGGCGCGCCGTCCCGCAGGTCGTGCTCGCCGACGCGCTCACCCAGCCGCTGCGCACCGTCGAGAAGCAGGTCGAGACCGACGACTACCCGTACCGCAAGCGGGCCGGCCTGGGCGAATGCGCCAAAATCCTCCGGCGTGTCCGTCGTGCCGAGCTTGTCCGGCTCATCATGCTCGCCGGCGAGTGGCGCGTGCAGGAGAAGGCCGAGCGCTATGCCGCCTGGCTCGACGAGATTTCGGCAGCTTCCGTGGACTTCGACGACGTCCTCTACCGCGCGGTCATGGAGGCGCTCGGCTACGACGCGAACAAGCAGCCGATGCGCACCTTGGCCGAGCGCGTGCCGCTGCGTGTGCTGCGCGAGTTCGCCGAGGGCCAGCAGGCCGGCGCGGGCGAGTACGCCGTGCAGGCCGTCCTGCTCGGCGTGTCGGGCCTGTTGCCGTCCGGTGCCGACCAATCGTGGGACAAGGAGACGCAGCGCTTCTACGCTTTTCTCAAGGGGACGTGGGACGCGTTCCAGGACGAGCGGTCCTACTTCCCGATGGATTCGGGCGCGTGGTTCACCGGCGGGCGGCCGGCCAACTCGCCCATGCGGCGCATCGCGGCCGCGAGCCTCTGGCTTCGGCGCACGCGCCGGCAGCCGCTCCTCCAGACGCTCACCTCGATCCTCGACGGGCTCAACAAGACCGCGGCCCGCTTCGAGGACGACTACCGCCGGTTCCGCGAGAACGTGCTGGCGCGCGCCACGGCGATGCGCGGGGGCGCCGTGAGCAAAGCCTGCCGCGAGGCGCGCCGCCGGATGGCCGACCTGTTCGCCGTCGGCACCGACCGCTACTGGTCGCGCCGCTACGTGCTCGGTGGGCGCACGCTGGCGAGGCCGGTCGCCCTGCTCGGCCGCAGCCGGCTCGAGCAGATCGTCGTCAACGTCGTCATACCCGTCTTGCTGCTGTACGTGCGGCGCGCTCGGCCCGAGCTCGAGGGTGCCCTGCTGATGCTCTATCACGCCTCGCCCAAAGGGGATGACGACAAGGTGACCCGCCTTGTGCGGCACCGCCTCTTCGGCGTGCAGACAGACCCGGTCGGCCCCGAGACGGCCGCCCTGCGCCAGGGCCTGCACCAGGTCTTCAAGGACTTCTGCTCCAAGGACGCCGGCGGCTGCATCGGATGCAGCTTCCGCGAGAACCTCGACCGCTGGCTCGCGCATCGCGGCCCCGAGCTCCCCGGTTGACACACGCCGGTGCGGCCGGTACCATCCGGCCTGCGCTGATTGTGTCCCGCGATCATCCCGGGAGGAGGTCCAAGCAGCCGCCACGGCATCTGGCGGCGCAGCTTGAGCGAGAGTAACGCCCCATTCGAGGGCGTCGATGGGTCTGCCACAGCCAAATCGGAGGAGGGAGCCATGGGTCTGCCGAAAGTCAGTGTCATTGGCGCCGGCCACGTGGGCGAGACGACGGCCCACGCCATTGCGCGCGGCAATCTCGCCAACGTCGTCCTGCTCGACATCGTCGAGGACATGCCTATGGGCAAGGCGCTCGACATGATGGAGTCCGCACCGGTTGAGGGGTGGGACGCCACCATCGCCGGCGCGAACAACTACGCCGACACGGCCAACAGCGACATCGTCGTGATCACTGCCGGCGTGCCGCGCAAGCCGGGCATGTCGCGCGACGACCTGCTCAAGGTCAACGCCGAGATCGTCGGCGGCGTCGCCGACAGTGTGCTCAAGCAGCCGGGCAATCCGATCCTGCTCGTCGTGTCGAACCCGCTCGACGTAATGACCTATCTGGTCTATTCGAAGAGCGGCTACCCGAAGAACAAGGTGTTCGGCATGGCCGGCGTGCTTGACTCGACGCGCTTCCGCTGCTTCATCGCGATGGAGCTCGGCGTCTCGGTGCGCGAGGTCTCGGCCATGGTCCTCGGCGGCCACGGCGACTCGATGGTGCCGCTGACCGACTACGCGACCGTGAGCGGCATCGGGATCAAAGCCCTTATCCCGCAGGAGCGCATCGACGCGATGGTCGAGCGCACGCGCAAGGGCGGCGGCGAGATCGTCAAGCTGCTCAAGACGGGCAGCGCCTACTACGCGCCGGCGGCCGCGGTCGCCTCGATGGTCGAGAGCATCACGCGGGACCAGGGCCAGGTTCTGCCGTGCTGCACGCTGCTCGAGGGCGAGTACGGGATCAAGGACGTCTTCGTCGGCGTGCCCGTCAAACTCGGCGCCAACGGCGTGGAGAAGGTGATCGAGCTCAAGCTCAGCGACGCCGACAGCGCGGCGCTCAAGAAGTCGGCCGAGCACGTCAAAGGCACGATCGAGGACCTCAAGAAGCTGATGGGCTAGCTCCAGTCTTGCCCTATCAAGCTAAGAGCCCGCGAATCGGTGGCCGTTCCTCGGTCGAGGAACGGCCACGTTTTCGCTACGCGTGTGGTGGCCAACCGCTTGACGTAGCGGCCCGGAGGCGCACCCGGAACACGACAACCCGACGACGGAGGACCAGAGGAGGCGGACGATGAAACGGACGGCAGCGGCGATCGCAGCACTCGCGTTGTGCGGCATGTGGCATCTGTGCTGCGCGAATTCAGGCGCAACACTCGAGCTGGACGAACCACGCGGCATCGACGTCGACTCGCAGGACCG
>CAYUZG010000122.1:2200-6489 GCA_964449605.1 uncultured Verrucomicrobiota bacterium | reverse complement strand
GGCTCTTCCGGCGCGGCGACGACGAAGTTGATTGTGCAGTTCATCATCCGCCCGGTGGGCATGCCGGTATGAAGCTCGATCGCCGGACCGACCGTCCGATAGCCGCGCGCGACCGCCTCTCGGGTCAGCCCGGCGTAGACGGGCCCGAGCTTCTCGGGCATTCCCCGAAACGCCGTGCGCGCCACAAGACACCGCTCGATCACCTTCGTCTTGAGGGGCGCGGCGACCTTGGTGCCCTCGGCCACCTCCATCGCGATGTCCCAGCGCAGCTCGTTCGCCGGCGTTGCCGCCGGGTCGTCGTAGTAGATGCACATCAGCGGCCCGACGGGTTTGATCTTCTGCTTGCCCAGGTGCTGCATGAACGAGCCGATCGCCTTGCCAACCGTGTCGTAGGGTCCCGTGTTCGACGTGTAGGCAATGAACACGGGGCCGAACTCGGCGATCTCGACGTCGACGTCGGCCGTCTGCACCTGGACCGGTTTGACAGCCTCGATCACTTGGACGGCGCTCGCGGGCCCGGCAAGAACGACCGCGAGAAGCGCGACCAGAAACGATAGCGTGCGCATCTCCTTCTCCTCCTCTGCAGCATGCACAAGGGACTCCGGTGCTCGACTATAGCACCTCCGCTCAGCGTGAGTGATGAAAACACGCCGAGAGTTGCGCCGGCCTGCGCACCGGCCCGCGCGGCGCTTCTCAGCTTTGAGAAAGCGTTGCCGGCCACTTCTTAGCGCGAAGAAGGCTCTGGGCCTGGGGCGCCCTCTCGGAGGACAAAGTGGTTTCTGCAACCCCGCGCAGCGCAAGCCGTTGCACGGGCGCCCCCGCACGTGGCCCACTCGTTGGCACACCGGTTGCTCATTCGGGTCGGCGTCAGAGCAAGGACAACCGACCACCCTGGAGGAAGACGGAACAATGAAGAAGGGTTTCACACTTGTCGAGATCATGATCGTGGTCGCCATCATCGGATTGCTGGCCGCGATTGCGATCCCGAACTTCATCAAGGCCCGCGAGACTTCGCAGACGAACGCCTGCATCGAGAACCTGCGGCAGATCGACTCGGCGAAGCAGCAGTGGGCCATTGAAGAGAAGAAAACGTCGACCGATACGCCCGTGGCCGCAGACCTCGACGACTACATCAAGGGCACGTATGCGAGCCTCGATTGCCCGGCCAGCGGCACCTACACGATCGGCGACATGTCGACCGATCCGGTCTGCGACGTCGCCGGCCACGTCTTACCGTAGCGGATCGCGTCGGCGGGTCATTGGCACAATGGCCCTGAGACATCCAGAGATCGAGGGGGCGGCCGGCGCCGCCCTCTCGTCTCTGCGGTAAGGCGGATCGCGTCCCGGCCGGGTGGGCACGCTCGCCCGGGCCGGCGACAACGGGGAAACCGATGAACGGACAGCGCGGATTCACACTCGTCGAAATCATGATCGCCGTGGCGATCATTGGCCTGCTCGCCGCGATCGCGATCCCGAACTTCAGCAAGGCGCGCGAGACGGTGCAGCGCAACACGTGCTTGGAGAACCAGCGCGTGATCCTCGGCCAGGCGCTCACCTACGACATGGACACCAGCAGCGGGTTTCTCGGCGGCGGCGACGGCGCGACGCTGCGCACGACGCTGATGAGCAACGGCTACATCCGGAAGATCAGCTCGTTCGAGTGCCCCTCCAGCCCCGTCGAGGATAACAACGACTACGCGCTCACCTACAACGCGCAGGGCATCGACGGCATCCGCTGCACGGTCGAGCCCGTCGAGCACGCACCCGACTAACAGACACAAGCAGCCCGGCAGCCCGCACGCGTGCAGCAGGCCGACGAGACAGCGGGCGCGCGACGAGCGCGCCACGACCGCCCACGGTGATGGAGACAGCCGATGAGCCGGACAAGGCGCACACGAACCACGGGCGGCTTTACCCTGACCGAGGTGATGGTCTCGTCGCTCATTATCGCCTTCCTGTTGGTGGCGCTGCTCACCTCCTTCATCATGGGCCGCTACGTGACGCAAGTGGCCAAGCACCGCGCCCAGGCGACCAACGAGCTGCGCGGCCGGCTCGAATACCTCCAAGGGCTCGGGTACGACGCGGTCAACAACATGGACTCGGTCACCGTGGAGTTGGAAGTCCCGATCGACTCGGTGCGGGGCGGCAGCGCCGTGCTGAGCGGCACGCGCACCACGACGATCACCGACGAGGACGGCGACGACGTGCTCGAGATCCGCGTCGAGATCCAGTGGGTCGAGCGACATATGGGGCAGGACATCACGGTCTCCGAAGAGCTCCGGACGCTCATGGCCCCGCGGTAGAACGACGGACGCGTTGATCGGCAACGCGCCGGGACTCCCGCCTCGCACGCGCGCCCGCGAGGCGGGTCGAAGGAGATCAGGACCGATGAAGCCGAAGACGGGATTCACGCTCGTCGAGGTCATGGTGGCCTCGCTGCTCGCTGTGTTCGTTGTCGCGGCCGTGTACACGATTCAGATGATGGGCACGCGCACGTTCGTCGAGGGCAGCACCGATGCCCGGCTCGAGCGGTTGGGCAACATGATCCTCGAGCGCATCGTCCGCGGCCCGAGCGGCCAGTACGGCCTGCGCGAGGCGCGCTTCGACACGCTCCAGGTCTACGAGAGCGCGTGGCCCCACATCTCCTATATGGTCGACCGCAACGACCCGCCAACGTTCGACACGAGCGACGACACCGAGTGCTCGATCTACGTCGACTACGAGGGCCGGATCATCTACGACCCCGACACCAGCGTCGAAAATGACGAGATCGCCCTGAACAGCCAACCGGTCGTCTCCGAGATGAACGTGACCAGACAGTCTGATCACGTCGAGATCGAGCTCGTGCTCCAGGAGACCGTGCACCCGTTCGAGACGGTCGTCGAGGTGCGCATCAGCACCTCGGTCCATCCACGCGTGGACTAGGCCCGCCGTGCGCCCAGCTTCCCTTCCTCGGCTGTGAGCCCCTGGCATGCTTCTTGCACCGGCCACCCCCTGTTCTGCTAGTCCTGACGGGCGCCGACACGACGGTGCATGCCTTTCATGCCCAGTCGAGTCCCGCCCCTGAACACAGCCCAGGATCATTGCCGAAGTGAGCGAATAGCGCAGCCGGGGGTGATGATTTTTCCCCCACGACGGTTCAGGTGTTCCGAACAAACGTCCGATGCTCAACACGATGTTCAACACGATGCTCAACGCGATGTTCAAGAAGAAACGACGCACGGCGATCGGTGTCGATATCGGCAACCGCGCCGTCAAAGCGGTCGCCCTCGAGGCCGACGGGGCCCGGCGCAAGCTCTGGCTCAAAGGCTACAGCGTGGAGTCAACCGCGGCGGTGGCCACCGCGCTCTCGGACAAGGCGCTCGGTGAGACCGTGCGCAAAACGGTCGGCAAGCTGCACGGCGACGAACGGGGCGTGCGTGCCTCGGTCTCGGGCAACACGGTGGTGGTGCGCTACATCCGCATGCCCGAGATGGGGCTCGAAGACCTGCGCTCGTCGATCCGCTACGAGGCGGGTCAGC
Source organism: uncultured Verrucomicrobiota bacterium (assembly GCA_964449605.1). Classification (GTDB taxonomy): domain Bacteria; phylum Auribacterota; class JABMQX01; order JAFGEW01; family JAFGEW01; genus CAYUZG01. The sequence continues at coordinate 2,968 of CAYUZG010000122.1, read as the reverse complement.
ATATCCCCTTCGACGTCAAGGAAGTCGAGCTCGACTGCACGATCCTGCGGCCGTCGGGCAACGGCGACGGCAAGATGGACGTCATGTTGGTGGCGGCCCGCAAGAGCGCCTGCGAGCGGGTGCTCAACATCCTGAAGGCCGCCTCGCTCACCGCGAACTGCATCGACGTGGACCCGGTCGCCACGATCAACGCGTTCCTGCTGGCGCACACGCCCGAGCCGGACAAGCCGACGGCGCTGCTCAATATCGGGGCCAAACAGACCACGGTGAGCATTCTGAGCGGCGGCATCCCGGCGTTCACGCGCTGCATCGAGATCGGCGGCGAGGGGCTGAGCCTGGCCATCGCCCGTGGCCTCGGCATTGAGCTCGAAGAGGCCGAGCGCCTCAAGGTCTTCGGCGATCCGATCATCGGCTCGCACCTCGACATGGTCTTGAACAGCATCGGGCGCCAGGTGCGCACCTCGTTCGACTACTTCGAGGGGCTCGCGAGCCGCACGGTCACCGAGCTGTACGTGAGCGGCGGCACCTCGATGCTGGCGTCCCTGCGCGAGTTTTTGGGCCGGACGCTTGGTGTGCCTGTTCACGAGTGGAACGCGCTCGATGGCATCGAGCTCGGCCCGTTTGCCGACGACGAAACACTGCAATCGATCGCGCCGACGCTCGACGTGGCCGTCGGGCTGGCGGCGCGTTCAGTGGAGGCCGGTTAGGAACCGGGAGGCCGGTTAGGAACCGGGAGGCCGGTTAGGAACCGGGAGGCCGGTTAGGAAC
>CAYUZG010000122.1:0-2100 GCA_964449605.1 uncultured Verrucomicrobiota bacterium | reverse complement strand
GGAGGCCGGTTAGGAACCGGGAGGCCGGTTAGGAACCGGGAGGCCGGTTAGGAACCGGGAGGCCGCATGATCGAGATCAACTTGTTGCCGACCCAGTTGCGTGCGCGGGCTCATGCGAGCCAGAAGAAGCCGCCCGCGCTCGCGCCTGTGTCGAAGGTGTTTCCGCTCAGCCTGGTGGGGCTCACGCTGCTGATGGGCCTCTTCGTGTTCGTCTCGAGCACGCGGGTCGGCGCCCGCGAGCGCGAGAGCAAGCGGGTCCAGAGCGAGCTGAACCAGGCCAAGGAGCAGGCGGCCGAGGCCGAGCGGACCACGGCGGGGTTCGCCGAGGCAGCCGCCCGTTACGAGGTGCTCGCGTCCCGGCTCGACGGGAAGATCGAGTGGTGCGAGGTGCTGCGCGTGGTGAGCCTGCGCTGCCCGGACGGGGTGCGCATCACGTCGCTCGCCGTCGAGCGGCACAAGCGCACGGGCCAGCCGCTCAAGCTGGTCATCAGCGGCACGTACGAGGGGGCGGCGAGCCTCGAGATGCGCTTCGCCAACGGGCTGAAGGAGTCGGCCACGTTCAGCGAGGTGTTCGACGCGGTCATTCCCGAGACAGAGCTGCTGCCGGACGGGCTGACCAAGTTCGGCATTTCCTGCCTGTTCCGGCCGTTTGTGGACGAACTGGTTGACGGCACCGGCGAGGCGCCGCCCCGATGAACTACTCGAAAGAACAGACGCAGACGATCACGCTGCTGGTGCTCGTGGGCCTCATCGTCGCCATCGGCTCCTACATGGGGATGATCAAGCCGAACCTCGGCCGCTCCCGGGGCCATGAGGAGAACGTCAACAAGTGGCGGGCCGAGATCAGCGAGCAGCAACGCGTGCTCAAAAGCAACCTCGACACCGTGCACCGCGCCCAGGCCGTCGAGGCGCGTGCCGCCGAGCTCGAAGCCGGGCTGCGGCACGGGCTGTTCGCCGGCCGGCTCACCGGCTGCTTCGAGGAGCTGATGCGCGCGCACGGGTTCGACTTCCGCTTCCAGAATGACCTTGAACAGATCGAGACGCTCAACGACGGGCAGTACTACGAGCTGTCGAACGTGTTCACGATCCTGGGCATCGACTTCTACGAGCTCGTGGGCTTCCTCCAGGTGCTTGAGACAACCAACCCGGGCATGCGCATCACCTCGCTCGAAGTCGCCCCGCACGATCCGCAGAATCCGTCCGGGCTCGTCAAGGCCCAGCTCGAGGTGCGCCTGATCGGCTTCAAAGACGGGCGCGACGAGCCGTGGGAAAGCGCCTCGATCGACACCTTCAAGCCCGAGCGGCGCAACCCGTTCACGCCGCCCGGGGTGCGCGGCGTCGACCCGCACGCCTCGGTGCGCGACCGGCTGGCGGCCATCTGCTTCAACGGCACGATGGGCCAGGGCGCATTCCTCAGGCCGTCGCCCGAGGGGGCCGCCGACCTGGTCAAGGCGGGTGACAACTTGCCGTTTTTCGACGAGACCGTGCGGCTCGTGCGGTTCTCGAGCCGGGCGCTGATCGTCTACCACGAGCCGAGCCAGGTCTATTTCAAGCTGACGCTCCACACCTCCGGCCCCGAGGCCGGGCGTGTCAAGCACGTCGAAGAAATCACACACGAATAAGCAAAACCGACCAGACGCAAGGAGGGTTCACTGATGCGCTGCCCGACCAGGCCCCGAGCCTACCGCTGGCCGCTGTATTGGCTTGTCGGCCTCGCCATTGGTGTGCTGGCGACGGCGACGGCCACGGCGATCGAGACCCCCGCCGGCGGGACGGCCGACGAGCTCGAGGAAGCCGTCACGGACGAAGGCTCGAGCTCGCCGACGGACGACGAGCTCGGGTTGGAAGAGGACCTCCTCGGCGAGGGATTCGACGAGGAGATGGAGGCGATCGACATCAAAGAAGGCCTCGTGAGTTTCGCCCTGCAGGGCGCCAACGTACGCGACTTCTGCAACTGGTTCGCCGAGCGGCTCGAGATTAACATCGTGCTGTCGCCACGCGTTGACGGCCCGATGAACATCACGCTCAAGAACGTCCCGTGGGAAATCGCGCTGCGCAAGGCGCTCGAGACGCACAACTACGTGCTCACCATCGACGAGA
>CAYUZG010000121.1:4859-6497 GCA_964449605.1 uncultured Verrucomicrobiota bacterium | reverse complement strand
TGCACGTCGGGCGGCGCGCGGATGCAGGAGTCGTGCCTGAGCCTGATGCAGATGGCCAAGACGAGCGGCGCGGTCGCCCGACTGCACGATGCCGGGCTGCTCTACGTGACGATCCTGGTCAACCCGGCGATGGCCGGCGTGCTCGCGAGCTTCGCCTCGCTCGGCGACATCATCATCGCCGAGCCGGGCGCGCTGATCGGGTTCACCGGCCCGCGCGTGATCGAGCAGACGATCAAGCAGACGCTGCCCGACGGGTTCCAGCTCTCGGAGTTCCAGCTCGAGCACGGGATGGTCGACATGATCGTGCCGCGCAAGGAGCTTCGTGCGACGCTGGCGAGAATCCTCGTCTTCTTCGCCGGCAACGGCCAGAAGAAGGCTCAGTAGAAGTACATCGGGTTCGTCCAGGCCGTGCCGCCGCGCGCGTCGGTCACTTCGATCCGCACGTAGCGCTCGTCGCCTCTCAACTCGTACCGTGCGTCCAGCAGCCGCTTGCCTTTCTCGGGAACAACACGCCGCCCGCGGTAGCGCTGCGCCACGAACGCGATGCTCACGGCCGGCGAGCACCGGACCCGGATGCGCCCGTCGTCGACGACGACGTCCTCGATGCGCGGGCCCGTCGTCGAGTAGAACGCGCCCGCCCGGAGCGCGTCGAGCACGGCGGCCGCCTCGAGCGACGCCGCCCGGACCATCACCCAGCCCTTGAACACGTCGTGCTCGGTGCCGTGCGCGTCGTCGACGGCGATGCCGCAGACGCGCGCGCCCCAGTCGAGCGCGTCGTCCCAGTGCACGCGCGAGGTGCCCTTGCCGATGCCGAGGCACGTGGCGTTGAACACCTCGAGCGCGAACATGCCGTCGACCGCGTTGACCACGCGCTCGACCGTGTTGCCCGACCAGTACGGATGCGCCAGCACCATGAGCGCGCCCGCGTCGGCCAGCCTGCGCTTGATCTCGTCGAGACTTGCCGGGTTGCCGATCGGCAGGCCGGCCGGCACGTTCAGGCCGAGGACGTGGTACATCTCGCCGGGTTCGGGGCCGTCGGCTTCCCACTCGACGCCGTCGATGACGAGGAAGTCGCTCATCGACTTCGCCGCATCGTTCGAAACAACGTGGTGGTCGGTCAACGCGATGAAGTCATACCCCGCATCGTGGTAGGCGGCGATCCGCTCGTCGACATCGAGCTCACCGTCGCTGCGCGTCGTGTGCGTGTGCAGATTGCCCTTGAGCCACCGCCCGGGCATGTGGAACGGATTCGTCCAGTCCATCCGTCTTGACCCTTCTACGCGGCCGAAGGCGCGGTGACGCGGCCAGACGCGCGCGCCATTCTCATGCCCCCCTCACCGCCGTCTCCGAGACGAGGATATAACGAAAAGACACCCGACAAAGACAACAATCCCATACAACGTTGTCAGCGTCCGCGCACTGATGCGGCCCAGGCCGTCCCCGCCCCAGTGCCTGTACGTGTATACGCAGTAGCCCACGATCGCCAGAAACGCGATCACGAGCAACACACGCTTCATTGCTTCCTCCCGCGCGCGTGCTGCTTGACCGGCGCGTACAGCGTTGTGCGTTGGCGCGGCTCGAAACCGGCGTCGGCGATGAGGGCGCGGATCTCGTCGATGCTCATGGTATAGCTCGTGC
>CAYUZG010000121.1:0-4759 GCA_964449605.1 uncultured Verrucomicrobiota bacterium | reverse complement strand
CCGGCGTCGGCGATGAGGGCGCGGATCTCGTCGATGCTCATGGTATAGCTCGTGCCGGCGGCGGCGACCACGTTCTCCTCGATCATTGTACCGCCGAGGTCGTTCGCGCCGAAGCTCAGGGCGACGCTCGCGATCTTGGCGCCCTGGGTGACCCAGGAGGCCTGCACGTTCGTTACGTTGTCGAGGACGAGGCGCGCGATCGCCAGCGTCCGCAGGTAGTCGTGGCCGCCGACGGTCCGGCCGCCGAGCGCGGTGTTCGCCGGCTGATACGTCCACGGGATGAAAGCGGTGAATCGGCCGGACTCCGGCAAGCCCAATCGAGCCGCCTCGTCCTGCAGCTCGCGGACGCGCACGAGGTGTTCGACGCGGTGGCCGAGCGTCTCGACGTGGCCGAACATCATCGTGGCCGTCGTCGGCATGCCGATCCGGTGTGCCGTGCGCATCACGTCGAGCCACTGGGCCGCCGTGCACTTGTGTGGGCTGACCGACTCGCGCACGGACTCGACGAGTATCTCGGCGCCGCCGCCCGGCAGCGAGTCGAGGCCCGCGTCGCGCAGCCGCCCGAGCACCGTCTCGATGCTCAGGTCGTTGAGGCGCGCGAAGTGGACGATCTCCGGCGGCGAGAACGAGTGGACGTGGACGGGGAAGGTGTTCGTGATGTGCCGGAGCATCTCCTCGAAAAACTCGAGCCGCAGATCGGGGTGCAGGCCGCCCTGCATGAGGAGCTGCGTGCCGCCGAGGGCGACCATCTCGTCGAGCTTCGCGTCGAGCTCGTCGCGCGTTAGGACATAGGCCTGTGGATCGTCCGGCGCACGGTGAAAGGCGCAGAAGCGGCAGGCAGAGATGCAGACGTTGGTGTAGTTGACGTTGCGGTCGACGACGTAGGTGACGCCGTGCTCGTCCGTCATGCGGCAGCGCACGGCATGCGCGGCCGCGCCGAGGCTCGGCAGATCGGCCTGCTCGAAGAGCAGGACGGCGTCGTCGGCGCTCAGGCGCTCGCCGTCGACGACGCGGTCGAGACACCGCTCAACGGCAGAAGTCAATGGCGATCTCCTTGTCGGTCAGGCCGACCTCGACGCACAGCCGGTTGAAAAGCTGAAAGCCGAACAGCTCGTCGTCGCCCATGTCGTGATAGACGTTCTCGGTCAGGTACCGCCGCGCGAGCCGCTTCGGGAGCACTGTCTGCTCGGCGGCGATGCGGTCGATGTTGGCCACGCCCGCTGCTTTTGCTTCGTGGAGGCGTTCGACCGTGCTGCCGAGATCGACGTCGCGGCGCGCGATCCAGAATGCGTACATGAACGGCACCTGGACGAACTCGTGCCAGGCGCCGCCGAGGTCGAGCTTGCGCCCGGCGTCGCGGTGGAGCATCGCCTTGTCGCCGATCAGGAGCTGTGCGTCGTACGACGATTGCTTGAGCGAGAGCCGCCAGGCCGGGACGTATCGGGGCGCCGCTTCGTACTTCTTCGCGAGCAGCACCTTGAGCAGCATGATGGAGGCGCGCGATTCGTTGTCGACGACGACGGTGCGCAGCCGCTTCGGCCTGCGCAGGTGGAACAGGATCACGCTGCGCACCGGCCCGCGCGAGGCAATGCAGATGTCGGGCACGACCCGGTAGTCGTCTGCGTCGAAGAGCGTCACCGACGGTGCGAGCGCCACGTCGAGGAGGCCGGTGCGCAGGAGCTTGGCGAGCGTCGACGGCGGCGCCTTGACGACCTCGTCTTCGAGGCCGTAGATCAACGGCCGCGCGTTCAGGTACGGCACAGACCCGATGCGAACTCGCGCCACGTCGCCTCCTTAGCCTGCTGCGCCTTGCCGTGTCTGTTCGCGTTCGACCGGTTCGTAGAGCGTTGTGCGCTCGACGGGCGTGCGGCCCGCTTCCTCGATGAGCGCGCGCATCTCGTCCACCGGCAGCGCCTCGGGCGTCCTCGCGCCCGCGGCGTGCGTGATCCGCTCCCGGACCACTGTCCCGTTGAGGTCGTCGGCGCCGAAGCTGAGCGCGACCTGCGCGAGCTTGACGCCGAGCATGATCCAGAACGCCTTGATGTGGGGGAAGTTGTCCAGGTACACGCGCGAGACGGCCATAACCTGCAGATCGCGCCGCCCCGTGGGCCCGGCGAGATGCTCGAACGCTGTGTTTTCCGGGTGGAACGCGAGCGGGATGAACGCCATGAAGCCGCCCGTGTGATCCTGGAGCGCGCGCAGCCGGTCGAGGTGGTCGATGATCTGCGCCGGCGTCTCGATGTGGCCGTAGAGCAGCGTCGCGTTCGACTGCAGGCCGAGCTCGTGCGCCGTGCGCATCACGTCGAGCCAGTCGTCGCCGGGGAGCTTCGTCGGGCACAGCTCGCGCCGCAGCTCGGGCGCGAACACCTCGGCCCCGCCGCCGGGCAGCGAGCCGAGCCCGGCCTCGCGCAGCCGTCCGAGCACGTCGCGCACACCCAGGCCGGCGACCCGGGCGATGTGCGCGATCTCGACGGCCGTAAACGCCTGGATGTGCACGGCAGGCGCGATCTCCTTGAGTCCGCGCAGCATCGCCTCGTAGTACGACAGCGGCAGCTCGGGATGCAGCCCGCCGACGATGTGGAACTCGGTGATCGGCTCGGCCAAGCTCGCACGAGCGATCCGGAATATCTCGTCGAGACTCAGCTCGTACGCCCCCGGCGCTCCGCGCGGCCGACTGAAGGCGCAGAACCGGCACCGGTTGACGCAGACGTTCGAGTAGTTGATGTGCCGGTTGATCACGTAGTAGGCGCGGTCGCCGTTGAGTCGCTCGCGCACCAGGGTGGCCATCGCACCGAGCGCCGCGAGGTCGCGGCACTCGAATAGGCGAAGCCCTTCGGCGGGTGTGAGCCGCTCGCCGGCGATCACCTTGTCGAAGATGTCGGGCACGCCTGAACGCTGCCGCATTCGGGCCAGCACAAGCCGGTCCTCCTCCTGTGCACGGGTGCGGAAGTCGGAGTGTACTTCAGCCGGGCCCAGGAGACAACAGGTGACTGGCCGTCGCCGGCCGCCGGCCCGTTTCGCCATTGCTGCCGTCGGCGCCGAGCGGTATAGTCGGCTCGAGCAAGCCTGAAAACGGACCCGGTGCCAACACGCGGGAGGTGTAACTCATGTCTCGGTACAGGTTGGCTGTTAGTGTGGTGTTCGTGTGTGTCGCTGTCGCGCTCGGCGGCGGCTCATGCTGCAGCAAGCGGTCCGACTACGCCAGGCCCGAGAGCTTCATCGTCGATCCCGACACCGGCACGTACTACGTCTCGAACGTCAACTTGGCCCCGGTCGCGTCCGAGGAAGGCGGTGAACCCACGCGCGAGGACAACAACGGTTACATCACGAAGCTGGACAAGGACCTGAACGTCGTCGCGCAGAAGTTCATCGAGGGCGGCGTCAACGGCACGAAGCTCAACGACCCGAAAGGGATGGTAATCGTCGGCGACACGCTGTGGGTGGCCGATCTCAAGATCGTGCGCGCGTTCGACAAGAACACAGGCAAAAACACGGGCAACGTGTCGCTCGAAGCGCACGGCGCGATCTTCCTGAACGACATCGCCGCCGGCCCCGATGGCGTGCTGTTCGTCTCCGACACTCAGAAGAACAAGATCTTCGAGATCGCGACGAAAGACGGAAACAAAGTGAGCGTTCTCGTCGAGGGCAGCGACCTGAACGGCCCGAACGGCCTCTACTGGGACGCCGGCGAGGCGCTGCTCTACGTCGTCTGCTGGAACGGCGGCACGATCCTGACGATCGACGCCGAGGGTGCGGTCAGCACGTTCCTGGTCAACCCGGACAAGTTCGCCCACCTCGACGGCATCGACCGCGATGCCGACGGCACGTTCTACATCTCGGATTACCACAAGGGCATCGTGTACCGCATCACGCCGGAGAAGCAAACCGAGGTTGTCGTCGACAAGCTGGCCGCCCCGGCCGACATCAGTCTCGACCGCGCCAAGAACCGCCTGCTCATCCCGCTCATGACGGCCGACCGCATCACGACCCACAAGCTGGGCAAAAACGAATAGCGCGCTCCATCGGGCGAGGGCGGCTACTTCGCGGGCGTCTCGAAGAAGGTGCGGTACTCGTCGACGACGTCGGCGACGAACCGCTGCATCCCCTCAAACGTTTTCGGGTGGCGCAGCAGGCCGGCGAAGACGCCGAACGGCACCGTCGCCACGTCGGCGCCTGCCAGGGCAACCTCGGCCACCTGGCGCGGGTTGCGCAAGCTGGCCGCGAGCACCTCGGTCTCGACGGCGTAGTTGTCGAAAAGCGCGACGATCTGATCGACAAGATCAACGCCACTGACAACCCCCTCATAGTCGAGCACGCCCTGGCCGTCGGCGCGCGGCATCCCCTCGGCGGGGTAGTAGTCGCCTTTGTCGTAGCTGATGCCGACCGACGTGCGCAAGTAGTCGTCGATCCGCCCGGCAAACGGGCTGACGAACGTCGCGCCGGCCTTCGCGGCCAGCAGCGCCTGGGTCGGGTTCATCACGAGCGTCACGTTGACCGGGATGCCCTGGCCTGTCAGCTCGGCGATCGTGCGGAGGCCGTCGGCGTCGTCGCCGCTGTCGGCCTCAAGCGTCGGGTTCACAGGGATCTTGATCACCACGTTGCTGGCCACGGGATTGAAGCGCTCGTAGAGGCGCAGCGCCTCAGCGCGCATCGCCTCATAGGTTGTGCTGATCACCTCGAGGCTGACCGGCTTGCCCGGTCCGACTGTGGTCAGGATCCGCTCAAGATACGACTCGATATCGAGTGACTCGCCCACGTG
>CAYUZG010000120.1:0-6561 GCA_964449605.1 uncultured Verrucomicrobiota bacterium | reverse complement strand
ATGACGTGGATGCAGTTGATGCAGCAGTACGTCCAGAAGTCGAGCAAGACCACCTTGCCGCGCAAGTCCGCCAGCGTGAGCGGCCGATCCGTGTTGAGCCAGTCGGCGTTCGCTGGGAACTCGGGCGCGGCGACTTGTCCCTTGTATTCGGTCATGCCGGGCCTTCTCCCATCAACAGCGCACAGAGTCAAGAACACGAACAGAACGACAAGAGCCAGCAGAGCAAACCCTCCGACGACGATACGAACGAGCCGCTCTCGACCGTCTGCCCGGGTGTACATAGCGTTCCCTCCGTGCGTGCTCTCTGACTCTGTAACCACAGGGAGGGGCGCATAAGGTTCCCGCCACCTGGCGGTTCAGGTGGCCGGCCGGCCGAGCTCGTGGCGGAGCGCGTCCTCGAGACCGGGGTAGAGGAAGCGGAAGCCCGCCGAAAGCAGCGCCGCCGGAGCGACCCGGGCGCCACGAAGGAGTAGGGCGTCGCCCATCTCGCCGAACGTGAAACGCACAACCGGACCGGGCACACGGAACACCGGCGGCCGCCGGAGCACGGCACCGAGCGTTCGGGTGAAGACGGCGTTCGTCACCGCGTTGGGCGACACGGCGTTCACCGGGCCGGAGACATTCGTGAAGATGAGGTGGTGGATGGCGCCCACAAGGTCGTCGAGAGCGATCCAGCTCATGTGTTGCCGGCCGCTGCCGATGACGCCGCCAACGCCGCACCGATACGCCGGAAGCATCCTGACCAGCGCCCCACCGGCTGCGCTCAGAACAAGGCCGGTGCGCAGCGTTACGACCCGGATGCCCGCCTGCCGGGCCGGCTCGGTCGCCGCCTCCCAGGCCTTGCACACGTCGGCGAGAAAGCCCTGACCCAGTTCTGATGTCTCATCAAGTAGTCCCTCATTGTGCGCGCCGTAATATCCTATGGCCGAGGCTGAAATGAGCGTATGCGGTCGGCGATTCAGCTGCGCTAGCGTTCGGCTGAGCAGCGTGGTGCCGTCAACGCGGCTGCGCAGGATGCCCTCCTTGACGGCCCGCGACCACCGCTTGCCGGCGATGCTCTCACCGGCCAGATGGACGACGGCGTCGGCGCCCTCGATGGCCGCGGCATCGATCTCGCCCGTCTCTGGATTCCAGAACGCCTCGTTGCGCCCGGCGTCCGGCTCCCGGCGAACGAGCCGGATAACGGTGTGGCCGCCGCTGGTGAGAAACGCTGCCAGGTTTCTCCCGATCAGGCCCGACGAGCCGGTGATCACAACGCGCTGCGGCCCGCGCCGTTCGAACGCCCTGTGCCGGGCCAGGTCCTTGCGGATGCGATCGTGCCGGAAGCGGAACACTCGCTTGAGCCACCGCTTCAAGGCCCGGCTGCCCAGGAAGCTGCCGATCGGCCCCATCGGAAGCCGGTAGCTGACGCGGTCCTCGATCGTGCTGGCGGCGCCTTCCTCGGGCAGGAACCGATGCGAGTGGACCCAGTGGGGAAACGGCCCTTTGACCTGGCGGTCGACGAAGAGCCGGCCTTGCCTGCACTCGTCAATAACCGCGTGCCACCGGAAGACGAACGGCCCCTGTCGAAAGCGAAGCACGACGCGGCCGCCGGCCTCGATGCCGCCGGCTTGCTCGATGATGCGCACCTTCTGCCACGGTGGCAGGAGCCTCTCAAGCGCGCCCGGCCGGGTGTGCCAGGCGAAGACCTCCTCGGCAGATGCGTCGATGTGGCTGCTGCACGTGAAGAGCTGGGTCATGCCGTCACTCCAGGAACGGAGACTGCTGTAGAGACAAGTGTAACATGAAGTCGATAGGGTGCGACGGGAAGGCCGCGGCGTTTCTCACGTGCCGTAGAGGAGCATGTACAGCCAGTTGAACTTGCCCGTGACGACCGCCAGAATCGACCCGACGACGATGAGCAGGAAGATGACGAGCTTCGACATATCCTGCCCGGCCAGACTGCCGACCAGCACCGGGTCGCGGCCGAAGTAGGCGCCCGCGGCGTAGAACTCCTCACCGAACGCCGTGTAGTCGCACGAGACGATCAAGAACGGCACCTGGTAGTACGAGTACGTACAGGCGATCTGGATCGCGCCGGCACGCTGGCCGGCCTCGGCCAGGAAGAGCGACTCCCAGCCGTACTGGCCCCACAGGAAGTTGGCGCTCACGCGGTCACGCTCCATCCAGCCCGACGTGCTGCTGGCAAACACCGCCTGGCTTGCGGAGAAGAACCGGATTGACTCCTCGGAGCTGAACAGGCCCGGCTTATCTTCAAGAGCGTAGGCGTCTTTCCAGTACTCCTCGCAGATCGCGTACGTGAGCGGATAGGCGATCGGGACAAGCACGTTCGTATTGACCCTCGCCGCCCGGCGGACGACGTGCGACAGGCACGCGAGGCAGCAAAACAGCTCGATGCTGAGGTCGACCAGACCGGGGTTGAACATGATCGGGCGGCCCATCTCGGTCGCGCGGCCGACCGCGTCATCAACCTTCTCGAGCCCCGGGATCTTGCGCAGGTAGAGCTCTCGGCCGGCCTTCGCGCGCACAACCTTCCAGAGCACGAAGAACGCGATCAAGAACACAAAGATCCGGAGTGCCCAGCTTGCCTGTTCCATCGCACGCCTCTGTCGCAGCTTTTTCGGCTGCCGCAGCCTTCTGGGCTGCCGGTTACTGTACCATCAACCAGTCGTGGAGCAAGAAATGGACCCGATCAATCAGAATCACCACGCGCGTCATGAACGTGTTGCCGAAAAACGCGCCGAAACTAATCATCAAGAAGAACCGGCCAAGGTTGGCCGGCGCTTTCGCTATCGCCGAATCGCGCCGCAACGAGAAGAAGAAATAGTAGAGCACGCAGCACACGATGACGACAAACAACACGTTCTGGATCGAGAGCCCGAGCCGGCCCTCGAGACCGCCGACCGGCAGATTCGGTGCCTGTGAGGTGCCGATGATGACGTTCTTGAACGTGGACGTGATCTGTGGGAACACCTTGATGGACTCGGCCTTGATTGCGAGGCCGGCGCCAGCACCGGCAAAGACGCCGATCGTGATTCGACTCAGCCACAGATACTTCTTGCTATACTGGAAATACCACATCAGACCGAAGATGCCCGCAACGATGAGGCACGCGTCCCAGTACGATTGGCTCGTGTACGTTCCCCGGTAGAACGCTTTGAACGCCGCATACATCGGCTCCCACCACTTGGCGATCAACACCTGCCGGATCATGTTGGCGATGGTGAAGCCCAGGCCCAGGCCAAGCAGGATGTGCTCGAACACCCGGTAGAAGACGTTCTCGCTGTGCAGGTATGACAGGATGCCGAAAACGCAGATCGCACCGACCCACGCGCCGATGTGGGTCTTCCACGTGACATCTGGGTGATCGTGGACGCGCAACCACTGATAGAAGAACCCAGCGACAAACAGCGCTGCAACGCCAAGGATAAGCGCGAGCTGAAGAGCCGTCTTCTTGTTCATTGCTTCTTCCCGAGGCTCGTCAGATACGCCACGTTCCCGAGGAGGATGGCGAGCAGGACATAGACGATCGAGATCGAGAGCACATTGACCGGCGTCCGCGCAGGGCGCTTGCTCTCCGGCAGATCGAGCAACTGCTCGTATTCGGCCGCGCCCGCCGCCCCGGCCAGCATGCCGCAGATCTGGCCAGACTCGACGAACGAATAAGCGGTCGAGGACTCGATCGCCGACAAGGCCACCCCAAACGGCGTGCCGTAGACGCCCTGGATGAACCCGAGCCAGTTCGGATCAAACCCGTAGGAAAACGACACGATGAGGCCGATGTCGTAGATGTTCTCCACGTCTTGCATCATCGGCAGCTTCTCTTTGTCGTCGAGGCTGGTCCCGTACATGTCCGTCTGGATGAACCCGCGGATGTCCTTGGCCAGCGACGCGAGCTCGGCTCCGCGCGCCTTCGGCACCATGCCGAATGCGACCCAGTCCTTGCCGTACTCGTAGCCGTACTCCTCGGCCACCTTGGCCGCGATGTCGTAACCGAATTTCTGTCCTTCGGGGTTGCGGGCCCATGCCAGGATGACGAACTTGAGACGGCGCCGCATCAAGTGGTGGAATATGGCACGCATTTGGTTCTCCGACTCGGCCCGGATCCCCGCAAACCAGTCGCTGTCGATGGCGACGACCTTGTCCAGCGGGGCGTTCTCGATCGCGGCGTAGAGCGCGCGCGTGTGCTTGGCCGGCGTGGAGGGCCAGTGTATCGGGACAAAATGCGCCCCCACGACAAAGACAAAGAACGCCACGTAAAGAATGCGGCGGTCCAGCGTCTGGAACCACTCCACGAACGTTCTCGGCTTCGCTCGATCAGGTTCCATGGAACATCCCCTTCTCCAAGCCAAGCCACAAGCGCACCGACACCGAGATCGCCGCGATCGCCATGCCCATCAAGACGGCGCGGTAGGCCGCCGCGTTGAACACGGTAAGCAGCTTCCCGCCCACGATGGGCAGCCACGGACTCAACTGGGCGCCGAGCGGTATCTGACCAAGCAAGACAATCGTCGCCGAGAGGATGAGGAACCCCGCCTCGGCCGACTTGACCCGGAACGAACGGAACGCGGCACCGACCATGTAGAACGACACGAGCGCGAAGAGCGTCGCGCCCAGATGCACCTGCACGTTGTAGAAGACGAAGTCGTAGATCTGGGCCAGTCGAAATGTGAACGACGAATGCTCCTGCCTGATCTGTTCGACGCTTTCCCGGGCTTCCTCCTCGGTCGTCGCCCTGGCCTGGGCCGCCCTGACCTTGTCGATGATCGGCTTGCCCCAGATGGTGGCCGTGAACATGAAGACGAAGCAGAGGAAGAACAGCACGTTGTTGTGGACGCCCTTGCCGCCCCTGGCGACCCGGCGCCCTTGCATGATGGCCATGTTGACACCGCCGAGGCCGATGGCAAACGCGGCGATCACACTCAAAACCGTGCCCATGAAGCCAAAGGCGTGCGAGAGGTAGGTGGGCTGCGAAGCCGCGCCACGGGGGATGATAGCCTCGGGCAGTATGAGAGCTCTCGTGGCAAGGTCCCGAAGGAATATGAGCAAGTTGTCGGTGTCCGGTTCCCGGGGCAGGCTCCACTCGTTTCCGTCGAGGCTGCTGATCGTGAACAGCTCCGTCGGCGCTACTTCGTCCTCGGCCGTCTTCTTGCCGTGTTCCTTCGAATACACGAGCCGGTAGCCCTCCGGCGCCGCGAACACGCTCATATCTGTGATCTTGGCAAGTGCAGCCGCCCCTTGTTCCTCCGGCTCCTCCACACCGTTGGGCGCGCCCAGTATAAACCCGACCGGCATCGTCTCGCCCCCAAGGCGCGCCCGGCACAGCTTCTGGTCGCTCAGGTACATCCAAAGCTCGCCGTCGCCGTCTCGCTCGAGGTAGGTCAGACACGTGATCTTCTCGACCTCCGTGAGGCCCGTGAGCGGAAGCGGGTCGGGCAGGACGACCCACTCGCCGTTCGTGCCCGTTCGCTCGGCCTGCAGTAGCTCGGTTCGGCCCTCGCTGTTCGTGTGCGCGATGAACAGGACGCGCTTGCCGTCGCTCACCGTGGCGGCCATCGCCTGGAGCTTCGTATAGCGCGGCTTGCGCCGGACTACGGAATCGTCAAGCTCGTCGTGCTGGCGCCACGGGATCTCGCCTTTGAACTCGAGGCGGCCTTGCTTCTCCCACGCCGAGCCGTCGCTGCTCGTGGCCCAGCAGATCGTCAGGCGCGGCGGCGTCTCCATGTCGTGGCCGAGGTAGTAGAGCTCGTACCCGCCGTCGATCTTGATCGGGCATAGCGATGAGAAGCCGAGCCGGTCGGCCGAGTTGAACAGCGTCGAGCGGAGGACCGGATTGCCCTTGTACTTCTCCCACGACACGCCATCCTTGCTTGTGGCGAGGCCGACGGCCTGCGTCCGGCGGTTGTAGACGCCGACGTAGTACATGCGGTATTCGCCGGAGTCGGCGTCATAGAGGACAGCGGGCGCGTGGAGGGCCGTCTTGTCGAAGTTGCCGCCGAGTTCTTTGGGGAGGAGGAATTCGAGGACGAAGTAGAGGCCGAATACGAACGTTAAGGTGCGGATGACTGTCTTGCGCATCGAGTGACAGCGTCCTCTCTGCTCGGAGTCACTCTACGTCGGCCCAGCCGCAGCCTGGACAGGCTCAGAACCCGCTGGACAGCAGGGAAGGGCACTGCGCCCGAACGCGGAACTCACGCTTCGCTCGGGACCTCCTCCCTGGCGGCGCCGGAGTGTGGCAAACCGATGTGGGCGTGTCAAGGCCTCTTCCGAGAAAAAACAGGGGCAGTCACCCGTTCTTGCGCGGCCATTGCCAGTCGCGCACCTCGGGCATGTCCTCGCCGTGCGCAGCGATGTACTGCTTGTGCGCGATGAGTGTGTCGCGCAGGGACTGCTTCGCGTACCCCGCCTTCGCCCCGAGACTCGGCACGCGGTCGATGACGTCGCCGGCCAGGTGGAACCGGTCGAGATCGTTCATCACGACCATATCGAACGGCGTCGTCGTCGTACCTTCCTCTTTGTAGCCGCGCACGTGGAGGTTCTTGTGGTTCGTGCGCCGATACG
>CAYUZG010000119.1:0-6609 GCA_964449605.1 uncultured Verrucomicrobiota bacterium | reverse complement strand
CATGTTCGAGCTGGCGTGCGTCGGCACGCCGCCGATCGTCTGCTGCCAGGTGGCGCACGAGCTCGACAATGCGAGGCGCTTCGTTGAGTGGGGTGCCGCGCAGTGTCTTGGGTTCGGGGACGCGTGCCGCTCGCAGGATATGGCCGATGCGCTCCGCTCGCTCGCCGCCGACGCCTCGGCGCGCCGGACCATGAGCGTTGTGGGCAAACGGGTCGTGGATGGGTGCGGGCTAAACCGTGTGATGGAGGTCATCGACGCGTGCGTCCAGCAGTCGTGATCGTCGGCGCGGGCATTCTTCAGGAGCCGGCCCTCCGAATGGCCAAGTCGCTGGGCTACGCCGTGATCGCCACCGACATCGTCGAGACCGCTCCCGGCCTGCGCTGGGCCGACCACGTCGGCATGGTGAGCAAGTTCGACGTCGAGGGCCACGTGCGCTTCGCCGAGGCGTGCCGGAAGCAGTTCGACGTGCGCGGCGTGCTCACGATCGGCACCGACGCCTCGTGCGCCGTCGCGGGCGTGGCTGCGGCGCTCAACCTGCCGGGCGTCGACCCGCACACGGCGTTCATGGCGACGAACAAGGCGGCCATGCGCCGCCGACTGCGGCAATGCGGCGTGCCGTGTCCGGACTTCCGCGAGGTGCGCCAGCTCGCCGACGCGCTCTCGGCCGCCGACGAGATCGGCTACCCGGTGGTGATGAAGCCGGTCGACAACATGGGCGCGCGCGGCGTGCGGCGGATCGACTCGCCCAACGAGCTGCGCGACTTCTTCCCCGTGACCATCTCGAACAGCCGCGAGGGGGCGGCGATCATCGAAGAGCACATGGACGGGCCGGAGGTGAGCATCGACACGATCGTCGAGAACGGCGAGGTGCGCTTGCTCACAATCGCCGATCGCCACATCTCGCTCGCGCCGTATTTCGTCGAGATCGGCCACACGATCCCGTCGGCGCTGCCACAGGCGGCGCTCGACAACGTTTTTGACGTGATGCGGCTTGGGATCGAGGCGCTCGGGATCATGACGGGCGCGTCGAAGGGCGATATCAGGGTGACGGCCGACGGCGCAAAGATCGGCGAGATGACCGCGCGCCTCAGCGGCGGCTTCCACTGCCAGTACACCGAGCCGTTGGCGACGGGGATGAACTCGATCAAAGCGGTCATTGACCTGGCCGTCGGCAAGCCGGTCGACCCGGCAGACGTGACGCCGCAATGGCACCGCGCCGCGTGCGAGCGCGCGATTCTCGCCGAGCCGGGCGCGGTAACGGCGATCGAGGGCGTGGACGAGGCACTCGATCTGCCGGGCGTCGAGCACGTCTTCCTCAACGTCGCCGAGGGCAGCGTGGTCGAGCCGCTCACGAGCAACATGGGCAAGCCCGGGCACGTGATCGCGAGCGGCGCGACGCGCGCCGAGGCGATCGCGGCGGCCGAGCGCGCGCTCGACACGATTCGCGTCGTCACCGCGCCGATTCCCGACGAGGTATCGTCGCGCGCCTAGCAGGCGACACGGGGGTTCACACGTGAACTGGAAGGGGACAACGGCCCTTGTGACGGGCGCAGGCGGCTTCATCGGGAGCCACCTCGTCGAGGCGCTCGTGCGTCGCGGCGCGCGCGTCCGCGCGTTTGTCCACTACAACTCGCGCAACGACTGGGGCCAGCTCGAGCGTGTTCCCGACTCGGTGCTGCCGCACGTCGAAGTCGTGGCCGGCGACGTGCGCGACCCGTTCTTCGTCGCTTCCGCGGTGAAGGGATGCGAAGTGGTCTTCCATCTCGCGGCGCTGATCCCGATTCCGTATTCGTACATGGCGCCGCAGAGCTTCATCGAGACGAACGTGCTCGGCACGCTCAACGTGCTCGAGGCGTGCCGCGCGGCGAGCGTGCCGCGGCTCGTGCACACCTCGACGAGCGAAACGTACGGAACGGCGCAAGCCGAGCTGATGGACGAGACACACCCGGCCCACGCGCAGTCGCCGTACGCGGCGAGCAAGGTCGGCGCCGACAAGCTCGTCGAGAGCTACGTCTGTTCATACGGCCTGCCGGCGGTGACCGTGCGGCCGTTCAACACGTACGGGCCGCGCCAGTCGGCTCGCGCCGTCATCCCGTCGATCGCCACGCAGACGCTCGCGCAGCGCAAGCGCGTGGCGACCGGCTCGCTCACGCCGGTGCGCGACTTCAGCTACGTGAGCGACACGGTTGACGGCGTGCTTGACGTGGCTGGGCTCGACGACGCGGCGGGCGAGGTGTTCAACATCGGCACCGGCGAGGGCGTCGCGATCGGCGACGTGGGCCGGGCGATCATCGAGCTCTGCGGCAACGGTGCGCGCCTTGTGCGCGACGAGCGGCGCGTCAGGCCGGACGCGAGCGAGGTGACGCGTCTGGTCTGCGACAGCACGAAGCTGCAGGCGCGCACGGGGTGGCGCCCGCGCGTGACCCTGCGCGAGGGGCTCGAGCGGACGATCGAGTTCGTCTCACAGCACCTCGGCGAATACAAAGCGGACCTCTACAACGTGTAGGGTGACTATGAAGGCGGTTGTGCTTGCTGGTGGGAAAGGGACGCGGCTCAGGCCGTACACGGCCGTGCTGCCGAAGCCGCTCGTGCCCGTCGAGGACACGCCGATCCTCGAGATCATCCTGGGGCAGCTCAGCCGTGCCGGCATCGTTGACGTGACGATTACGGTCGGTCATCTCGCTTCGCTCATCGAAACATTCTTCGGCGACGGCAGCCGCTTCGGCGTCCGGCTCCGCTATTTCCGCGAGGACGCCCCGTTGAGCACGGTCGGTTCGTTGCCGTTCATCGAGGAGCTGACCGAGCCGTTCCTCGTGATGAACGGTGACGTGCTGACCGACATCGACTTCGCCGAGCTCCGCGCGTTCCACGATGAGCGAGGCGGGATCGCTGCGATCGCGACCGCGGCGCGCGAGCAGCAGGCCGATTTCGGCGTCGTGCGCTGGGACGGCGACACGCGCATCGTCGAGTTCGTCGAGAAACCGATGGCCCGCTACCACGTGAGCATGGGCGTCTATGTGTTCTCGCGCGCGGTGCTCAACTACATCCCGAAGGGCGAGCCGTTCGGCTTCGACGAGCTGATGCAGGCGATGCTCGACGCGGGTGAACGCGTCTACTCGTACCCGCACACCGGGTACTGGCTCGACCTGGGCCGCCCCGATGACTACGAACGCGCCATCGCGGATTTCGGGCGGATGCGAGAGCAATTTGTGGGGGTGCACCCATGACGTGGTCGGTGCCGCTGGCTGATCTCGACTTCGACGAGGCGGAAGTCCAGGCCGTCCTCGACGTGCTCGACAGCAAGTGGCTCACCATGGGGCCGGTGACTGAGCGCTTCGAGCATGTGTTCGCCTCGCGCATGGGGGCGCGTCAAGCCGTTGCCGTTTCGAGCGGCACGGCCGCGCTGCACCTTGCATGCCGCGCGCTCGAGATCGGGCCGGGCGACGAGGTTATCGTGCCGTCGCTGACGTTTGTGGCGACGGCCAATGCAGTGGTCTACTGCGGCGCGACGCCCGTGTTCGCCGACATCACGTCCGATGACGATTGGACGGTTTCGCCCAGAGACATCGAGCAACGCATTACGCCGCAGACTGCGGCGATCATCGTCATGCATTACGGTGGGTATCCGTGCGACATGGCCGCGATTCTCGACGTGGCGCGCGCTCACGGTCTCCCCGTGGTCGAGGACTGCGCCCACGCGCCGCTCGCGCGGCTCGACGGCCGGGCGATGGGCACGTTCGGCACGATCGGCTGTTTCAGCTTCTACACGAACAAGAACCTCGCCGTGGGCGAGGGCGGCATGCTGGTGACGGACGACGACGAGCTCGCGCGGCGCGTGCGCCTGATGCGGTCCCACGGCATGTCGAGCGCGTGCATCGACCGGCACCGGGGTGCCGAGCCGCTCTACGAGGTCAGTGAGCTGGGCTACAACTACCGGCTCGATGAGCTGCGCGCGGCGATCGGGCTCGCGCAGCTCGACAAGCTTGGCCGCAACAACGCGCGGCGCGCGGCGCTCACGGCGCGCTACCACGAGCTGATCGCGCCGATGACCGCGGTTCGGATGCCGTTTGGCAGTCCACGCGGCGCGCCGGCGCACCATCTGTGCGCGGCGCTGCTCGACGAGGACGTCGAGAGGGGCCGGTGCGTCGGCATCCTGCATGAGCGCGGGATCCAGACGAGCGTGCACTACACGCCGGTCCATACGTTCCGTTACTACCGCGAGCGGTTCGGCGATGCGATGAGGCTGCCGCTTACCGAGCGCGTCGGGGCGCGCGAGGTGACGCTGCCGCTCCATCCGCGGATGACGGAACAGGACGTGACACAGGTGACCAGCACGCTCGCCGAGGCGGTTGCCGGCGCGCGACACGGGCGAGGATCACGGAGGGAGTTCGTTGCGCCTTGAGCCTGGTGGCGGAGTTGCGTACACTCCGCGCCGTCCGGCTGGCGAGGCGGCGAGCCCACGAACGCACTGAGCGAACGCGGGGGTCAGCGACGCGGCATTGGCGGCAAGACGCCGCATGGTATCTTGGCTTGGGGAATCTGCAGCGCACAGGAGAAGGGGGATCGCATGAAACCGAAATACGACCGTTTGGCTGTCTTGGGCCGGCTTTCGTCGGTGTTGGCGCACGAGATCCGGAATCCTCTCGCCGGGATCAGTGCGGCGACACAGATGCTGGGCGGTAAGCTCGAGTCGGCGGATCCCAAGAAGAAGTACGTCGGCATGATCCTGAGTGAGATCGACCGTGTCGAGCAGATCGTCAAGAACTTGCTTGACTACTCGCGCGAGGGCCAGCCGTGCATGATGCGGGCCGATCTCGGCGCGATCATTGAGAGGACGCTCGGCGCTTTCGGTGACGCCTTCGACCGATCGGACGTGCGCGTGGACGTGCGTCACGACGAGGCGATGCCGTTCGTGCGCTGCGATGCCGAGCAGATCGAGCGCGCGTTCCGCAATGTCATTGCGAACGCCATTGACGCGATGCCTCAGGGCGGCACGCTGACGGTCCGCACGGCGCACGATGCGTCGACGGGCGAGGTGACCGTGACGTTCGAGGATACCGGCGTCGGCACCGATCTTGACGAGCTCGACGAGCTGTTCTCGCCATTCTACACGACGAAAACGAAGGGCAACGGGCTCGGCCTACCGGTCGCGCTCAAGTGCCTTGAGGAACACGGCGGGTCGATAACGCCCCGGCGTGGTGCGTCCTGCGGCTTGACGATGATCGTGCGGTGGCCCGTGCTGCCCACGGACCGGTCGAGCGTTTCTGAGGATGCAGCAACGAGCTGGCAGGCTGCACGTTAATTCGGGGGACACATGGAGACAACGGTTCTCATTGTCGACGACGAAGAGGCGATTCGCGTCTCACTCAAGGAGGCGCTCGCCGACGAAGGATACACGGTTCTGGATGCGGCGACCGGGGAGGAGGGAATCAGCCTTGTCCGGAGCAAGCGTCCCGACCTTGTGTTGCTCGACATGAAGCTGCCGAAAGCGAGCGGCCTCGATGTGCTCAAGCAGGTGCGGAAGCTCCAGGATGACATCGTCGTGGTCATCATGACCGCCTTTGCCGACGTGGCCAGCGCCGTGAAATGCATGAGGTACGGCGCGTACGACTACGTCAACAAGCCGTTCAGCATCGACACGCTGAAGATCGTTGTGCGCAATGCACTCGAGACGCTCTCGCTCAAGAAAGAGCTTTCGATCGTGCGCGAGCGCGAGCAGCGCGAGTTCGAGGCCGATTTCATCGTCGGCGAGAACCCAAAGATGCGCAAGGTGTACGAGTACGTCAAGCGCGTCGCGCGCAGCAACTCGTCGACCGTGCTTGTGCAGGGCGAGAGCGGCACGGGCAAGGAGCTGATCGCGCGCGCCATCCACTATCACAGTTTCCGGCGCGACAAGATGTTCGTCGATTTCAACTGCACGGCAGTGCCGGAGGCGCTCGTCGAGAGCGAGCTCTTCGGATTCGAGAAGGGCGCGTTCACCGACGCGAAGCAGCAGAAGAAAGGCCTGTTCGAGCTGGCCGATAAGGGCACGCTGTTCCTCGACGAGATCGGCGACATGAGCTACAAGCTGCAGGCGAAGCTGCTGCGCGCGCTGCAGGAGCGGTCGTTTACGCGGGTCGGCGGCGTGTCGAAAGTGAACGTGGACATCCGCATCATCGCCTCGACGAATCGCGATCTGCGAACGGCGATGGCGGAGGGCAAGTTCCGCGAGGATTTGTACTACCGGCTCCACGTCGTGCCGATCACGCTGCCGCTGCTGCGTGATCGCGGTCGGGACGTGTTGCTGCTGGCGAAGCACTTCATCGACAAGTTCAACCGCGAGTTCAAGAAGAACGTCTACAAGATCTTGCCCGAGGCCGAGGCGATGATGCTCGAGTATCACTGGCCGGGCAACGTGCGCGAGCTCAAGAACACAATCGAGCGCGCGATCCTGCTCGAGTGCGACGACGAGCTGCGCCCCGAGCACTTGCTTTTCGCGGAGGGGGACAGCGTGCCGCCGGCGGACGACACCCTTGTCGCGGCGTCCACGGAGCTGACACTCGACGAGGTTGAGCGGGAATACATCCGCCGGGTGATTGAGGCGGTCGGCTGGAATAAGAACCGCGCGGC
>CAYUZG010000118.1:0-6610 GCA_964449605.1 uncultured Verrucomicrobiota bacterium | reverse complement strand
ACTTGTTCATCGAGTACCGCCGCGCGAGGATCGTCCCGCGCGTGTACGTGTCGCCCGGCGAAGTCGCCGCGTACTACGAGCAGCTCAAGGACGATCCTGAGTTCTTGACGCCCGCGCAGGTCCGGTGCCGCGAGATCGTCTTCTTCGGCCACGACGACGAACGGCGGCAGAAAGCAGCAGCCGCACTCGAGAAGCTGAAGGCCGGCGCCGAGTTCGCCGAGGTGGCCAAGGAGTCCTCGGAGATCGAAAGCACGGCACGCGCCGGCGGCGATCGGGGCTGGATCACCCGCACGGTCATCAACTCCGACCGGGTCAACGCGGCCCTCTTCGACCAACTCGAGATCGCCGAGGTGAGCCAGGTGATTGAGGACGAGAAGGGCTTCCTGTGGATCGTGATGATCACCGGCCGACGCGAGGCGGTGCGAACCCCGCTCAGCCAAGCCTACGACAGGATTCAGCGGCGCCTGCGCCGGATCAAGATCGAAGAGGAAACCTACAAGTACGCCGCGCGCATCGAGAAGACGACGGCCGTCATCTCGGGCCTCAACTAGCGCAAGCCGCCGGACTAGCCGCACGTCGGTGGGAGGTGCGCATGCCATCCCGATCACCCCGCCTCGGCATCACCATGGGCGACGCCGCCGGCATCGGCCCGGAGGTGATCGTTCGCGCACTGGTAGGCCGAGGGGTACCACGGTCGACAGGCTTTGTTCTATACGGCTCGCCCGATGTGTTCCGATCGGCGGCCCGCCGCGCACGCGCCGCTCTGAAAATCGAGGCCATCCACAACGCCCACGAGGCCACGCAGCTCGACGACGAGATCGGGTGCGTTGACCCGACACGCCTTCGACGGCGCCGCGCCGGCACAGGCCGGGTGGATGCCGCGCTGGCTCGGGCCGCCATGGCGTGCGTGCGCGCGGCCGTGCGCGACGCGCTGGCCGGCGAGCTCGATGCCGTCGTCACCGCGCCGATCAACAAGACCGGCCTGCACCGCGCCGGCCTCCCGCACGCGGGGCACACCGAGTTCCTTGCCGCCGAGGCGGGTGCGCCGCACGTGGCGATGATGTTCGTCGGCGGCGGCCTGCGCGTCGTGCTCGCGACGATTCACGAGCCGCTCGAGCGTGCAGTCAAGATGATCACCGCGGCGCGCGTGCGCACGACGATCGAGCTGCTGCACGACGCGCTCGAACGCTCGTTCGGCGTCGCGGCGCCGCGCATCGGCGTCTGCGGCCTCAACCCGCACGCGGGCGAAGGCGGCCTGCTCGGAACGCAGGACGCCAAGCAGATCGCGCCGGCCGTTCGGCGTGCGCGGGCGCGCGGCCTCGACGTGATGGGGCCGCTGCCGGCCGACACGCTGTTCGCCCGCCACCGCCACGGCGAATTCGACGGGGTCGTGGCCATGTACCACGACCAGGGGCTTATACCCGTCAAGCTCCTCGCGTTCGACAGCGCCGTCAACGTCACGCTCGGTCTGCCGTTCATCCGCACCTCGCCCGCCCATGGCACGGCGTACGACATCGCACCGCGGTTCGTCGCCGACCCAAGCAGCATGGAGGCGGCCATCCGGCTTGCCGCTCGACTGGCGCGGCGCCGGCCGAGGCGCCCGTGCTGACCCGCCCCGCGCTCAAGGCACGGCTGCGGCGCGACGGCCTGCGGCTTCGCAAGCGCCTCGGCCAGCACGTCCTCGTGAGCGAGCGCGTGCGCGACCGGCTCGTCGACGCGCTCGACCTGCGGCCGAGCGACGTGGTCGTGGAGATCGGCGCAGGCACGGGCGCGCTGACCGAGCGGCTCGTGAAGGCCGCCGGCCGGGTGATCGCGTTCGAGGTCGATGGCGGTCTCGCGGCCGTGCTCGGCGAGCAACTGGCCGGCGCGCCAAACCTCGAGGTCCGGCGCGAGGATATCCTCAAGGCGGACCTCGGCCCGCTCGCCGCAGAAGCCGGCAACGAAGACGTCGTTCTCGTCGGCAACCTCCCCTACTCGATCACAACGCCGATCCTCACGCGCGTGCTCGAGTCGGGCCTCGCGTTCCGGGCCGCCTACTTCACCATGCAGCGCGAGGTGGCGCAGCGGCTGTTGGCCGCGCCGGCCTCGCGCGATCGCGGCGCGATCACCTACCTGGTCGAGTACCACGCGGAAGCGCGCCGCGTGCTCGTGGTGCCTCGGACCGCGTTCGAGCCCGTCCCGGCAGTCGAGTCGGTCCTCGTCGAGCTGATCCGGCGGGCCGCGCCGGCGGTTTCGCCCCAGAACCCGGATCTGACGTTCGCGCTCATCCGCGCCGCGTTCGGCGCCCGGAGAAAAACGTTGAAAAACGCGCTGCGCCGCCTAGAATGGGCGGCGCTTTCCGACGACAAGCTGGCCGCTGCCGCGCGTCTCGAAAGTGCGGTTCGCGACTGCGGGCTCGATCCCAGGAGCCGGGCCGAGCAACTCACGCTTCAGCAATTCGCCGATCTGAGCGATGCGCTCGTGCGTGCGCAGCCGGCTGGCTGACCCGACAACTGCGTGGTGCCTGATGAAGGAAATCGGTGTTGAGGACGTCGAGCACGTGGCGATGCTCGCCCGGCTCGAGCTGACCGAGGCCGAGAAGCGCGCGCTGACGCCGCAGCTCGGCGAGGTGCTCGGCTACGTCGAGAAACTCAACGAGCTCGACACGGCCGAGGTCGAGCCGACGGCGCACATCCTGCCCGTCCAGAACGTGATGCGGTCCGACGAGCTTCAGCCGTCGTTGGACCCGAAGGACGTGCTGCGGAACGCCCCGAAGCTGACCGGCACGCTGTTCCAGGTGCCGCGCGTCGTCGAATAGCACCGCACACCCCCACCGAACCGAACGAGAGCCGATGAGTGTGCTAGGACACAGCCTGATCGAAGCCGCTGAGGCGGTTCGAGCGCGGCGCCTCAGTTCGACCGAGCTGACCAAGGCGACGCTCGAGGCGATCGCGCGCGTCGACCCGACGGTGCGTGCCTACATCGGCGTGGATGCCGACGGCGCGCTCGCGCGCGCGGCCGAGATCGACGCCAAGCTCGACGCGGGCGACGAGCTCGGGCCGCTCGCCGGCGTGCCGATCGCGGTCAAGGACAACATCGTCGTCCGGGGCGCCATCACCACGTGCGCGTCGCGCATCCTGGCCGGCTTCACGTCGCCGTACGACGCCACCGTCGTCGAGCGGCTACGCGGCGCCGGCGCCGTGCTGCTCGGCAAGACGAACATGGACGAGTTCGCCATGGGCTCGTCGACGGAGAACAGCGCGGTCGCCCCCACGCGCAACCCCTGGGACACCGACCGGGTGCCGGGCGGCTCGAGCGGCGGCTCGGCAGCAGCCGTGGCAGCGCGGATCGCCTTCGCGGCGCTGGGGTCCGACACCGGCGGGTCGATCCGCATGCCCGCGTCGCTGTGCGGCGTCACGGGCCTCAAGCCGACGTACGGCCGCGTCTCGCGCTATGGGCTCGTCGCGTTCGCCTCGTCGCTCGACCAGATCGGCACGCTCACGCGCGACGCGCGTGACACGGCGCTGCTGCTCGGCCTCATCGCAGGGCATGACGCGCGCGACTCAACCTCCGTCGATTCCCCCGTGCCCGATTACGTCGCGGCGCTCGACGGCGATCTGGCGGGCCTCACGGTCGGCATGCCGGTCGAGTACTTCGGCGCCGGCATCGAGCCCGGCACAGAGCAGGCGGTGCGGGCCGCCATCGAGCAGTTGCACGCGCTCGGCGCCGAGGTGGTCGAGGTCCGCTTGCCCCACCTCGACTACGCGATCGCCACATACTACATCATCTGCACGGCCGAGGCATCGTCGAACCTCGCGCGCTACGACGGCGTCCGCTACGGCCACCGCGGCGGCGGCGACAACGTCATCGGGATGTACACAACGAGCCGCGAGGCCGGCTTCGGCCCCGAGGTGAAGCGCCGCATCCTGCTCGGTACGTACGTGCTGAGCGCGGGCTACTACGACGCCTACTACCTCAAGGCGCTCAAGGTGCGCACGCTGATCAAGCACGATTTCGACGCGGCCCTTGCGTCGGTCGACTGCATCGTCGCGCCGGTCTCGCCGACGACGGCGTTCAGGATCGGCGAGAAGATCGACGACCCGCTCACGATGTACCTGTCCGACATCTACACGGTCTCGCTGAACCTCGCGGGCCTGCCGGGGCTGTCGATTCCGTGCGGGTTCGACGGCACCGGGCTGCCGGTGGGGTTGCAGCTTATCGGCAAGCCGTTCGACGAGGCGACCCTGCTGCGAACCGCACACGCGTACCAGCAGGCGACCGACTGGCACCGGCGCGTGCCGCCCACGGCCGCCGTCGAGAGCGGAGGCGCGTGATGGACTACGAGGTCGTCATCGGCATGGAGGTGCACGTCGAGCTCAAGACGGCGAGCAAGGCGTTCTGCGGCTGCCGGGCCGAGTTCGGCGGCGAGCCGAACACGCACGTCTGTCCGGTCTGTCTCGGGCTGCCGGGCGCGCTGCCGGTGCTGAACGAGAAAGCCGTCGAGCACGCCGTGCGGGTCGGGCTGGCGGTTGGCTGCGAGGTGTCGCGGTTCAGCAAGTTCGACCGCAAGAACTACTTCTACCCCGACATGCCGAAGAACTACCAGATCTCGCAGTACGACAAGCCGCTGAGCGCCAACGGCCGGCTGCCGATCCTGGTCGACGGCGCGATCAAGGAGGTCCGCATCCGGCGCGCGCACCTCGAGGAGGACGCCGGCAAGCTCGTGCACCTCGACGACGGCACGAGCGGCGTCGATTTCAACCGCGCCGGCGTACCGCTGCTCGAGATCGTCTCCGAGCCCGACATGCGCTCATCCGGCGAGGCGTTCGAGTACCTGACCCGGCTCAAGACGCTGCTCGAGTACCTCGGCGTGAGCGACTGCAACATGGAAGAGGGCAGCATGCGCTGCGAGGCGAACGTCGACGTGCGCCCCAAGGGCGGCGAGCGGGTCGGCGGCGTCGTCGAGATCAAGAACGTCGGCTCGATCACCGGTGTGCGGCGCGCCATCGACTACGAGTTCGAGCGCCAGCGCGACCTCGTCGAGTCGGGCGGCACGGTCGAGCGCGAGACGCGGCGCTGGAATGATGACAAGCAGCGCACGACGCTCATGCGCACCAAGGAAGAAGTGCACGATTACCGCTACTTCCCCGAGCCCGACCTCGTGCCGGTCGTCATCACCGACGAGCAGATCGAGCGAATCCGGGCGTCGCTGCCCGAGCTGCCGCTCGCGCGCCAGCTCCGGTACATAACCGTCTACGGCCTTTCGGAATACGACGCCGGGGTGCTCACGATGCAGCAGGCGGCGGCCGAGTTCTACGAGGCGTGCACGGCGCTTTACGACAAGCCGAAGGTCGTCTGCAACTGGATCATGGGCGAGCTGTTCCGGCTCATGAAGGAGCGCAGGCTCGGGTTCGACGCCCTCACGGTGACGCCCGAGAGTCTGGTGGGGATGATAAAGCTCATGGACAGCGGGACGATTAGCGGTACAATTGGGAAGATCGTCATCGAGGAGATGGTCGCCACGGGCCGGCCGGCCGAGGCGATCGTCGCCGAGAAAGGCCTCGTGCAGATCAGCGACGTCGGCGAGCTCCAGCAGATCATCGGCACCGTGCTCGAGCAGCACTCGAAGCCGGTCGCCGATTACCGGGGCGGCAACGAGAGGACGTTCGGCTTCCTCGTCGGCCAGGTGATGAAAGCAACCAAGGGCAAGGCGAACCCGAAGCTCGTCAACGAGCTGCTCCACAAGATGCTCGGTACTTAGCCGGTTGTTCTGAGAAGCGGAAGCAAGCGGCGTCTTCAAAGGAGAGCCCCGCCAGGGGCGGCTGGAAGTAGCCTCGGGCGCAAGCCCGTGGTAAGAGCGACGGAGGACGATCACAGAGCCCCGTCAGGGGCGATTGAGCACATGATGGGTCTCGCGCTGAGTCGCCCCTGAAGGGGCTCAAAGAAGGGTTTGCACGCCCCTACCCACGGGCTCGCGCCCGTGGCTACTGTCAGTCGCCGCTGCGCGGCTCACCGGCACAGACAAGAACGGACCTTTGACCACAGGCCGCTGCTCGCAACGGACAACAAACGGAAGCTTCCGGCCGGGAGGGCACAGCGATGCCGCTGTTCGGCAAGCCACGATACTCAACGGTCAAGATGAAGCGGGTCCAGGTGCCCGACGGGCGCTGGATGAAATGCGCCGCGTGTAACCAGATCATCGACGCCAAGCAGCTCGAGGAAACGCTCAACACCTGCCCGAAGTGCAAGTTCCACTTCAAGATGTCGGCACGCGAGCGGATCAAGCTGCTGCTCGATGACGGGTCGTTTGTCGAGATGGACGATACGCTCACGCCGCAGGACCCGCTCACGTTCGTCGACACCTCCGCCTACCCCGACCGCCAGAGGAAGGCGATCAAGTCGTCGGGCCTCAACGAGGCGGTGGTGACCGGCACCGGCACGGTCGACGGGGTGCGCGTCGGCTTCGGGGCGATGGACTTTGGCTACCTCGGCGGCAGCATGGGGTCGGTCGTCGGCGAGAAGCTCACCCGGGTCTTCGAGCGCGCCGTCGCCGAGCGGCTCCCCGTCGTGACCGTGTGCACGTCGGGCGGCGCGCGGATGCAGGAGTCGTGCCTGAGCCTGATGCAGATGG
>CAYUZG010000117.1:0-6683 GCA_964449605.1 uncultured Verrucomicrobiota bacterium | reverse complement strand
TGCAAGAAGCCCGAGGCGCGAGCGGCTCGTCATCTTCTCCTTCTCGCTCTCGATCGGCACCACGATACATCGAGCTTGAAGTCCGGCCCGATCGTCGAGGCGACCGACCCAGCCGAGGTGCTTACGTCCCTCCGACTGCTGATCAACCACACCGAGCCTGGAGTCCAGAGCGACCTAACAGTGCCAGACAATGCTTGACACGAGCTGTATTGCGCAATGCGTGGAAATGCGTGTAGACTCGACCCGTGACGAATCGTCCCGAGTCTATCGCCGATCTCCTCGCCCAAGCGGCCGAACTGTCTCGGCAGGGTGCCGAGCTGGCCTCGCGCGGCGATGTCCAGGGGGCTCTGCGCATCGAGGAGGGGGCGGATCGGCTGCGCCGTCGGGCACGGTCTGAGGCGCGCCGCGGCACGGCCGGGCCGGCTGGCTCGCGCGGGCCCGCCGCTTCGACAAGAGAAGTAGCAGTTGCGGCGCTGAACGAACTCGGAGTCGCGGCCGCGCCTCGATCCATCGCGGACTACGCGATGGCCCGTTTCGGGGTCGAGATTGACAGCCGTTCGTTCGGCGCACTGAGGCGCGACGAGCAGCGCTCGTGGCTTTCCCCTCGTACCGCCAGGCCCCTCTACGTCGTGCCGGCTCTGGAGGGTAGCCGATTCCTCGCACTCCGGGCCAAAGTCGCGCTCTCGTCGTGGCCCCTTGAGGCTCGCCTCATCGGACCGTGGAGCGAGAGGGTCGACCATCTCCGTGCGAGCCTGAATGTGGCTCGTCAAGCCGGGTGGCTTCTCGAGTCATCTCCTAGCCAAGCTGGGTCATTGCTTTCTCTGCTTGCCCGCTATGCAATGACCCTCGCAGCGGCCACCGCGGCGGATCCGACGAGCGTCGAAGAGGCAGCAAGCGCCGAGCTCGCGGCCATTGAAGAGCCCGATCGGACCTGGCGAGCCGACGCCGCAGCGCGAGCCAGGGCCATCCTCGACGAGCGGGCTCAGCTGTGGGGCGCGGCACCGCCCCGGGTAGTCGGCGGAATGACAGGGTAGAGGGCATGGACGCGAAACCGATCGGTGGAGCCACTGGAGTCGACCTCCGCGGAACGGCACCCCGCCGCTCGCCGACGGTTCGCGTGCTTGCGGCCTATTCGGGCCACACGGACTGCAGCCTGGCGACACTGGCCTTTGGCGCGTCGGTTGACATGGACAAGCTCCTCGTCGGGACGCCATTCCAGGTCCAGTTCGGCCAGTCGCCGTTCGCCATCCGCCGCGGCGAGCAGTTCGAGCGTTCAATGCGGGCCGATGGCTACTCGAAGACGCTTGAGCTCCTTCGCACCAAGATGCACTTCGGGGTTGCCGACGCTCGCATCATCAACCTTCGCGATGGCTACGAGCGCAACCACCGGGGCATGCGCTTGCGTGCCAACGTCACCCGCGGGCTCATCGAGAAGATAGTGGCCCGTGCCGCGGACGCGCCGAACCTGATGGACGGCGCGGTTCTGACGGCCACGATCGCGGGCCAGCAGGCCTTCTTCGAAGCCGATGCGATCGCGGTGAAGTTCGACAGCCCGATCCACGCCGGTGAGGTCAAGAGCTTCCCGGTCGTTGATGGGCGACCGGATCCCGACAAGCTCGGCGCGGCCCTCGACCAGGTCGCCGTCTACATCCTGCTCACCCAGGAGCTTGTCGACCGAGCGGGCGGCGATCCCGATGATGCTGTCTCGATGATGGCCATGCTGATCGCGCCGCGCAACGTCGGCCTGTCCCCGACGCTCGAGACTCAGGACGTGACCGGCCGAGTCCATCGGGTGCGCGGCCTTCTCCGCTCAACAGTGCCGATGGCCGAGCTCGCCGCAGGCTTGCCCGCGGGCGTGTTCGGTCAGATTGCCGACACGGGCGCGGATCCGGCTGCCCGACTGGATCTCCTCGACTCCCTTGCTGAGCAAGTCGGCACCAAGCCCAAGTCCAGCTGTCTGTCTACCTGTGGCGCGGCGCGCTACTGCCGCGCACGAGGTGTCGCAGCCGGCGCGCCAGTGATCGGTGGCGACCAGGTGGTCCGCCTCCTGCCGGGCATCGCGAGTCTGCATCGGGCAGCAGAACTGGCGTCCGGCGCGCCGCCTAGCGGGATCGAGACCCCCGTTGCTCACCAGCTCGTGAGGGCGAGCCGGCTGTACACGGCGAAAGTGGGCCGGGGCTAGTGAACCAGCTCAGCGCGGTTCTAGTCGCACGTTCGCACGGCGAGGGCAAAGCCTTTCGCACCGCGTCAATGCTTCACCGGCGCTTGCTCCCGAACCCGATCGTGCTGGTGCTCTGGCAGCTCGGAGCCGAACCGTTCAGCGCTGCTGCAATCGGATACGGACAGGCTCCAGACGATCTCCACATCGTTGTCGCTGGGGATCCGCGCAACCGAGACCTCGCCTTCAGTGCGCTCCTCGCGTTTGGGGAGTGGTTCACGCCCCGTTTCGAAGGGGCAGCCGCCGACCGCGTGACGCTGGATCGAGGCAAGTGGCATCCTGACGTCCCGCGCGGGCTGCCCCAGATCGTCGTCGCGAATCGGACGACCGTAGACTTCCTGGGCCGACTTGGCCGCCGGCTCGCCTACCTCACGGACCGGCCTGAGCGGCCGGTGCCTGAGGGCCTGCGCGCCCTTGGCCAGCATCTGTTGTTTCTGGGCCGCCACGTCGAGGAGCCCGGACAGCAGCTGATTGTGCCTTTGGGACAGGTGGTTGCCGATCACTGGGCGACAGCGCAAACCGAGTTCGAGCGGGCATCCTTTCAGGCTCTCGACGCCTTCATCGCACCGCCCGCCGGCATGAGCCCGTTCGACGCAGCGGCCGAGGCCGAGCTCCATCCGGCAGGGCCGCTGCCGGCCAGCGAAGAAGACCAAACCCTCGAACCGCTCGTAGAGGCGTTCAATCTCGCACGAGCCGGGCGGACGGAGTCTGCCGTGGTTCAGCCCCTCCTTGTCCCCATCGCCTCGCACTACCGGCCGCTCGTGGAGCGGACCTGGCGGCTGATCTGGCGCGCGCTCGAGCGGGAGCGCGCGTATACGGAGGCGCTGTCCGTGCCTCGTCGCGTCGATGAGGATCGACTCGCGTACGCGCGCCACATCGACTGGACGGCCGCTGGCGGCTTCCGCCGAACCCGCCAGACTGCTCGCCAGGCAATCACGACCATGCATCGGCTCGAGGAAGCCAAGGCGCGCCTCCTGACCGAGGAGGCCCTCAACGATCCCCTTCGCATGATCCCCTACCTGCTTGACGGCAAGGCGATTGAGGGGAAGGTCGTCCAAGTCGACCTCAACTACGCAGAGATCGCCCGCGTTCGGACCGTACGCCGGCCTCTTGTCACGATCGTGACCGACACAGAGCGGCCGCTGCCGATGGGAAAAGAGCTCTGGTGGACCGAGAACCCGTCGGGTAGGCCCTGGGTGATTCACCGGTCTGAGACAACGACCGCTGGCCTGCAGGTTACCCTCAAGCTCACGACGAGCGGCCGCAATGCGCCGCTCCCCTCGCTCGGCGATCAGGCTTGCTTCTCGATCCACAACCTGAACTGGCAGTTCCCGATCGACTTGAGCCCAGTAGCGCCGTGGCCCCTTCGGGCTCCGGACGCGACTCCCGCCCCGGCTCCCATCGAAGCGGACGACGAGGGGGTCGCATGAGCTACAACGCTGAGGTCGTCGCTCGTGCAGACTCTGTCGCCGCCGCTGTCGTCGAGGATGTGCGCCGCAGCTTGGGCCGCGAGACCGCCACAGTCGTCAAAGCGCCCGCAGGCGCCGGGAAGAGCTACTTCGTCGGATCCGCCGTTGGCGCGCTTCGTGCGGTCGGCGCTCGCGTTGCCGTCTGCGCTCCTACGAACGACCAAGCCTACGGGCTCGTGGACCTCCTCGCCCGCCGCTACCCGGATGACGTGGTGACCTTCGTCCCTGCTACCGATCGCTTGCTGCCGCCCGAGACTGGCGCACTTCCCAACGTCGTCTCGACCGACGCCGCCACAGCGTCGGGCGCGGACTTGATCGTTGGCACGGTCGACAAGCTGGGCTCCGCGACAGGTTCGCTCGGTCGTTTCGATGCCCTACTCATGGACGAGTCGTTTCAGGCGGATGCTGGCCGCTACTACCGGGTCGGCGATCTTGCACCGACTCATCTGCTCGTCGGCGACAGCGGACAGCTCAGCCCGTTTTCGACGATGGATCGGCCGGACCGCTGGCGCGGGCTGGCCGAGGACCCGCTGCAGACCGCGGTGGGCGTGCTCCTGCGGAACTACCCGGCGACGAGGGTCCATGCGTTCCCAATCAGCCGGCGCCTAGATCCGCGGGCCGTCGAGGTCGCACGGGGCTTCTATCCAGGCCACGCCTTCGATGCCGCCGTCTTGTCGGGAACTCGGGAGCTACGCGTTTTGCCCGCGGTAGGCTCCGATCCCCACACGTTGACTCTAGACAAGACGATAGAGGAGGCCGCGCGAAGTGGATGGGCCCACCTGGAGCTGCCCCAAGCCCCAGTCTTGACCGCCGATCCGGTCATGATCGCGACCATTGTCGATCTCATCCGCCGCGTGGCGCGGCGCGGTCCGACTCTTCGTGGCGAGTACACTGCCAACGCCCTCATGGATCTCGAGCTGGCGCGCATCGCCATCGGCGTGTCGCACAACGATCAGCGCGACTACCTGCGGGCCGAACTCGACGCGTCTGGCTTCGGCGACGTGGTCGTGAGCACAGCCAACAAGCTACAAGGTCTTCAGTTCGACCTGGTCATCGCCTGGCACCCGCTGGCGGGCCTACCTGACCCGGATGGCTTCCACCTCGACCCCGGCCGACTGTGTGTGCTCCTCACGCGCCATCGGCAGGCCTGCATCGTCGTCGGCCGCGAGTCGGATCGTTCCCTGGTGGACGGTCTGCCACCTACCACTCCAGCGTATCTGGGCTGGGATCCTGATCCGGTCCTCGATGGATGGGCCGTGCATCAAGCCGTGTTCGCATCGCTTGAACCTCATCGGGTCGTGATGGCGTGAGCCTGGAACACCAGAAAACCAGCGGTGCCGGCTGGTACTGTGTCACCGTGGGCGGGCTGCCGGATCCAAGGCTTGCGGGACTCGGGTCGGAGTGGTGCACATGTGAGGATGCGCCATGGTTCGCTCGCAGCGGGGCCACGCTGCTCGATCATTCGATCGACTGCGGCTACCCAAACGAGCCCTGCCGCATCCCTGGACACCGCCGTTTCGTCCACGGCAAGTGCGGACGGCCCATGCCCATGCGGTTCTGCGACTGCGGAGCAACCGGCTTCACCTTCGATGAGGCGAGGGGCTGGTGGGTCCACTACGAATGCGGATGGCCAACACGGGCTTGGTTCTCCTCGTGCGGGGAGCTACCGCCGGCCGATCTGCTGGGCGTGAGGCCCGCTGCCTACCACGAGTTCGTGGTCGTGCCGCAGAACCCGAAGGCGACCTACGAGAGGCTGTCCGAAGAACAGCGCCGCATCAACGAAGCGTGGGCCGGGGGCTGGGTCCGAGACTGACAGTAGAGAGGGAAAGCAGAGCCGACACGAATGGATAGCTGGGTTCGGACCGGCGCCCCAACCGACTGGTGCGTGGTCGATGTCGAGACCACGGGACTGCACCCGAGCATAGATCGGGTGGTGGAGATCGGACTCGTCAGGCTGTCGCCCGCTGGGCGTGAGATCGACTGTTGGACGACGTTGGTCAATCCGGATAGGGACGTAGGCGCCACCGAAATCCACGGGCTAACGGCAGGCGACCTGCGCGGAGCGCCTAGCTTCGGCGACATCGCGGGGGGCTTCTTGTCCCTGATCGCGGGCACGCGCATCGCCGCGCACAACGCGCGCTTCGACATCTCGTTCCTTTCCCATGAACTCGCTAGGTGTGGGCTGGATTGGGGCACTCCGGATGGCCTCTGCACGATGCTTGCCGCCGGACGCCTCTGGCTCGTTGGCGGACGGAGTCTAGGTTCCTGCTGCGAGGCTCTCGGGATCGAGCTGGTGAACGCTCACTGCGCGGTTGGCGACGCTCGCGCCGCGTCCCGGCTTCTGGCGCATGCACTGCCCGAACTCGACGTAGCTTCGCTGCCGGCCGTCGCCCCAAGCTTCCCCAGCGCTCCGAGGCCCTACGAGCGTTCGCGCTCTGTCCCGCCGCCGCCCCGAGTGAATCCCGCCTTGGGCTCTCTCGCATGCCAGGTTGGCGTACCCGAGGGCCTGGACACGAGTGCAGCCGCAGCGACTCAGTACCTCGACCTCCTCGATCGTGTTCTAGAGGACCGACGCTTGACCGACGACGAGGTGATTGCGCTGGCCGCTGTCGCGGAGGAGTGGGCCCTGGACGTGAAGAGCGTCTCGGCCCTGAACGCCGCCTACCTCAGCGGCATCTGGAAGCTGGCGCTGGCCGACAGCATCGTAACCGACGCGGAACGCCGCGACCTCGGGATCTTGGCCGAACTCCTGGGCCTGCCTCTGGATGCCCCGAGCCAGCCGATGGAGACCACGAGGCATGAGCATCAGCACGAATTGGCTGGGAAGTCTGTTTGCTTCACCGGAGCCAGCGTGGTGACGATACACGGCATCGCGCTTACGCGTGGTGAGCAGGAGCGACTGGCCGACGAGGCCGGCCTCGTCGTCAAGCCCGGCGTATCCCGAAAGCTCGACCTTCTCGTCCTCGCGGATCCCGACAGCCGATCAGGAAAGGCGA
>CAYUZG010000116.1:0-6702 GCA_964449605.1 uncultured Verrucomicrobiota bacterium | reverse complement strand
TTCATCGGCCACCTCGACACGGCCCGCGCCATCATGCGCGCCGTGCGCGCGGCCGGCCTGCCGGCCCGCACGACGCAGGGGTGCAGCCCGCACCTCGACGCCTCGTTCGGCCCGGCACTGCCGCTCGGCCTGACGGCCGGCTCGGAGCTCTTCGACGTCCGCCTGGCGGAGCCGGTCGACGTGGTCGCCGCTCGCGAGGCGCTCCAGGCCCACCTGCCCGACGGCCTCGTGATCCGCTCGGTCCGGCTCATCACGGGCAAGACCGAGTCGCTCGGCGCCTGGCTCGACCAGGCCGACTACACTGTGCACGTGCCGGCCGAGATCATGATCGCGCCGGAGGCGGTCGAGCGGTTCCTGGCGAGCGACGAGGCGGTCGTCGTGCGCACGCGCGGCGAGCGCGAGAAGGCGGTCAACGTGCGCCGCTACGTCGAGCGGCTCGAGGCGTTCGACGAGCCCGGCGGCGGCACCCGGCTGGAGATGACGATCGCCATCACGCCCGAGGGGAGCGCGAGCGCCGCCGAGGTGCTCGGCCTGCTCGTCGGCGACGAGGCCGCGCGGCACCCCGGGGTGCGCATTGAGCGCGACCGGGTGTATCATGCCGACGAGGCGGCAGCGCGTTAGCGGCACCGGAAAGGAGCAGGGATGTATCGCGAGTTCTACGGCCTGAGCGAGCGACCGTTCAACCTGACGCCCGACACGAGCTTCCTCTACCCGAGCAAGGTGCACAAGGAAGTGCTCACCCACCTGCTCTACGGCATCAACGCGCGCTGCGGCTTCATCCTGGTGACCGGCGAGGTGGGCGCGGGCAAGACGACGCTGTGCCGCGTGCTGCTCGGCCAGCTCGACGAGAAGACGAAGGTCGCCTTCGTGCTCAACTCGTTCCTGACCGAGTTCGAGCTCTTGCGCGCGATCAACCACGACTTCGGGCTGCCGACGAAGGGCCGCACGAAGATGGACCTGCTTGACGAGCTGAACGACTACTTGCTCGAGCAGAACCGCCAGGGCAACAACGTGACGATCATCGTCGACGAAGCGCAGAACCTCTCGTTTGCCGTGCTCGAGCAGATCCGGATGCTGTCGAACCTTGAGACCGAGAAGGAGAAGCTGCTGCAGATCGTGCTCGTCGGCCAACCCGAGCTCAAGACGAAGCTCGCCTCGAAACGGCTCCGCCAGCTCAGCCAGCGCATCACCGTGCGCTACCACCTCACCCCGCTGAGCCGCGAGGACGTGCGCAACTACATCTACTACCGGCTTAAGGTGGCCGGCTCGCGCGGCGACATCCTCTTCACCGGCGCCGCGCTCGACGAGGTGTATTACCTCTCGGGCGGCGTGCCGCGCTTGGTCAACAGCCTGTGCGACCGCGCGCTCATGGTGGGCTACGTGCGCGGCACGCGGCGGATCACGCGTGCGATGGTTTGCCAGGCTGCTTCGGAAGCCACGGGCCGGCGCAGCCCGGTCTCGCGCGTCACGACGCTCTTCTCAATGCGCTTCAGCGTGCCGCGCGTGGCGATGGCCGTGCTCGTGGCGATCCCGTTCGTGGTGGTCGCCGTGCTCGGCCTGGTCTCGAGCTCGCTGCCGCGCATCGCGCACGCAACCAAGCGCGCCGAATCGGTCCGCCCGGCATCGCACGAGCCGGCACCGGCGTCATCGACGGCGTCGCGACGGACGATCCCGATCGCCGACGAGCACGAGCGGGCCGATGCGCCGCCGGAGCCGGCCGAGCGCGAAGCGTCAAGCCCATCGAGCATCGCCCGCCTGATCCGCAACGAGGGTGCCGGCTCGACACTGGGCGCGTCGTTGAGCGCTGTGCGCTCGACGCGTCCGCTACGCACCGAGTACGCCAAGCCCGACGTCGAGTTCACGCCGCCGGCGAAGAACTTCACGGCCGCGACAGTGGCAAGCGCCTCGTATACGAGCATCGTCGAGCCGGTGGTGCAACTCCTCACGCACTGGAACGTCGACGCCGCCGCTACCGGGCGCGTCCGCCGCGAGTGGCTCGGGCGTTCGGAGGTAAACCTGACCCAGATCGCCGACGTGTGCCAAATGGGCGGCGCGCGCGTGCCGTGCTCGTTCGACGACGTGCTCGCCTACGACCTGCCTGCCGTCATCGAGATCAACCACGACGGAGCCGGCGCGCGCTACATCGCCCTGCTCGCCGTCCGGGGCGACACGGCCACCGTGCAGCTCAAGGGCAAGCGGGTGATCATCCCGCTCGATGTGACGCGCGAGCTGTATGCGGGCGCCGCGACGTTTTTCGCGTCCGATACGTTCGTCAACAACGTGAAGCTCGACGACTCAATCGGCTTGAGCCTCGACGTGCGCAAGCTGCAGGACTACCTGGGACGACTCAACTACTTCGCCGGGAACCCGACCGGCTGGTACACGCCGGATACGCAGGCGGCCGTGCTCCAGTTCCAGTCCGAGCACGCGATCAGGCCGACGGGCGCCGCCGACGCGCTGACCAAGCTGCGTCTCTACACGCTCGCGCCGCCGGAGGGCATCCCGCACCTGAATAAGTGACCGCCGACGCCGGAAACGGCTTCGGCCACGGAGAGCGCCGATGAGCTCGATCATGGACGAGTTGAGGAGGCTGCAGGGCAAGCGAACCCCTGGACGGTCCTCGCGCTCGCCCGTTCCGTTGGGCGTGCCCGACGCGTCAGAACCGCTCGACGCGCCGCTCGTCGACGCACCCGGCGCTCCCATCCTGACGCACCGCGCCGCCGCCGAGCATCCGGGCAGACACACGAGGTTGTTGCTCGGCGGGCTGATCGCAGTGCTCGCCGTCGCCGCGGCGCTCAGCATCGCCGTGCTCGGTGGCCGGCCCCGAGAAGAAAGCGCACAGGTCGCGCTCGCGCCGAGCCAGGATGCGCCCAAAGAGACAACCGAGCCCGCCGACCCAGCGGCGGAGGCTCACGACGCGGCCGAGCCAGCGGGCCCGGACGTCGCGCCTGATGGCGAGCCTATCGCCGCCGACCAGCCTATGGAGGTTGCCTACAAGCCCCTCGAAGCCGAAGGGGCCGTCGGCGGCGATGGTGAGCCCGTCGAAGTCAACAGGCCTGTCGAGCTCGCCACAGATGTCGAGCCCGACCAAGAGGCCGAGGCGGCCGAGACGGACCTTGTGCTCGCCCGCCTGCAGGTTCTTGAGGCGATCGAGACGTTCCACGAGCCGCGGCTCGAGCTCGTCGAGCCACCCGCCGGCGAGCCGCACGATGCCGAACCGGTGACGCCGCCTGACCAACAGCTCGCCCAGGCCGAAAGCGCCGGATCGAGCGATGCCCCGGTGGCGTCGGCCCCTGAGCCGGTCGCCGAGGCCGACCCTGAGGCCGTCGAGGGGGCCATTCCCGAGCCTGCCAAGGAACCGGTGCGCGTGCTGACACAGGCCGAGGACGAGGCGAACAAGGCGGCCATCCGCTCGCTCAAGGTCTTTGGGGTGATCGCAGACGACAACGGCGTCGGCGTCTACACCTCCGAGGGCGAGCTGCGCCAGGGCGACCGGTTCAGCGGAATGGCAATCACCGAGGTCACGTCGCGCTACGTGCTCTTCGAGTGCGGAAACAAGCGATACAGATGGATGCTGCCGCGTCGGCACGCGCGGGCCGACGCGGGAGCATCGTAGCTCGGCTGCCGACCCATACGGTGCGGTCGGCCCGGCTTGGTGATATAATCAACACAGCACGCGCGCAAACGAGGAGTGCAACGCAATGGATGAGCGGTCAAACCGCCGTCTCTTGATTCTTATCGCCGGCCTGCTTGTTGTGGTGCTGGCGCTCGCGATTCTGACGCTCAGACGCTTCGTGGGCGACATCAAGGAGCTGGTCCCCTGGCCGATCCCGCTGGCGATCTCGTTCAACGTCATCGTGCTGGTGGTGGCGGCCGTGATCACGGTGGGACATCTTGAGCCGTGGCCCGTCGCCAAGTTCCTGGCGCTGGTCGTCGGGGTCAAAGCGGTCGAGACGGTGCTGACCGCGGGCGGCTACGTGCTCACGGGGAGTCAGGCGGCCTTCGGGCCTGCGCTTCTCGAGGCCGGGCTCGGGAGCTGGCTCGCGTCCGTGCTGCACGCGATCGGCGCGCTCGTGGTGTGCTGGCTTCTGCGCGAGCTGCTCATGGGCCGGCGCCTGGCGCTCGAAGCGCCGCCCGATACGATCATCCTGCCCCACATCGAGGAGCCCGAGATGGACGCCGGCGAGCCCGCGCCGGAAGCGGACTTGTGGCTGGCGCCGCCTGAGCCCGGAGTCGACCCGCTCAAGCTGCCCGCAGAATCCCAGCGCGAACAGGCCGAAGGCGAGGAAGAGCTCGACCGCGTTGTGGCCGGAGGCGGGCCTATCACCGCCGACCTCGAAGCGTTGGCCCCCGAGACGGCGGCCGCGGAAGAGGCGGCCGAGCCGGCCGTCGCCGGGCCGGCCGTCGCCGAGGGGGCGGACTTCGACCACGTGGAGGCCGAGGCGCAACCAGCGCCGCCCGAGGAGGAGCTTGAGCGCGCCCCGGTTGAGCCCGAAGCGGCCGAGCCCGAGATGCCAGAACAAGCTGAGCCCGAGCCGGTTGAAGCTGCCGCGCCTGAGCAGACGGAGCCGTACGTCCAGGCGCCATTGGGCGAGGCCGACGAGATCACGCTCACCGTGAGCGACGTCCTCGGCTGCTTCGAGCCGGGGGACGTAGCCCTCAGCGCCGACCAGGTGCGCGAGCGCCGCGGCGGCGATGACAGCGTCCGAGTGCCGCTCGACGTCGTCCTGCCGCAGATCGACAACGGCGTGGTCCTCGTTGCGCCGGAGCTTATCTTCGTGCAGCTCCCGGCCGATGCGTTCGCCCGGCCGCAGGAAGAGATCGTGAGCGGTTTGTGGCGGCACAAGGTCGAGCTGCCGCTGGCGCGCGTTGTGGCCCAAGTCCCGGCCGAAGCGCTCGCCAGGACGTACGAAGGCGTCCAGGAGGCGACCGACGAGTTCGCCGACCCGTTCATCGATTCGCTCGCCGGCGAGACCCCGCCGCCCAGCGGTGGGCCGCCGCCGGCCGCGCCGCCGGAAGAGGCTGCTCCCGAGCTCGTCGAAGAGGCGCCGCCCGAGCCGGTCGAAGCGGAGGAAGCGCCCGCCGAGCGGGTCGAAGTGGTTGAAGCCGCGGAGCCTGTCCAGGAGGTTCCTGCTGAGCCGGCCGAAGTGGCTGCGCCCGAGCTGGTCGAGGCGGCAACGCCCGCGCTGCTTGTCGAGGCGACCGCTCCCCAGCGTCCGGAAGGGCCGCCGCCGAGTGTGCTCAACGTGAATGCCGAGTATATCGTCGCCCAGTTCCCCGACGCTGCGACGACGATGCCGATCGAGGATATCGAGTCGAAGCTCAGCCCGCGCGGCAAGCTGCAGGTGGCCTACGAAGACGTGCTGCCGCAACTGGCCGAGGGCCAGGTGGCCATCGACGTCACGCCGTTGCTCGAGCAGTTCCCGCCCGGCGCGATCGGCATGAGCTGGGCCGACTTGCGGGACAGCCTGCCGGACGGCAAGGTCCGGCTCCCGCTCGATCAGCTCGTGAGTCAAATCCCCGCCGACGCGCTCAGCGCCGGTGTGGGACAGACCGCGCAAGAGAGCACCGACGAGATCCCCGAACCGTTCCACGAAGGAGCCCCGACCGAGCCCGAGCCTGCGGAACCGGAAGCGGCCGAGGCAGCCGCGCGTGCCGAAGCGCCGCCGGCAGTAGCCGAGGAGATCGGACCCGAGCCTGCCGAAGGAGCAGGGGAAGTGCTCGAGATCCCCTGGATCGACCTGCTGCCGCAGTTCCCGGCCGATGCGTTCTGCGTCACCCGCGACCAGCTCCAGGGCGAGCTCGAGGGCAAGGCGGCCCGGATCGAGATGGACCTGGTTAGGCCGCAGCTCGCCGAGGGGCACGTCACGGCGCCGTGCGCCTACCTGCTGGCCCAGTTCCCCGATGAGTACCTCGAGCTCTCGGTCGAGCAGGTCGCCGAGCGGCTGCCCGACGGGCGGTTCGAGATCCCGCTCGTGTCGGTCGTCCTGCAGCTACCGCCCGAAGAGCTTGCGCTGCCCACGGAGCAAGGGGCGGAGGAATCGGTCGACGAGATCCCGACGATCTTCGCTGAACGCGGCAAAGCCTCCCCCGACGAAGCTGCTGAACCGACCGAACCGGAAGCTCAAGAAATCGAAGAAGTTGCGGCCGAAGCCGAAACGGTGGAAGCGCAAGAGACCGAGCCGGAGCCGCCATCGGCAGAGCCCGAGGAAATGGCGGCCGAAGAGGCCGACGTCGGCGAGCCCGAGCGCGAGGCGGCGTTCGAAGCGGCGCCCGAGGAGCTGCTCGACGAGCCGGTTGCCGAGGCAGCGGAGCCGGCACCTGGGGCCGAGACTCCCCTCAGCGACGAGGCGTCCCGCAGCGCCGGGACGACCGAGGAGTTGACTGAGACCGACGTCGAGGAGCTCGAGGCCCTTCTGGCGGAGAAGCGCGACGAACACGTTGGAGCCGATGATGAGGGCGAGCTTGTCGACGACCTCTTCACGCACGGGTACGAAGAGGCGCCGGCG
The DNA here is from genome assembly GCA_964449605.1 of uncultured Verrucomicrobiota bacterium. Lineage (GTDB taxonomy): Bacteria > Auribacterota > JABMQX01 > JAFGEW01 > JAFGEW01 > CAYUZG01. The sequence goes on along the minus strand of CAYUZG010000116.1, from coordinate 193 downwards.
GCCACGATGCCGCTCCTCGAGCCGGAGGGGCTTGAGGATGTGCCCGGTTCCGCCGAGCTCGCCGAGGAGCCCGTCGCCGAGCTTTTCGAGACCGAGGCCGTGGAGGAAGCCGGCGGTGAGGCATCTGCGGTGACGGATGAGGTCGGCGTGGACGCCGATGAGGTCGGCGCCGCCGCCGATGAGGTCGCCGCGG
>CAYUZG010000115.1:0-6714 GCA_964449605.1 uncultured Verrucomicrobiota bacterium | reverse complement strand
ATCGACCGGCTCGCCGTCATCCACCTCAACGACGCCAAGAAGGAGCTCGCCTCGCGCATCGACCGCCACGAGCACATCGGCAAAGGCCAGATCGGCCTCGACGGCTTCCGCTGGCTCCTGAACGACCGGCGTCTCCGAGCAATCCCCATGTCGCTCGAGACGCCGAAGGGGAAGGATCTGAAAGAGGACGTCGAGAACCTCGCCACCCTCCGCACCCTCATCAAGGCGCAATGAGCGAAGGCGCAGTGAACATCTGAGGCCCCCGACGCACCGCACAAAAAACATGAAGCGGCAGGGACGTAACGTCCCCGCCGCTTCAGTTACTCAATCTCAGGATCGCGAGAACTACTTCTTCCTGCGAAGCAGCAGCAAGAGAGCAGAACTCCCGATCAGCAGCATCGTGCCTGGCTCAGGAATCGGGCACTCGGCCAGGAACACGTCCGTCCTGTTCTGGGTCTTGAGGGCCATGTACACCTCGACACCAACGTAGGCATCCATGCCGCCCCAGCCGAACACATCGGGATCAATGCCATCCGGAACGTAGCCCAACCCAACGACCATGGCCATATCGGGCGGTGCATAGGTGCCGCTCGACATGCCGCGCTCGCGGCTGGTCATGTACCACGCCTCGACTCCCCCCACCGTGCAGAAATCCGCCATCTCTTCCTTGCTCAGGTTCCACGCGCGAATCGCGAGCGGATCCAGACCAAGGCCTTGCGAAATCGACGGCGGGGAAGACGAGTACAGCGGATCCTCGCCGGCACTCCAGTTCGTGATGCCGTGCAGGGACAACTTCCCATCGACGGTCTCGAACTCGCCAGCGAAGTTGACGGTCCCGTCCGTGGCAAGCACGTTGTACCCACCACTGATATCCGCGGGATCGGCCCCGTTGTTCAGCCACGTCGTGACCTCGGCCAACTCCAACGGGGTGTCAACCAGATTGTTACCCGTCTCAAGGCTGCCAAAGTACTCCAACGGATCGACGATCGGATGATCGTCGAGCGCGATGATGTACTGAACCAGAGAGCCATCGTCGACATAGTTGCCGTCGTTGTCACGGATCCCGCCGTCAACCGCGTCGACTTCCGTGGTGAACGTGTACACGCTCTTGAAGGACCAACTGCCGTACGCCGTACTGACCATCAGCGCGACAAGCACGAACACTGCTGGGTACAGTACCTTTCTGACCATACCTTACCTCCTCTTAGTTCTCCCTTGCGTCAATAGGCCGTGTATTCAACTAACTAATGCGCTTGTACTTAATCGAAACCACCTCTCGTGGTGGCTTCTCCCGAATAACCTCAAGAGTCCCCCTTATGGACGCTGCATTTATACCCTATGCCGCCCGAAAAGTCAAGGAGTTTTTCCGAGAAGACTACCGGAAATCGGCTCAAACAGCACCGCCCAGCCCCCACGCCGGCTACCCCTTGCCCCGGCCGCGGCGCTTCTGGATCGTCATCATGCTGAACAGGAAAGCGTTAAACACGAATTGAAGGCTGTTCACTAAAATCACAAGGCCAAAGAAAAGCGGACGGATAGCCTCAAGCTCCCCGAAACCGCTCGCGACCCACCGCCAGAAAACGTCAACAACGAACACCAGCCCAACGCCGACCCCCACGACCCCGATCAGCAGCGCCTTCTCCAGCGTGAAGTGCCTCAAGAGCCACACGATCAGCCGGTCGTCCTTCTGGAAGTGCTCGGTGTACGAGTACGCCTTGGCAAGCACACCAAGGCACAGTACCTGCGCGGCCACGATCGTCAGGAAGCCCCCTGCCAGCATGAGGTGTACACGCGCCCGGATCGCCTCCGGACCCCAGAGCAGGGCCGCCATGATGGCGAACCCAATCACGAACAGCACCATGCCCGGAATGATAAACACGTGGTCCGGGCTGTACAGGAACATGAACCGCAGGTGGCGCCACCCATCACGGAACGTCCGCAGCTTCGACTCCCCGACACGCCGCTTGTAATCCACCGGGATCTCGAGCATCTTCAGACCGGCACGCGCCGCGTGGATCACCATCTCCGAGGCGAACTCCATCCCCGTCGTCTGCAGCTCCATCCGCGCGTACGCCTCACGCGTGAACCCGCGCATCCCACAGTGCGCATCCCCTATCGAGGTCTTGAACATGCGGCGCAGCACGGCCGACAGGATCGGGTTCCCCACGTAACGATGCAGCCTCGGCATCGCCCCACTCTCCATCGCGCCGCGGAACCGGTTGCCGATCACGAACTCGTAGCCGTTCCGCAGCGGCTCGACGAAGCGGTCGATCTCGCTGAAGTCGTACGTGTCGTCCGCATCGCCGATGACGATGTACGTGCCCCGAGCCGCCTCGATCCCGCACTGGTAGGCGCTCCCGTAACCCCGCTGCGGCTCGCTCACGACGCGCGCCCCGTGCGCGCGGGCGATCTCGGCGCTCCCGTCGTCCGAGCCGTTGTCGGCCACCACGACCTCACCCTTGACCCCCGCCGCGGCCAGCGCCGCCCGCGCCTTGTCCACGCATCGGCCGATGCTGGGCGCCTCGTTCAGGCAGGGCATCACGACGGAAACCTCGATCGTCTCCTCGCTGGTATGGCTGTCCGCCGACACGACCACTGCGCTCACCACCCGTCCTGGAACTCGCCCCGACTATAGCCGAGCGCGCCTCGCCTGTGAAGCGGTTTCAGCCATGCGAAGCGCTCCCGCCGGCGTCCCGATCGAACGCAGGCCCCGCAGCAACCCGTGGGGACTGCAGAAGCCCGTTGAAAAGGCTCAGGCAACCTCTTCGCCATGTTCGTCGCAGATAAGCGAAAAACCACCTTTACTAATCGGGCGTCCTGGCATAATAGTCAACAGGGGGAGCTGCTTGCTCGCGGCTCCCAGACGCTGCGGAACCAGTCAAGGAACCGACGGCCATGAAGGGAACCATCATCTGCTGTGCCGTGCTCGTGCTGTGTCTTGCCGCCTGCGCCGCCACCGGCACCACGGCGATCCTCATCGACCCCGCCCAGGTCTACAAGAACACCGGCGAACTCATCGACACGCTGCCCCGGGAGGCCAAAGTGATCCCCGGCCGCATCAACGGCCAGTGGGTCCACATCACCTACCAGAAGGCAGGCGAGGACGCCCCACGCGCCGGCTGGGTGAAGCGCACCGTGCTGGAACAGGTCCCGGAAGGATTCGACTCCCGGGCCTCCGAGCACTGCATCGTCCACTCGCAGGACCCGATGGGCCTGCAGCGCTTCGACACGAATGTGTTCGAGGACCTCTACACCAGGATCGCCCGAAGCCTGCTCAACGCCGAAGGCGAGCCCGCATTCAACCCCAACGTGAAACTGCGCATCTACCTGCTCAACGGCGCCGCGTTCGCCGAGCAGGCCAAGGCAAACCGCCAATCGCCCGACGCCGGGGCGTTCGCACCCCGCACCGGCCAGGTCTACATCGACTTCAGCTTGCGCACGACGACCTCACAGATGAAGGGCCTCGTCGTCCACGAGTTCGCCATCCTCGTCCTCCGCGACTACGCGAACCAACCGACGGACCGGCGCGGGGCCGGGGCGGCCCTCCCCGTGTGGCTCATCGAGGCGTTCGCCACCTACCACGAGTTCGAGGCCGGCTTCAACACCAGCGACTTGCTCTACGTACCGAAGGAGCCGCGGCTCTCGAGCCTAACCTCCAGACGCACCGTGCCGACCAAGTTCGAATACCGCCGCGCGTACCTCGCCACCGCCGGCACACTCGGCCATCTCCTCCTCAACTTCGGGACGCGGCAGCAGTTCTCACAACTCGTGCGCAGAGTCCAGGCAAGCGCCGGCGGCACGCGAGCCGACGCCATCATGCTGGAGATCTACGGCTTGAGCCGCACCAAGTTCCAAGCTGCGTGGGCCACGTACCTGGAACAGCTCAAGAAGAAGCACGGCATCGACAAGATCGAGGAGGAACTCAAGGAAGACGATGAGAAAAAGGAAGACGGCCTGCCCGACGGTGTCACGTAACGCAGGATCCACACGCACCTGAGCTGATCGCTCGGCGCATGCCGGCCCATCGTCGAGCTACTCGGTAGTCAAGGCAACCCGCGGAGCAACACCGCATGATCTCGCCGGGCAGCCCGCCCGGCTCACACAGCCTGGCCCAATGCCGCGCGCCGACGACGCCCCACACCGTATGCGATTGCTACTCGTCAACCCCAACCGGTACCGCCGGCCCGCAACACCCCCGGTCGGTCTCGAATACCTCGTTGCCCCGCTTCGCCGCGCCGGACACGAACCACACCTCCTCGACCTGTGCTTCTCCGACGACCCGCCCGCCGCGCTGACGCAGTGCCTCGACGAGCTCGCGCCCGACGTCGTCGGCTTCACAGTCCGAAACGTCGACACCGTCCTGTACCACACCAACGAGTTCTTCCTCGACCAGATCGCCCCACTCGTCGAGATCGCCCGCGCCGCCGGCATCCGCGTGCTCGTCGGCGGCAGCGGCGTCGCCACCATGCCCGGCGCCGTCCGCACGTACCTCGGAGCCGACTGCGCACTCGCCGGGCCGGCCGAAGCCGCGCTGCCCTTGATGTTGAACGCGCTCGCAGCCGGGCGCACCGATCCCCCCACGCTCGTCGACGGCTGGACGACCCCGCCGAACCCCGCCGAACGCCACCCACGCGGCGAGCTGCTCGACTATGCGCCGTACCTCGAGGCCGACGCCCGGTTCGGCTTCGAAACGCAGAAAGGGTGCAACGGCCGCTGCATCTTCTGCACTGAAGCGGCTCGGCCCGTCCTGCCGCGCGAGCCGGGCGTCGTCATCGACGAGATCACCGCGCTCGTCGAGCTGGGCGCCACCCAGCTCTTCTGCTGCGACAGCGAGTTCAACCAGGCGCTCCCGCACTGCAAGGCGTTCTTGCGCACGCTCGTCGCGCGCAGCCTGCCCATCGACTGGACGCTCTACATGAAGCCACACCCCCACGACGCCGAGCTCTTCGAGCTGCTGGCGCGCACGGGCTGCTCGTCGATCACGCTCTCGGCCGACACCATCTCGCTCTACGGCCCCGGGCCCGCCTACACCGAGACCGACGTCGCCTCCGTCGTCGAGCTCACGCAGCGCATGGGCATCAAGCTCGCCGTCGACCTCACCGTCGGCCTGCCCGGCGAGCCGGACGACGCCCCGCGCCGCGCCGTCGAGCTGTTCCGCCGCCGCCGCCCGACCACCGTCGGCGTCAACGCCTACCTCCGCCTCTACCCCGCAGCGATGATGACCGCCCAGGTCATGGGCGACCCCGATCTGCGCCAACACGTCGAACGCCGCGCGCGAGAGAAAACGCGCGACCACGACGGCTTCATCCACCCCGTCCACTACCACCACCTCGACGACGAGGCGCTCGAACGCCTCATCGCCGGCGACCCCCTCTTCCGCATCGAGGGCCGCGAGCCCGGCGTCAACTACCAGCGCCTCTAGGGCCGCGCTCTCACGCCCGCATCGTCGCTCTGCACGCCGATTGCCCTTGCGTGCGCCCAACGGCGGTCGTACCCTTGCCGCATGTACGTCGGTCGCGTGATAGGCAGCCTCGTGGCGCGGCGCAAGGTGCCCCCCGTCGAGGGCATCAAGCTGCTCGTCGTCCAGCCCCTTGATCACCGCCTCGCCGACGCCGGCAGACCCATCGTCGCCTGCGACGCGACCCAGGCCGGCCCGGGCCACCTCATCTTCTACGTCACCGGGCGCGAGGCCGCGCTCGCGCTGCCCGAGCCGTTCAACCCGTCCGACGCCACCATCACGGGCATCATCGACGAGATCGACGCCGAGTAGGCACGCCCCGAGACGCATCGAGAAAGGCGTATCCGAATACGGCAACGCCGAGAGGCGTCAGAACTCAAGAGACGTAACACGACTGCGCTCCGAAGCAAGGAGGGCCACACGATGAACCGATACACGACCGCCGTCCTCGCACTCCTCTTCATGCTCTCGACAGCAACCGCGCTCGCAGGCGAGGAAACGGCGGGCCAGGAGCCCGTCGCCGAGGAGCCCGTCGGCGAGGAGCCGGAACCGACGACCGAAGAGCTCATGGACGACGCCCAGGCCCACGGCCTCGCGGCCGCCGCCGAAAACGAGACCGAGACCGCAGCGAACTGGTTCAAGAAGGCGGCCGGGTACGCCGACCGCATCGCATCATGGGACGGACTGATGGACGCCTCCCTGGCGCTCTCGTCGATCGGTGACGTCGACGCCTCGAAGGCCATCCTCGACCAGGCCAACGCCCTCAGCCAGAAGTTCAACGACTGGCGCACAAGCCTCGCCATGGGCCACGCCTACGCCACCCTGCCCGACGAGGCAGAGGCCGACGACGAGGCCGAGGCCGCCATCAACGAAGCCAACGAGCTCGCCCAGAACCTCGAGAGTTGGCGCGCCATGGTCGAGGTGGGCTCCGCCTACCTCAACCTCAAGATCGACGAGGCCAAGACGTATGCGACCGACGCCTACGACAAAGCCCTCGCAATCGCCTCCGAGGCGAGCGACGCCGAAGGACTCGATATAATCGCCATGCGACTCGACGAGATCGGCGAGGAAACCAAGGCCGCCCAGGCGCGCGAGATCATCAAGCAGCTCCCGCCCCAACAGAGGAAGAAGCGACCCGACCGACCGCCGCCACCGCCGGGCTGGTCGCCGACCGGCAAGACGCTCGCCGAGCCGCGCGAGATCAGCGAGGAGTCCAAAGCGATCCTGGCCGAGCGCGCCGCCCGCAAGCACGCCGA
>CAYUZG010000114.1:0-6737 GCA_964449605.1 uncultured Verrucomicrobiota bacterium | reverse complement strand
GTCGCCTTCACGTTCCCCACAGAACCCTCCATAGAGGCCGGCATCATACGCCCGGGGCAGCGGCCTGGCAAGGTTAGTTGCAGCCACCTGGGCAGGGGCGCCAGAGGCGGGCCGCCGACCACAAGCCATCGGAAAAACGCGCAGGAGGAAGTGCGTTCCTGAGGCCGCTTGAGCGGCCTTGCCGGCCGTAATAGGCCAGTGCTTCAGCGCTGGTTCCAGGGGTCAAGCATCCGTCATCGGAGCGCGTTTCAACGTGCTTGCCAAGCATGACGGCGGCGCTTAAGCGCCAGTTGACCACAACCGGCAAGCCATGCCTTCGGCGGGCAAGCCCGTTGAAACGGGCTGAGGGGTTCTGGTTTGCCGTCGTGGTACCAGCCCTGAAGGGCTGGCCTAACGAAGTCGGATCAAGGCCGTTGAAACGGCCATCAGTCGATCATCTCGGTGCCCGGTGCCTGTCGCGCGCGTCAGCGATGTAGGGCGGGTCGCCCCCGGCCCGCCGCAGCGCCGAAGGCGCGTCAGAGATGTTCCCGGACGACATCTGTCGCCGCTCCGCGTCTCCGGCGGGCCGGGGGCGACCCGCCCTAGAAACCCCGCGTTGCGCGGCTCCTGCTCTGATCTGCGTCATTCGCGCAATCTGTGGCATGTCTTTTTCCCTGTGCTTTCTCTGGTCTCCGTGGTCAGTCTCCGATCCCTGGGCATGGGGCATGGGATGCACCAGGCCAAGAAAAATTGACGGATGTCTATTTTTCCGCTTGACAAATAGACCAGCGTCTATATATCTTATGCGGTGTTCGGTTGGGAAAACCTGTGAGGAGAGAACAGTGGCACCAACGAAGCGGTCAGAATCAGCGCCGACCTCCGTCGCTCGGACGCCCGTCCGCGAGGAGCGTCTTCCGGACGCCGAGCTCGAGGTGCTCGCCTGCCTGTGGCGGAACGGCGAGACGACGGCGCGCGAGGTGCGCGAGGGCATGCATCGCTATCGTCCGATGACGCACGGCTCGGTCGCCACGCTGCTGAGCCGTCTGCAAGCCAAGGGCCTCGTGGCGCGTCGCAAGGGGTCGGTGGGCAAGGCGTACGTCTACAAGGCGACGCGCCGGCCCGGTCCCGCGTACCGCCGCGTCATCAAGGACATGCTCGAGCGCATTTTCGGCGGCAGCACGGTGGCCGTGGTCAACTCGTTGTTCGAGACGAAGCCGCCGACGCCCGATGAGCTCGACACGCTCCAGGAGCTCCTGGACGAAATCCGCGAGCAGAACAACTCCGAGGGGAGTGACCAATGAACGCGCTTATCAACGCACTCAATCACGGCGGCGAGCTGTGGTGGCGCTACGCCCTCCACGTCGCCTGGCAGGCGACCCTGCTCGCGCTCATCGTGCTGATCGTGGTCAGGCTGGCGCGGCGGTGGCCGTCGCCGCTGCGGTACTGGCTGCTGATCATCGCCCTGATGAAGTTCGCCATGCCGCCGCTGTTGCACGCGCCGGTGGGACTTTTCAGCCAGGTCGGGCCGCAGCTCGCGCCGAGGCAGGCTGATCAGCCCGTGGTCATGGCCTCGGCCGAGACGCTGCCGGTGCCCGATGTCGGAACCGCGCCGGTCTTACCTTTGCCCGATCCGGTTGCAGCGCAGCCTTCGGTTGTCGACGAGGCCGTCGAGTCACACATCCCCGAGGAGAGCGCGGATGCGGAGGTGGCGGCTGACCTGGCGCCGCCTCCCGTTGCTGTCGGTGAGACAACTCAGTCTCTCGACGAGAACGCGCAGCAGCCCGGCCCGGCCGTTGTCGCGAGCACAGACCACAGCACGGCGCCGGTGGCGCGGGCGCGTCTTCGCTGGCAGGCGTGGCTTCTCGTCGCCCACGTGCTTGGCGTGCTCGGTGTCGCAGCGTGGACGCTCTGGCAATTGCTCGCTCTGCGGCGGACCGTCCGGCGCGCTCACCTTGTCACCGACGGCGAGCTGTATGAGCGCTTCGTCGGCCTGTGGCGCGCGATGTCACTCCGGCGGCCGCCGAGGCTGCTCGTCTCGCCCGAGCCGATCGCGCCGATGGTCGTCGGCGTCGTGAGGCCAACGGTTGTTGTGCCTGCCGCGGCCAAGTCCCTGGGCGGCGGGGACCTCGATGCAATGCTCACGCACGAACTCGCCCACGTCCGGCGCCGCGACACCTGGCTCAACTGGTTCCAGATCATCGTCGTGGCCGTGTGGTGGTTCAACCCTGTCATCTGGCTCCTGAACCGCGCGATCCGCAAAGTGCGCGAGGACTGCTGTGACGACCTCGTCCTCTCCCGCGGCCACTCGACCGACGACGCCTATTGCCAGACGCTGCTGCACGCCGCGTCGCGCTTGGCCGTGAGCAGCCCGATCGGCGCCCGGCTCGGCTTCGCCGATCGTTTGCACCCGCTGGGCCGGCGGATCCGGCGCATCATGGATCGCACGCTCCGCCGCGCGCCGGCGCTTTCACTGTGGGGCGTCGTCCTCGTCGCGCTTCTTGCCGTCGTGCTCTTGCCCGGCCTTGGCCGCCGCGGCGAGACCACGGAGCCCGAAACCGAGAAGCAGACCGAGCAGGCGGAATCCCAGGAACCCGCGCTCGAGCCTGCTGAGTCATCGGCCCGCACACCCGAGCTCGACAAGCTCGAGATGGAGGTAGCTGCCCAGGAGAAGGCCCTGGCTGACCAGTTCGAGGCCGCTGCGGATCTCAAGCACAAGCAGATCGAGTCCATCGAGGCGCGGCGCAAAACGGGCATGCTGTCCAACAGGCAGGTCGGGGAGCAGATCGCCCAGATTGTCCGCGAGACGGCTGAAAACCGGCTCAGAGCTGCCGAGCTGCGTCTGAGTGCGGCCGAGAGGGAGCTGAGCATCCTGAGGCTGTCAGTGCCACCGGGCGGTGCCCTTCCCGACGCCGCACGCGAGAAAACGGAGAAGACCAAGAGCCTTCGCTCTGAGGTCAAGAGCAAGCAGTACGACTTGGCGGCGGGGATCGACCACGTCGTGGGGCAGCGAGAGGATTGGATCAAGGAAGTGCAGGCCAAGCTGCGGGCCGGACTCGTGCCCGAGACGGAGGCAAACATCGAGATCGTTGACCTTCAACTGCTCAACACGCAAGACAAGATACTGGCCGCCAAGCTGCGCTACCTTGCTGACGCCAACCTGACTTACTCCGCCGACGTGCTCGATATCGAGACCCGGCGGGCCGTCGTCGAGCCGGGCCCACGGTCCGGGACGAACGAAGTCCTGCACTGGGAGACGCTCCTTCTCCGTGCCAAAGCGGAGCTCATCCGCCACGAGGACGACTGGGGCCCCGAGCACCCGAAACGCAAAGCCCAGGAGAAGATCATCGCGCTCTACGAGGCGAAGCTCGAGCTGGCGCGGAAACGGGCGCAGGAACGGGCCGAGGAAGCGAAATCCGATGAAGGGCAGGAATGGAAGATCCTCGTCGCGGAGCAGAAAAAGCTCATCGAGGACTACGGCGCGCAGTTCGAGCGGATGCGGCAGGAGTCGGGAGCGGCGAAGGTCCTCGCCGAGCAGGTCGCCTACTGGGACCAGCAGGCGACGCATGCGGAAATCGAGTTGGCGCAGTTGCGCTCGGAGTTTGGCGAGGAGCATAACCGGGTTAAGCAGCAGCTACTGGTTGTTGAGCGCTGCAAGGAGAAGCTCAACGAGGCGCGGAAGCACGCCGCCGAAGCCGCTGCGGAGTCCAACCTGTCGCCGGCGGGTCGCGTCGAGCCGGGCTCGCGGCCCGAACTGAACGACGCGCTGCTCGACGCGGCCAAGGAAGGCAACCTCGCCGGCGTCACGTCGCTGATCCAGCGCGGCGCCTACGTCAGCACGCGCGACGACAAGAACAACACACCCCTGGACTGGGCATTGGTGAACGACTACGAGGAAGTCGCCCTCTACCTCATCGAGCACGGCGCCGACGTCAACGCGCACCTCCCGCTGTACTGGGCCGCCACCCGCGGTCATCAGAAAGCGGTCGAGCTCCTCATCGCTAAGGGAGCCGATCTCGATGCTGGGCGTGAAGACGGCGATACCCCGTTCGTCCAGGCGGTCGTGAACGGCCATGCCGACATCGCACGCCTCTTGCTCGACAAGGGCGCTCACCTCGACATCGAAAGCCTGGAGAACCGCGGCATACTCAACCGCGTGGCCGGCGCCGGGTATCTCGACTGCGCCCGGCTGCTGATCGACAAGGGCGTCGACCCAAACGCCGTGTCGTTGTATCGCTGGTTCATCGGTGCCGGCGGCGAGCGGCTCGCTGAGTTCGGCCCACCGGGCCAGACACCCCTCATGGCCGCCGCGGGGACCGGACAGACCGACATGCTGCGCCTCCTGATCGAGAGCGGCGCGGCACTCGATGCGGCCGCGACCGGCCCCGATCACCAGCCGCTCTTCGAAGCAGTCGAGAGTGGGCAGATCAAGGCCGTGGCGCTTCTGCTCGACAAGGGCGCCGATCCAAACACCCGCGACAGCCGCGGGCAGCACCTGCTCCACTTGGCGCTCGACTACCGGACGCCGCGCGTCGGTGGCGATCCCCGTGCGGCCGGCCCCCCGGCCAAGGAGTTCGTCCCGCAGGCGGTGAGGCTCCTGCTTGAGCACCGCGCCGACGTCAATGCACGGGACGCCCGCGCACGGACACCCCTGCACTCTGCCGTTCGGGAGTCGCTGACTGACGTGGTGAAGATCCTCATTGCCGCCGGCGCCGACGTCGAGGCCAGGACCTCACGGGGCGAAACGCCACTGCGCCTCGCTATCGAGGCCGACAACACCGACTCGGTCCGATGCCTCCTCGAGGCAAACGCGGACCCGAAGAGCGCCCCGCGGCTCGAATATGTAATCCAGCACTCGAACACGGAGATCGTCAAGCTCCTGCTCGAGGCCGGGGCCGACGTCCAAGCTGGCGAGCCCTTGGCAGCAGCCGTGCAGAAGCGGAGCACGGAGATGGTCAAGCTCCTACTCGACCGCGGCACCGACCCGAATCGCCGGTTGAAAAACGGCCAGACGCTGCTCGAAGAAGCAGCCAAGGCCGGCAGACTCAAGAGCGTCGAGCTGCTTCTCGACGCCGGGGCCGACGTCAACAGCGGCCAGCCGCTGGCAGCCGCCGCGCAGGGAGCGAACGAGAAGCTCGTCGAGCTGCTGCTCAATCGTGGCGCGGACCCCAACCGCCGATCCACTGGCGGGGTGACGCCTCTCCAGAACGCGGCCCGGCACGGCAATGTGGAGGTTGCGCGGCTGCTCCTCAACGCGGGGGCCGATGTCAACGCCAGAGACGCGTCCGGATACACGGCCCTGCACTTCGCTGCGAGTCAGCCGCAACTGGAGGTCACCGTGCTCCTGCTCGGCCGTGGGGCCGACCCCAACTTGAGAGATACCCGTGGTAACGCGCCGTTGCACAAGGCGATCGAGAACGACCGGTACCGCCTCATCCAGCTGCTCGCCTCCAAGGGCGCCGACGTCGAGGCCAGGGACCAGCGCGGCCGCACGCCACTGACAACGACCGCAGCGGCCGGTGACATCGAGGCGATCAAGATCCTGCTCGCCACGAGCGCCGACGCAAACGGGCGGGATCGTGACGACCACACACCGTTGGGCGAGGCGACCCGCTATGGGCACAAGGAAGCCGTTGACGCCCTGCTGGCGGCGGGCGCAGACACGAACCTGCCGTCCGCCGGCAGCGCTCCCTTGCTGCTGACCGTCAGCGGCCATGAGGTGCGCTACGACATCGTGGCCGCCCTCATCGCCAAGGGCGCCGACATCAACACCAAGGACAGCCAGGGCAACACGGCCCTGCATCTGGCGATTCGCTCCCGCGCCGAGGAGCTCGTGAAGATGCTTCTGGCCGGCGGCGTGGACATCAACGCGGCCGACACGGAAGGCTGCACGCCGCTGCATCGCGCACTCGCTGAGGGCGACGAAGTCATGGCCAAGATGCTCCTCGAAGGCGGCGCCGACATCAACGCCAAGGACAAGGACAACTACACGCCGCTTCACCGAGCCGCCCAAGCGGCGCAGATCGACGTGGTCAACTTCCTTCTGACCGCCGGCGCAGACGTCGAAGGCAAGGCCGAAGATGGGACGCCGACTCCCCTGTACCTTGCCGCGCTGGCCGGGCGCGAAGAAGTCGTCAAGCTTTTGCTCGCCAAGGGCGCCAACCCCAACGCCAAGAGCAAGACTGGCCGCACGCCGCTGTTCGGCGCCGTACGGGCAGGGCACGAGGAGATCGTCAGGCTGCTGCTCGCCAAGGGCGCCGACCCGAACGCCAGGGACAACGATGGTCGGACGGTCCTGTTCTGGGAGGTGAGCCAATGGGGCGGCGCGCCACACTTGGTCCCCGACCCGGAGATGGCTCTGGTTCTCATCGCTGCCGGCGCCGACGTGAACGCACAGGACAACGAGGGCAACACGCCCTTGCACATGGCAGTCCGCCTCGAGATGAGAGCGGCCGAGGCCGTCCAGTTGCTCCTGGACAAAGGCGCCGACCAAACCCGCAAGAACAACGACGGCCACACACCGCGCGACCTCGCCGTCGACCCTCGGGTCAGAGCGATTCTTGACGCCGCCGCCGGCAAGGACAAAGAGAACCCTCGCGAGTAAGCCCGAGAGGCTGGGCGCCCGTCCTCGGACGGCGCCCAGCCTCCCGCCGCCTATCGCCGCCTCACGGTCCATCCCACGCGCCAGCGTGCTGCAGAAGACCCTCCCCACGACAGCGTTTCGGTGCTATACAATCATGCGGCGGGACGTGAACCAGCCC
>CAYUZG010000113.1:0-6783 GCA_964449605.1 uncultured Verrucomicrobiota bacterium | reverse complement strand
CCGGTGGTGGCGCCGCAGGTGGTGCACTTGAGGCACATGCCGTTGCGGACGAGGGTGAATTGGCCGCATTCGGGGCAGGGGTCGCCCTCGAAGCCTTGGAGGCGGGCGAGGCGGATCATCTCGGCTTTGATGTCGCCGGTCGAGGCGGCGGCGGCCAAGGCGGGGTTGGTCTCGGCGCCGCCGAGGGTGCTTCGGCCGTTGCCGTGCTGCTCCGTGCCCTCCGTGCTCTCCGTGGTTTTCCCTTCCGCTCCGACGCCAGGGTGCAGGTGGTCGGACGGCGGCGGGGTGAGGCGCATCTCGATCTGCGGGTCGATGAGGTGCTCTTCGATCACCTCTTCGTCGAAGGCGGGCGTCGGTTCGGGCCGGGTGAAGTCTTTGTCGATTTCTTCCGGCTTGACGTGGGCGAGGTCGTAGCGGCTGAGGTAGCTGATGGCGAGTTCGCGGAAGATGTAGTCGATGACGGAGGTTGACATCCTGATGTACGGGTGGCCGGCGACGGGGCCGTTCGGCTCGAAGCGTGTGAAGACGAAGTTGTCGACGTATTTCTCGAGCGGGACGCCGTGCTGGAGGCCGAGCGAGATGGCGATGGCGAAGCAGTTCATGAGGCTGCGGAAGGCGGCGCCCTCCTTGTGCATGTCCAAGAAAACCTCGCCGACTGTGCCGTCCTCGTACTCGCCGGTGCGCAGGTAGACTTTGTGGCCGCCGACCATGGCTTTCTGGGTGTAGCCCGAGCGGCGCGTCGGCAGCGGGCGACGATGTGCGAGGTATCTATATACAATGCGTTCGGCGATCCGGGCAGCTGCTGGCGCAGCTGCTTGGACGGATGCTAGCGCATCCGTCAGGTCGTCTGAGCCGGCACTCAGCGGTTGGCTGAGCTTGGAGCCGTCGCGGTAGATGGCGACTGCTTTGAGCATCGAGCGCCACGAGGTGGTGTAGGCATCGCGGACGTCGTCGATGGTGGCGGCGTCCGGCATGTTGATCGTCTTGGAGATGGCGCCGGAGATGAACGGCTGGGCGGCGGCCATGATGCGGATGTGGGCACCGGCCGGGATGACGCGCGTGCCGTGGGCGCCGCACTTGGCGGCGCAGTCGAAGACGGGCAAATGCTCTTTGCCGAGATGCGGTGCGCCCTCGACCGTCATGCGGCCGCAGACGGTGTCGTTGGCCTCCTCGATCTCTTTGGGGGTGAAGCCGAGGGCCGCGAGCATGTTGAAGCGCCAGTCGTCGAGTTGTTCCGGCGTGAAGCCGAGCGTCTTGGTACAGAAGTCCTCGCCGAGCGTGAACTTGTTGAAGGCGAAGGAGAGCTCGAACGCGCTGGCGAGCGCTTTCTCGACGCGGCCGAGGGCGCCGTCGTCGAAGTTCTTTGAAGTCAGCGTGCGGTGGTTGATGTGCGGGGCGTTCTTCAGTGTGCCGGTGCCGCGGCAGTAGTTGACGATCTCGTCGGCTTGTTTGGGGGTGTACCCGAGGCGACGGAGCGCGGGGCCGACTGACTCGTTGATGATGCGGAAGTAGCCGCCGCCGGCGAGCTTCTTGAACTTCACGAGCGCGAAGTCGGGCTCGACGCCGGTGGTGTCGCAGTCCATGACGAGGCCGATCGTGCCGGTCGGGGCGATGACGGTGACCTGGGCGTTGCGGTAGCCGTGCTGCTCGCCGAGCTCGAGGGCGCGGTCCCACTCGGCGCGTGCGGCGTCGAGCAGGTCGTTGGGGCATCTCTCGGGGTCGATGCCGAGCGGCGTGATGGTGAGGTCGTCGTATTCGTTGTCCGGGGCGTTGTAGGCGGCGCGGCGGTGATTGCGGATGACGCGGAGCATGGCGTCGCGGTTGCGGTCGAACCCGGGGAACGGGCCGAACTCGTTGGCCATCTCGGCCGAGGTGGCGTAGGCGGTGGCCGTCATGAGGGCTGAGAGCGCGCCGGTGATGCCGACGGCTTCGGGCGAGTCGTACGGGATGCCCATGCGCATGAGCAGCGAGCCGAGGTCAGCGTAGCCGAGGCCGAGGGCGCGGAACTGGTGGCTGAGCTCGGCGATGCGCTTGCTTGGGTACTGGGCCATGAGGACGGAGATCTCGAGGACGATGGTCCACAGCCGGTTTGCGTGGCGGAAGGCGTCGAGGTCGAACCGGCCGCTCTCGTCGTCATAGAGCTTCGTCAGATTCGTCGAGGCGAGGTTGCAGGCGGTGTTGTCGAGGAACATGTACTCGGAGCACGGGTTCGAGCCGTTAATGCGTCCGTCGGCGGGGCAGGTGTGCCACTCGTTGATCGTGGTGTCGAACTGGACGCCGGGATCGGCGCACGACCAGGCGGCGTAGGCGATCTTGTTCCAGAGTTGGCGTGCGGGGATGGTCTTGGCGGTCTCGCCGTTCGTGCGCCAGGTCAGGGCCCAGTCGTCGTCGTTCTCGACGGCGTGCATGAATTCGTTGGTGACGCGGACCGAGTTGTTCGAGTTCTGGCCGGAGACGGTGAGGTACGCCTCGGAGTCCCAGTCGGTCTTGTATTCGGGGAACTCGATGGCCGTGTAGCCCTGGCCGGCGAGCTGGATGACGCGGCGGATGTAGCTTTCGGGGACGCCGCTGGCGCGGGCGGCGCGGACGGCCTGGCCGAGCTCGGGGTTCTTTTTCGGGTCGAGGCGGGTGCGGTCGTCGAGCGTCCGGTTGCAGGCGCGCATGACGGCGTTCAGGTGCGTGCTGCACAGCCGGCTGCCGGCGACGAGGGCGGCGACTTTCTGTTCCTCGACGAGCTTCCAGTCGATGAACGCTTCGACGTCGGGGTGGTCGGCGTCGAGGATGACCATCTTGGCGGCGCGGCGCGTGGTGCCGCCGGACTTGATGGCGCCGGCCGAACGGTCGCCGACCTTGAGGAAGCTCATGAGGCCGGAGGAATGGCCGCCGCCCGAGAGCGGTTCGCCCTCGGCGCGCAGTTTCGAGAAGTTGGTGCCGGAGCCGGAGCCGTACTTGAAGAGGCGCGCCTCGCGGACCCAGGCGTCCATGATGCCGCCTTCGTTGACGAGGTCGTCGTCGACGGAAAGGACAAAACAGGCATGAGGTTGCGGGCGTTCGTAAGCGGTGTCGGAACGCTTGGCCTCGCCAATTTCGGGGTCGGCGTAGTAGTGGCCTTGCGACGGGCCGTTGATGCCGTAGGCCCAGTGGAGGCCGGTGTTGAACCACTGGGGCGAGTTGGGCGAGGCGATCTGGGCGGCGAGCATGTGGCAGAGCTCGTCGTGGAATGCGCGGGCGTCGGCCTCGGTGTCGAAGAAGCGGTGCTTCCAGCCCCAATAGGTCCAGCAGCCGGCCATGCGGTTGAAGACGTGGCGGCTGTCGTGTTCCTTGACGGTGCGGTCCGCTTCGGCGAGTTTTGCGAGGGCTTTCTCGTCGCGGACTGAGCGTTGGAGCCAGTTGGGGACGCCGTCTTCGGTGACTCGCTTGAGCTTGGCCGGGACGCCGGCGCGGCGGCAGTATTTCTGGGCGAGGATGTCGGTGGCGACCTGCGACCATTCGGCCGGGACGACGATGTCGCCGGCCTCGAAGACGACGGAGCCGTCGGGGTTCGTGATGCGCGAGGTGCGCGTTTCGAAGCGGATGCCGTCGTAGGGGTCGCGGCCTTCGGTCGTGTAGCGTCGAGCGATCTTCACCGTCGTGGCCTTTCGCAGATCGTATCAGTCGCCCCTGGCGGGGCTTTGTTCTTTGCCTGTGTGTGGGTTCCACGGGCTTGCCCTCCTTCGCCAAGGCTTCGGAGGGTCTGCGCCCGAGGCTACTGCCAATCGCCCCTGCGGGGCTTCCGCTTTGCGCGCTCGGCGCGCCCTGCGGCGCGATTCTTGGGCTGCTATCTCCGTGAGCTCCGTGCGCTCCGTGGTAGACGATTCTACTCGACGAAGGGGAGGGTGATGCCGCCCTGGTCTTGGTACTTGCCCTTCTTATCCTTGTAGCTTCTCCGGCACTCGGCGTCGGTCTTGATGAACAGGATCTGGGCGATGCCCTCGCCGGCGTAGATCTTGGCCGGGAGCGGGGTCGTGTTCGATATTTCCAAGGTGATGCGGCCGCGCCACTCGGGCTCGAGCGGGGTGACGTTGACGATGATGCCGCAGCGCGCGTAGGTCGACTTGCCGACGCAGAGGCCGATGACGTCGCGCGGCACTTCGATGTGCTCGACGGTTTCGGCGAGGGCGAAGCTGTTGGGGGGGATGATGCAGTGGTCGCCCTCGATCTCGACGAAGGTGGCCTCGGAGAATTTCTTGGGGTCAACGACGGCCGAGTGCACGTTGCTAAAGACCTTGAACTTGTTGCCTACGCGAACGTCGTAGCCGTAGGAGCTGAGGCCGAATGAGACCTTGCCCGGATGCGGTCCGCCGTCGTCGAACGGCTCGATCTTGATATGTTTCGTGATCAGGAAATCCGGCAAGATGCCCATCGTCGTGTCCCCGTGTGTCGAGAGGGGAGAGTGCCCCCGATGTTGGTGTCGGTGTGAGTTCCCCCAGTTTGCTCGTTGGGCTGTCCGCTAGGTGTCCGGCAGCCCGTGGCCCAGTATTGGGAGGATGGTTGATGCTAGGACACCAGATGTAGCGGTGTCAAGCGAAACTTCGGCGAAAATCCTCCCTTATTCCTGGATGTCACAGCCCAGAGTGCTGCTGCGTGTAGCGCCGAGCGGTCCTCGTGCGCGTGCGAGGGTATGCTGGAGGGAGCGCTTGGTCAAGCGGTGGTGTGTGTGGTGTTTTTGGCACGGAGAACGTTGTTGGAAAATCCTGTTGCGGCGGCCGGTCTGTATGAATAGGATACGCGACAACGCGCAGGAGACGGCAGCGTGGGAGTACTGACAGGCGAGTTGTTCGTCCTATCCATTACGCCTGATCCGTGGTTCCTCAGATTCCTCTTCCTTCTTTTCGGCTGCGGCCTTGTCACCTACCTTGTCCTGACCCGAAAAGGGCGGCATATCCATATCCGGCGCATTCCCGGGCTGGACAAGATCGACGAGGCGGTCGGTCGGGCGGTCGAGATGGGCCGGCCGGTGTGGTTCGTGCCCGGCATTGGTGCGCTGCAGGACGCGGGCACGTTGACGGCGATGGGTCTGCTCGAGCGGGCGGCGACGTTGTGTGCGCGCTACAACGTCCGGCTTATGGTGGCTCTTGTTTCGCCCATCCTTGTGCCGGTGATGACGAGCATCGTGCGTGAGGCGTATCGGGCCGAGAACAAGCTCGAGGACTACAACGAGGACGACATTCGCTATTTGCCCGGGGGGCAGTTCTATTTCGCGATTGCGGCGATGGGCTGGATGCGGCGCGAGCGGATTGCGGCGTCGATGCTGTTTGGGGCGTTCTTCGCCGAGGCGCTCATGTTGAGCGAGACGGCGCAGCAGCTTGGCGCGATCCAGATCGCCGGCACGCAGCAGCCGATGCAGATTCCGTTCCTGATTGCCACGTGCGACTACGTGCTGATCGTCGAGGAGTTCCTGGCGGCGCACGCCTACATCCGGCGTGAGCCCGTGCACGTGGCCAGCCTCCGCACGCAGGACTTGCTCAAGGCGCTGATGATGGTGCTGACGGTTGTGGGTGTTATCTCGGCGACGTTGTATGTGACGGGCGTTTTGGAGGCGGACTTCGTTGAGCGGATGCTCGTGGACTTCATCCACCCAGGCCGGTGGTTTCACGGTGGTGCATGAATAAGGTTCGGATCATACGGCTGACGGTGTTGATCGCCGGCATCTACTTTGTCGTGGTGTTCTTGATCGGGGGCATCTGGAAGAAGAGCCTCGACGAGGAGGTGTTTGACAAAGTCACGCCCGTGTACACGGACGTCATTCGTGTCATCGGAGTCTTCGCCATCGGCGTCGGCGTGGTCAACATCTGGATGGTGCACACGCACCGGATCGTCCGGGGTCGTCCGAACTGGGAGCACAGCATCGTTCTGCTGGCGGCGTTCTGTGTGATGTTCACGTTCGCCATTCTCAAGTGGACGGGCCCGCAGCCTGAACCGGGGCGACCTTACGAGGGCATCGCGGGGCTGTTTGACTACGTGGTCACCAGAATCATGGTCCACATGAACTCGACGATCTACTCGTTCCTGGCGTTCTTTGTCACCTCGGCGGCGCTTCGGGCGTTCCGTGTGCGGGGGTTGGAGAGCGGGGTGATGATGGGCGGCGCGGTCATTGTGCTGCTTTCGATGGCGCCGGAGACGGGGTTTCCGTTCCTGTTCGAGGTGCGTGAGCGGCTTGACTTGTGGCTCAACGCGGCGGTGTTCCGGGCGCTGACGTTCGGCATGCTCCTGGGGAGCATTACCGTGGCGATACGGATGTGGCTCGGCATCGAGCGCAGTGCGTTGTTTGAGGCGTCGTGATGGCAGAGACGAAACGGGGAATCGGCCACAAGGTGTTCGACGCGATCGACCGCGTCAACTACCGGGTTGTGTACATTGCCCTGGCCGTGTTACTCGCCGTTCCGTTCATCTTCGGCCACTGGGAGGTGAAGCCGAGGCCACGGGCGATCACGCGAGGTTTCTTCAACGCCATCGAGGAGTGCGCGGAGAGCGGGAAGCCGGTTTTCCTGCTGAACACGTGGATCATGGACTCGCGCGGCGAGAATCAGCCGCAGTTCGAGTGTCTCGTTGATCACCTCATGCGCCGGCGCGTGAAGTTCGTCATGCTTTCGTTTTTCGCCGACACGGCGATCGTCGGCCGAGAGATCTGCCAGAAGACCGAGGCGTACTACAAGAAGCTGTACGGAGACGACTATCTCCAGTACGGCCGGGACTGGCTCATGATCGGCTACAGGCCGGTATACCAGACCGGCGGGTGGCAGA
>CAYUZG010000112.1:5710-6864 GCA_964449605.1 uncultured Verrucomicrobiota bacterium | reverse complement strand
AGGTGCGCGTTGGCGACGAGGAACAGGCGGCCACGCGGCTTGAGTATCCGGGCGCTGTCCTTGATGATCTGCTCGACAAGGAAGTAGGTGGCTGCGCGCTGGTCGTGGAACGGGGGGTTGGTGACGACGGCGGCGAATCGCTTCCGTGAGACCGGCTCGGTGCAATCGCCCAGGAACACGTCGGCGTTGGTGATCGCGTTGAGCTCGAGCGTGCGGCGCGTGGCCTCGATGGCGCGCGAATCCACGTCGATGGCCGTCACACGGCCCTTGGTCGCCTGGCGCGCGGCGACGAGGCTCAGGACGCCGGAACCGCAGCCGATGTCGAGAACGCGGCTATTGGCGTAGAGGGGTTTTTCGAGCAGGGCCTCGATGAGCACGCGCGTTCCGTCGTCGAGCGCGTCCCACGAGAAGAGGCCCGGCTTGGAGAGGTAGCGGAACGGCTCGCCGCCCACGGTGGCTGTGATCTCACGCCAGCGGTAGTACTCGCTCGACGGCGGCGCCACGTTTTTGTCCTTCACGGCTTGGATCACGCGGCAGCCTCCTTTGTAGGCGACGGCTTGAGCGTTGCCGAAAACGCCCTTCGTGAATCGCTCGGCGCTGCGAATGCCGAGCTTGTTCGCGCCGGCGATGTAGAACCGACCGCCGGGCTCGAGTCGCGCGGCGGCGTCGAGGATTGTCTGCTCGCGAACGGCCCGTTCGCGAGGACACAGCGCCAGCACGACGTGGAAGCGGCGATCGCCGACCGGCAGGGCGCAGTCGCCGAGCAGGACGTCGGCGTTCTGGACGCCGTTCGCCGCGAGCGTTCGGCGCGCCGCCTCGACGGCGACGCCGTTGTGATCGACGAGCGTGACGTGGCCGTCCGGCGCGAGCATGGCCGCAACAACGCCAACGACGCCCGGGCCGGCATGCAGGCTCAGCACACGGGCGTCGTCGGGGATGGCCATCGCGTCGGCGAGAAGCTGGGTGGGCAGCGCCGCCTGCCGCCATCGGCCGAGCGCTGCACGCGTGAAGATCGTGAGCTCGCGATCGCGCACACGCACGTCGAGGCGCTGAAACGCGTAGTAGCTGTGTGCGGCCGTTCTCGTCTTGGCACGTCTGGGTGGCATGCGCACGAGTGTAGCAGCATGCGGCGCGTGCGCAAAGGCGCAGGCTAC
>CAYUZG010000112.1:0-5610 GCA_964449605.1 uncultured Verrucomicrobiota bacterium | reverse complement strand
CAGGCTACTGGGACTGCTTGGCCTTCTCGAACTTGGCGAGCTGCTGCTCGTAGTAGACGAGGTGGCGCGGCTTGGGGTCGAGGTCGAGGGCCTTGTTGATCCACGCGATGGCCTCGTCGTGCTTGCCCATGCGGAAGTAGATCTCGGCGAGCGTGTCGAGGAACTCGGGCGTGCCCGGCCGGAGCTCGAGGCTCTTCTTTGAGAGCGCGAGCGCCTCGTCGAGCTGCTCGTCGTGCGTGGCGAAGTGCCAGGCGAGGCCGTTGTAGGGCGCCGCGTCGGCCGGCTTCGTCTTGATCCGGTCGCGGTAGAGGGCGACGCACTTGGCGTAGGCCTCGTGCGCCTTCGCCTCGTCGCCGGCCTTGGCGTAGGCGTCGCCGAGGATGCTGTAGAAGCTGGCGTCGTCGGGCGCCATCTCGATGGCGCGTTCGAGGAAGGCGACGGCCTGCTCGGTGTTGCCGAGTTCGAGGTAGGCCTCGCCGATGGCGTAGCGGCATCTGGCGAAGGCGGGCCGCGTCACGTCGTCGAGCTCGTCGGGCTCGAAGGCGAGCGCGCGCTCGGCGGCGGCGATCGTCTGCTCGTGCTCGCCGCGCAGCGTGTGGTAGCGGCCGAGGTTGAGGCAGGCATAGGCGGCGTCGCGGTAGATGAACGGCAGGTTGCTGCGCGGCGTGGGCGGGCCGAACAGCTCAAGGCACTGCTCGTAGTAGCGGACGCCGTCCTCGTACCGTTCGAGGGCGATGTGCGCGATGCCCAGGCCGAGCAGGAAGCTGCCGCGAGCGTAGTCGTCGTCGGCGTGGGGCAGGCCGTGGTCGAACTCGGCGATCGCCGGCTCGTACAGGCTGTGCTCGAGCAGGAAGAAGCCGACCGCCATGTGGTACCTGGCATCCGCCGGTTCGTGGGCGAGCGCCTCGTCGGCGAGGCGGTCCGCGTCGTCGCCGCGGCCGAGGCGGCGCAGGGCGATCGAGCGCAGCCACCACAGCCGCGACGGGTGCTTGTCGGTGTCGCCGAGCCAGGTCTCGTAGTCGTCGAGGAGGCCGAGGACGAGCTCGGGATCGACTTTCTTGACGAGCGCCCTGCACGCAAGCCAGTCGCCGTAGGCGACCGCGCGCCAGTGCAGTTCCTCGTCGGCCGTGTGCAGGGCGAGCGCTTTGCGGAACATCGCGATCGCGCCGGGGTCGTCGTCGTTGCGGTGCAGCAGGTCGGCCGTTTCGAGGATCGAGCGCAGGCGCTGGTCTTCGAGCTCGGCGACGGTCTCGTCCGTCGGCTCGTCGTCGGCCGCGGCGCGGACGGCGCCGGGCGAGGCGAGCAGCCCAACGAGCACGGCGAATCCGATGGCACACAGTCGTTTCATGGCGCTCTTTTCGGCAGTAGAGACAGTATACGCGGGCGCGCGGTTCCTGGGCAAATCCCGGTGCGTTGTTGAGCGCGTGCAGGAGGCGGGGTCGCGTCCTACTCGGCGTCTTCCTTGGCCTTCTCGAACTTGGCGCGCTGCTGCTCGTAGTAGACGAGGTGGCGCGGCTTGGGGTGGAGCTCGAAGACTCTGTCAATCCGCTCGAGCGCCTTGTCGTGCTGGCCCAGGCGGTGGTAGACCTCGGCGAGCGTGTCGAGGTACTCGGGGGTGTCGGGCGCCAGCGCGACGCTTGTGCGCGACAGCTTGAGCGCCTCGTCGAGGTTCATGTCGTGCGTGACGAAGAACCACGCCAGGTTGTTGTAGGCGCCGGGGTGGTCTGGGTACTCGGCGATCATGGCGCGATGGAGCTTCTCGCACTGCTCGTACTCCTTACGGGCCTTGGCCTCGTCGCCGAGCTGTGTGTGGGCGTCGCCGAGGCTGCCGTGGATCTCGGCGGAGTCGGGCACGAGCTGGTTGGCGCGTTCGAGGTATTCGAGCGCTTTCTTGGGCTTGCCGAGCTCGAGGTAGGCGTCGCCGATCGCGGCGAGGTTCTGCGTGGTGATCTCGTCGAACGCCTTGTCGCTGTCGTCGATGATAAGCGCGATCGCGCGTTCGTTGGCGGCGATCGTTTTCTCGTGCTCGCCACGCAGCTCGTAGTAGCGGCCTAGATGGTACATGGCGTAGGACGCGCTGCTGAACAGCCGCTCCAAGTCGAATAGCCGGTGGTCCTTGCGCGCGAGCTCGATGGCCTGCTCGTACAGGTCGGCGGCCGTTTCGTAATGCTCGAGCATGAGGTGGGCGGCGGCGATGGCCCAGGTGTAGGTGGGCCGCTCGTCGTCGCCGGCGGCGCCGAGCGCGAGCTCATACTCGGTGATCGCCGGCTCGTACAGGTTGGTGCCGAGCAGGAACTCGCCGACCCGGCGGTGGTAGTCGGCGTTGCCGGGCTCGTGGTCGAGCGCTTTCTGGCGCAGCGCGTCGGCCTCCTCGGTGCGGCCAAGCCGCGTGAGCGCGGCGACGCGGTGCCACCACAGCCCGGTCGGGAGGGTGAACTCATGGCCGAGGTACGCCTCGAGCTCGTCGAGCAGCTCGAGCAGGGCGGCGGGGTCGGCCTCGTGCGCCTGCGCGTAGCCGAGCAGCTCGACGCCGCGGAGGCTGTAGCGTGCGTAGAGCGACGGGTCGCTCGGCGAGATCGCCAGGCCCTTGCGATAGAGCGCCATCATCTCACCGAGGTCGCCCTTCGCCTCGAGCGCGTCGAGCGTCGCCATGATCTTGTTGACCCGCTCGGCCTCGAGCTCGGCGACGTCGGCCGTCGCGTCCTCGTCATCGACGGTCACGAGCGCCGCGGCCGGCCCGGCAAGCAGCATCGGGAAGATTGCGAGCGCTAGGAGCCAAGCATCTACGCGCATCCCGTGTCCCCTTGTTCGTCGTCTTCATCAGACAGTGTAGCCGCCGTCCCCGTTCCAGGGCAAGGCAGGAGTGGGCCGCTGCGTGGCAGCCATCGTCTTGCGCGGGAGGTCGAAATCGCTTGCGTGAGGTGTGGGCGGCAAGTAGGATGCCGCGACCGCTTCGCGCTGCGCGGGGTCTGCATGTGGCTGGTGGCGGACGGCTCCCGCGCGGCCCCATTCCGGAGGGAGGAGGAGCGTATGCGGTTCCA
This sequence comes from uncultured Verrucomicrobiota bacterium, assembly GCA_964449605.1. Taxonomy (GTDB): domain Bacteria; phylum Auribacterota; class JABMQX01; order JAFGEW01; family JAFGEW01; genus CAYUZG01. The sequence continues at coordinate 2,569 of CAYUZG010000112.1, read as the reverse complement.
CTGGTACACGGGCCAGGTCGCCTGGGTGCTGCACCGCGTCTCGGGCCTGGCCATCGTTCTGTATCTGGTCCTGCACGTCTGGTCGATCAGTAGGCTGAGTGATCCCGCCACGTTCGACGCCGAGATGGAGCTGTACGCGAAACCGCTGTTCAAGTTCGGCGAGGTGGCGGTGCTGGCTGCCTGCGTGTTCCACGCGCTGAACGGGATCCGCATCCTGCTCGTGGACTTCGCCGGCGGCGCCCGCTACCACAAGCCGCTGTTCTACGCGGTGCTGGCGCTGAGCGTGGTCGTCATCGCGTTCGGCGCGGTCTCGATCCTGCGGCACTTGCTCGGGGGAGGGGGCTGAGATGAACGGCTACAAGTACGGCGGCTCGAAGAACACGGGGTCGGTCGGCTGGCTGCTGCAGCGCATCACGGCCGTGCTGCTGCTGTTGCTGCTGCTGGCGCACTTCGTGGTGATCCACTACTCGGGCACGGGCGACGTGACGTTCGACATCGTCAAGAGCCGGCTGATGCACCCGGTGTGGGGGCCGGTGTGGAGGACGATCACGCTGCTGCTGCTCGCGACGGCGCTGTTCCACGGGCTGAACGGCGTCTGGGGCGTGCTGCTCGACTACATCCGCAGTGGCGCGCTGCGCATCTGGCTGTTCAGTCTGATTGTGACGATCGGCCTGGTCCTGGTAACGCTCGGCGGCATCACGATCCTCTCGTTCAGGCCACCTCCCGACACCGCGATGAATGCTGAGACGGAAGTCGTCGACGAGGGAGGCGGGCAATGAGCGTGATCAAGCATGACGTGGTCATCGTCGGCGCTGGCCTGGCCGGCTCGATGGCGGCCGTCCAGCTTGCCAAGGACTACGACGTCGCGCTGCTGGCCAAGTGCTATCCGGCGCAGTCGCACTCGAGCGCGGCCCAGGGCGGGATCGCCGCGGCGATCGGCAACATGGAGGAGGACCACCTTCACTGGCACTGGTTCGACACGGTTAAGGGGGGCGACTACCTGACCGACCAGGACGCGGCGAAGATCCTGGTGCACGAGGCGCCTGAGACAGTCTACGAGATGGAGCACATGGGCTGCCCGTTCAGCCGGACGCCCGAGGGCAAGATCGCGCAACGAAAATTCGGCGGCCACACGCGCAACTATGGCGAGGCGCCCGTGCTGCGCGCATGCTACAGCGCCGACCGCACGGGCCATGCGCTGCTGCACACGCTGTTCGAGCAGCTCGTCAAGCACGAGGTGCACGTCTACCCCGAGTGGTACTGCGTTGACCTACTCGTCGAGGACAACGTCTGCCGCGGCATCGTCGCGTGGAACATGCGCGATAGCGAGCTGCACGTGTTCCACACGAAGGCGGTCATGTTCGCCACGGGCGGCGGCGGCCAGGCGTTCCTGATCACGTCGAACGCGTTCGCCAACACGGGCGACGGGCTTGTGGTGAGCTACAACGCCGGCGTGCCGCTGCAGGACATGGAGTTCTTCCAGTTCCACCCGACCGGCATCTGGCACCGTGGGATCCTGCTCACCGAGGGCGCGCGCGGCGAGGGCGGCACGCTGATCAACGACGCCGGCGAGCGGTTCATGGAGAAGTACTCGCCGAAGCTGATGGAGCTGGCGCCGCGCGACCTGGTGACGCGCTCGATTACGACCGAGATCCTCGAGGGGCGCGGGATCGGTGGGAAGGACTACGTCTACCTCGACCTGCGGCACCTCGGCGCGAAGAAGATCATGGAGCGGCTGCCCGAGATCCACAGCTTCATCCGCACCTACCTTGGCGTCAACTGCATCACGGAGCCGGTGCCCATCCAGCCGACGGCCCACTATATGATGGGCGGCATCCCGACCGATGTGGACGGGCAGGTCAAGGGCGGCGACGCCAAAGACAAAGACGTCGTCGGGTTCTTCGCCGCCGGCGAGTGCGCGTGCGTCAGCGTGCACGGAGCCAATCGGCTGGGAACCAACTCGCAGCTCGAGACGTGCGTCTTCGGCAAGCGCGCGGGCCGGCGGATGGCGGAGTGGTTACAGGACGCGACGTGGGCGCCGCTGCCGGCCGAGCCGCTGGCGCGCATCAACGAGCGGATCGCGCGCTTCGACGCCGCCCCCGGGGGCGTGACGCAGGGAGCGGTGCGGCGCGATCTCAAGCACCTGATGCGTGAACACTGCGGCGTGTTCCGCACGAAAGAGGGGCTCGAGGAAGGGCTCCAGATGCTCCAGGAGCTCAAGGCGCGATTCGCCAGGATCAAGCCGTCGACCAACCACGGCGAGCCGTACAACCTCGACCTCAAAGAGACGGTCGAGCTCGAGAACACGATCACGTACGCCGAGGTGATGATCACGGGCGCGCTCGCACGCCAGGAGACGCGCGGCGCGCACGCGCGGCGCGACTTCCCGAAGCGCGACGACGTCAAGTGGATGAAACACACGATCGCGCACAAGCAGCCCGACGGCACGATCCGGCTCAGCTACTCGCCGGTGGCCCTCGGTGAGTTCGAGCCGATCGAGAGGAAGTACTAGCCGCAGAGTACACGGATCGCACGGGTGAGCCGCTCGTCCGCCTGCGGCGGGTGGAGC
>CAYUZG010000111.1:0-6872 GCA_964449605.1 uncultured Verrucomicrobiota bacterium | reverse complement strand
ACGACCCCGACCACGTCTGCGTCCGCGCGCCGTTCGAGTGGTCGCGCAGCGTGCTCTCGATGGTCTCGCTCACGGGCGGCCTGTTCATGCTCAGCGACTCGTTAGGCGAATACGACGAGAAGCGCCTCGAGCTCATCAAGAAGTGCATTCCGCCCCTTACAACCGTCACCGCCGAGACGGGGCCGCTCCAGACCGACTACGCTGCGTTCACCTGGACCAAGCTCCACAGCTTCCAGGTGCTCGACGAAAAGCCGTTCAACGCCGAGCACATGTCCGATGAGGACGCACGCAACATCGCCGGCCGCTGGCCGACGGTCAACGACCACCACCCGTTCTCGTCGCTCTGGTCGATCCACCTCGACTTGCCGACCGGCCGCTGGACGATCATGGCCCGGTTCGCCACGCTGCCGCTCGAGGCGTCAACGGTCGATCTCGAAGCCCTCGCGCTCGACCGGGAGACCGACTACCTCGCCTTCGACTTCTGGAAGCAGCGGTACATGGGCCTCGTCCGTGCCCGGCTCGACGTGCCGAAGCTCGAACTCGGCCACTGCCAGATCGTCGCTCTGCGCGAGGCGCTCGACCGGCCGCAGTTCCTCGCCTCGTCGCGCCACGTCAGCATGGACGCCATCAGCCTCAAATCGCAGGACTGGGCCGACAGCACGCTCACACTCGGCATCGAGGGCGTCTGCGGCACAACCGAGACCTACTGGATCCACGTCCCGAAGGGGTACACGCTCGCCGAGGTTGGCGGCGACGGCCTGGAGGCGAGGGCTGGCCAGGAGGTCACTGATCAAGCCGAAGGCAAGGCGACCGCGCTCGAAGTGACGTTTCCCCATGCGCCTCAGGATATTACGAAGGCAACCCTCAGGCTCCGGTTCAAGCGGTAGCCCCCCCGCCAGACGAGCCCGATTCGGCGCGGGTTGGACAAAATTGGCCGCATTTAGGGCTTGCAATCGGCGCTCAGGTCCATTAGTAGGGGACCGATCTATTGAGGGGTTGCGGCGCTGACCTGGTCGCCGCAGCCCCTTTCGGGCCATGCGGCCCGGCAAGATCATCGCGCAAGACAGAACGCGCGCCGCAGAAACCGCGATTCCCGACGGGAATCGCGCAGGTTCTGCCGACCCGCACTGCGACTCTGATAAGGCGCGCTGCAGAACCGAAGGTTCTGCTAACCCGCAGTGCGGGACGGAAACTTCTATGGCGCGCTGCAGAACCGAAGGTTCTGCTAACGCGCTTGTTCGGCTCCATCGGAGCCGAACAAGCGCACGGCCAGCGTAGCTCAGTTGGTAGAGCCCGGCATTCGTAATGCCGTTGTCGTCGGTTCGAGTCCGACCGCTGGCTCTTTCCCCTACCCCCCGTTGCCGATCCGCTCTCCACGTGGCACCGTGGCCGACGCCCGAGCAAGGCGAAGCCTTGCCGTCGTTGGTTCGAGTCCGGCCGCTGGCTTGTCCGAGTCGAACGGCGTGCCCGCGCTTGAGCACCGTCCTCGTCAGGTCAGTTCGAGGAGCCTTCCCGAACCCGCTTCCATTCGAGAACGTCGTTCGCGTCGTAGATGACTCGGGCGTCCCGGCTCAACAGCCTGCGCCAGAAGGGGAATTCGGTGTACGGATGGTCGTCGGTGATGACCGGAACGCCCTGAACGTACTCGGCAAGCTCGGACTCGTTCAGCGTCAGGAGCCCTGCGAGTGCATCTGCAGACGCAACCGCGTCGTTCCACTCGAGGAGGTCCGCACGAACGCGCTCGGTGTTGAACGCGTCGCGGAAACGATCCATCGGGATGCGGAGAGGTTGGTCCGTGCCGATGAGGTAGAACCCCGTGTACTTCGTCCCGCGCCACATCGTGGCATGCGGGAAGACGTCCTGGAACGTGCTCATGATCATGCGCACTTCCGTCAGGGGGGCCGGCGGCACCCACACGCAGAGCACACCGCCGGCGTTCAGACGCTCCCTGCAAAGAGAGATGAACTCCCGCGAGTAGAGGTTCACTGTGCCCGCGCTGTCAATCGGCGGCGGGGGATCGACCGTGATGACATCGTACTTCTTGTCGCGCATCAGCAGGAAGTTGCGCCCGTCGTCAACGTAATGGTGCACCCTCGGGTTCTTGAGGATCTCGGGCCCGTCGGAATGGTAGAAGCCGAACGCACCGTACGTCGCCGGCACCAGCTCGACCGTGTCGACGGCAACGCCCTCATGCGCCACGGCCGACCTGAGCGTTGTCCCCATGCCGAAGCAGACGACAAGCACGTCCTTGGGATCGTCGCACAGCAAGATGGGCAGGTGGGCCATCAGCTTGGCCTCGGTGACGAGGACGGTCATGCCCTGGCCATTGAGCCACAGCCTCTTCTTCAGGACATAGGTCTTCGACCCGAACGCGGTGATCGTCGCCGCCGCATTCTCGCGATGAAGGTAGATCACGCCGTCATCCCGCATGTCTTCGCGCACCCGGTTCTTGATGATCTGGAAGAAGGGGTCCCTGACCGTCGCGTAACCGAGAATCGTTATACCGAGTCCACCAACGATGAGCATCGGGGCCAGCGCCCGCCGCAATCTGCGCGGATCGGTCAGCACCAGCACCAGGCCCAAAAGCACGTTGACCCCCGCCAGGGCCAGGACCGTCGCTGCGGTGCCGAGGAACGGAATAAGAACAAAGCCGCAGACCAATGAGCCCACGATGCAGCCGACGGTGTTGAACGCGTAAAGCCGCCCGATCGACTCCCCCACGCGCCCCTCGCTCTTCGTGAAGCATCGAGAAACCGTGGGGAAAAGGATCCCGAGACACAGCGTGATCGGGAGCACAACGACAACAGCAGCCAGAAGCGATCCCGACAGACCGAACATGAGGTGGAAAGTCTCCGAGTCCATCGGAGCAAGCAGAGCCAGGCCCACCACTGCAAGAACGGCGATCAGGATCTCGAGCGCGGCGAACAGGAAGATCGGGTCCTTCAGCCGGTCCACGAACCTCCTGCCCCACAGGCTGCCCAGGGCAACACCCGTCAGGTACACGGCCAACATGACGCTGAACGCGTAGATCGAGGTGTGAAGGAAAAGCCGCAGAACGCGCATCCAGACCACTTCGTAGGCAAGCGCGACGAACCCGCTGACGGCGAACGCGGCAATGGCCACCTGCCTCACTCGGCTGGAATACGGCGAGATCTCTCTCGTGGGGGCGGGCTCCGGTGTTCGCGCCTGACGTTCGACGGCGAACGCAGCAGCAGCCGGCGCCGTCTTCGAGTCGAGGTAGAACGCAACGGCCGCCGCGCAGACGTTGCCGCCGACGGCGATGAGTATCGTGTTGAGCTCCCCAAGCTGGCCGATGAAGACGAATCCGGCCCCGAGAACGCCAAGGACCGCCCCGAGTGTGTTCACGCCGTACAGAGAGCCCACACGGTGGGCGAACCGCGACCTCTCACGGGCCAGGAAACCGCTCAGTACCGGCAGCGTCCCACCCATCAGGCTGGCGGGGACGACGAGACAGATGAAAACAAGGCAGGCCCTGGCCACAGAGAGCGCGGCCTGGTTTGTCAGAGAGTATACCAGGCGATAGACCGGCACGAGCGAGTTGAACACGAACGGTATCGCCAGCGCCGTCAGCCCGACGCCGAGCTCGAGAAGCCCATACACGCGCAGAAGACGCCGTGCGCGGTCCGCGTACCGGCCCAGAAGGTAACTGCCCAACGCCAACCCCGCCATGAAAGCCCCGAGCACGGTCGAAGTGGCGTACACGGTGCAGCCCAGAACCCGGATAAGAATGCGCAGCCAGACTGTCTCATAAATCAGGGCAGACATCCCCGAAACGAAGAAGACGAAGAAGAGCAGTCGTGTTCGGCCGCGAGGCATTGCCATACCTGTTTCCCTCTGATCCCCCGTGAGCAAACCCGCGTCTCCCGCGAACGCTTGCGTCTGCCCACCTGCAAAGTCAAGCTCGTTCGCTTCCGGCCTCCGCATGTGCTCTCGGCCACCGCCCGGCTGTCGCCGGCAGTCCCTCCCTCAGCACCCTCTCGAATCGCGTCGATCAGCCATTCTGAGATGCCCTTCTCAATCGGCTCGCTCACTAGGCGGCGCGGGGACCGGGACCATTCGCCGATCGCTGTCCGCGCGCAGACCTGTTGCACCGAGTGGCCCGGTCACAATCAGGAAGCGGGTGCACCCGCCGATCCTGAACGTAAGTAGCGTTACCACAGCAGGCTTAGCACGTCAAGCCGGTTGTCCGCACCCCGCCCGGAAACCATGATTATCGTACACACCACGGCGGGGGATCAGTTGCTCGCCGGCCTTGCCGGTCACAGGGCACCTCGCCGGGTCGTTCTCATCAAGGCCTTGGCATGGAATCTGCGCCAGGCCGCGTCGAGGTTTTCTCCGCTTGTCGGAGGGCGGCTTGGCGACTCGACACCGGGCTCGCGCTCGTGAGCCGAGTACTACACGTCCCCTCTTGCGCTCGCGGACACAAGAGGTTTCTTGGGGCGATGCGTGCCTCGCCAATCACCAGATCGGCCGGCTCGGGCGGCCCCGCCCGCCGGTCGAAGCACACGTTCGCTGTAGACGGTGTGGCGAAAGCCGACGGATGCGCCACGGACCGCCACATGCGGGCCTGCGTGAACGAACACACCGCGGCCGCCAAGCGACCGGCAAGAGCATCATGTCCCCCGGGAGGCCACAGGCGCTGCGACCGCGCGACCGAGCCGCACCGGGCCCGAGTCTCAGGTCTTACGCACAACATGCCGCGGGAATCGCGCACGCCAGTAAGAACGGCCGTACGAGTGAACCCGTGGGGACGCGGCAATGGGCCGAGAGGCGGGCCCACGTGCGCCTCGGAGAACGTCGACCGAGCGAGAGGACCGACAGACTCATGACGGACATCACCGAAGACAGGCAAGCCGACGAATCGCTACGCGAGAGTCAGGACCTGTTGCGCCGGGTGATCGACGCCGACCCAAGCAGCATCTTCGTCAAGGACAAGGATGGCCGCTACGTCTTGGTCAACAGCGCCCAAGCCAGGCTTTACGACACGACGCCTGATGGAATGGTCGGCAAGACCGATGCTGACTTCGCGCAGAGGGGTGCTCTGGCGCCCCAAGAGGCCGAGAGCTTCCTTGCCAACGACAAGGATGTGCTCGAGAGCAAACGCGCGAAGCTTATTCCCGAGGAGACGTTCACGCTCCCCGACGGCACAACCAGATGGTTTCAGACCACCAAACTCCCGCTCACGCTGGGAAGCGGCCAGGAGTGCGTCCTCGGCGTCGCCGCCGACATCACCGCGCGCAAACAGGCCGAGCAAGAGGTGCGCGACGCCAAGGAGGAAGCCGAGCAAGCCCTGGCACAGCTTGAGAGGACACAGTCATCGGCTGACAAGAACGCCGGCGAGCTGGCCGAAGCGCTCTTCCAGGTCGAAATCCAGCGCAAGCAGGCCGAGGAGTCGAAGCACACGGCCGAGGAAGCCAGCCGGCTGATGAACAACATCCTCTCGTCGGTCGGCTCGATCGTGATCGCCGTTGACGAGGACGGACGTGTCACGCAGTGGAACGCGGCGGCCGAGGAGACGCTCGGCATCGCGGCAGCCACGGTGGTCGGCAAGCCCCTCAACGAGTGCGACATCCCATGGGACAGCACCGAACCGACCGAGATGATGGTCGCGTGCCGCAACTCGGACGGCTCGGTGCGGCTCGACGAGATCCGCTTCACGCGCCGCGATGGGAGAACGGGCCTGCTGAGCCTCGGTATCAGCCCGATGACCGACGAGAACGGTCAGCACACCGGATCTGTTCTCTTCGCCGACGACGTGACCGAGCGCCGGGCCATCGAGGAGGAGCTGCGCCAGGCCCAGAAGCTCGAGTCGGTCGGCGCGCTCGCGGCCGGCATCGCGCACGAGATCAACACGCCGATCCAGTTCGTCGGCGATAACACGCGCTTCCTGTCCGACTCGTTCGAGCAATTGCGCGAAGTCCTCAATGCATACGACCAGCTCAAGCACACGGCCCAGGAGCATGGCATCGCCGGCGAGCTGCTCGGTCGCGTCACCAAGGCCGAGGAGGACGCCGACCTCGAATACCTGGCCGAGGAGATCCCGAAGGCCATCGACCAGACGCTCGACGGGGTTGCCCGCGTCGCCAAGATCGTCCGAGCAATGAAGGACTTCTCGCACCCGGACCAGGGCGAGAAGGTGCCCGCCGACCTGAACCACGCCCTCGACGACACGCTCACCGTGGCGCGCAACGAGCTCAAGTACGTCGCCGACGTCGTCACCGACTTCGAGCCTGCGCTCCCGCCCGTGCCCTGCTACCTGAGCGACCTGAACCAGGTGTTCCTGAACCTGCTCGTCAACGCCGCGCACGCGATCGCCGACGTGGTGGCCGACGGCTCGCACGGCAAGGGCACGATCACAGTGTCGACCCGCCTTGAAGACGACGAGGCGGTGATTCGGATCGCCGACACAGGCACGGGGATCCCCAAAGAAGTACGCGACCGCGTCTTCGACCAGTTCTTCACCACGAAGCCGGTGGGCCGCGGCACGGGGCAAGGGCTGTCGATGGCTCACAATGTCGTCGTCGACACGCACGGCGGCTCGCTCACGTTCGAAACCGAGGTGGGCAGGGGGACTACGTTCATCATCCGGCTGCCGATCTGACGGCGAGGAGCGAACGATGCAACGCAAAATCCTGTTCGTCGACGACGAGCCGAACGTGCTCGAGGGCCTCGAGCGGCTGCTGCGCGACTACTCGAGCGTCTGGAACATGGCGTTCGTCAGCAGCGCGCAAGGGGCCATGGACCTGCTCACGCGCGAGCAGTACGAGGTCGTCGTGCTCGACATCAAGATGCCCGGCATGAGCGGGCTTGACCTCCTGGCCGAGATCAAAGGCACGCCGGAGACGCGCGAC
>CAYUZG010000110.1:4821-6882 GCA_964449605.1 uncultured Verrucomicrobiota bacterium | reverse complement strand
CGCAGCCTGCTGCTGATGGCCACCACCGACAAGCGGGCAGCCGGCATGATGCACATCGAGGCGCACCGCGACACCGAATCCCTGGCCAGGCTGTCTGCGCAGCTCTGCGCGAAGCTGGCGAGCGCGGGCTCGCCCGGGCGCAGGCCCGTTGGTTTCGGCGCAGCGGAAGGGTGCGAGATCGCCTGGCCCGACGGCCCGCCGTTCGACCAGATCGGCGGCCTGCTGTCGACGTACCAGATCCGCAGGGTCGCCCTGCTCCAGTTTGCCTCGGGCGGGCGGTGGATGCTGGCATCCTCTGTCGAGCTGGACGAGCGTGCCGTCACCGCGCAGCACTGGTACGATCCGGGCGAGCTGATCGATCTGCCCGAGTCGCTGCGGCTCGGGCCGGTGAGCTCGATGCTCGCGGTCGCCGGCGGCCACATTCTTACGCTCAATGCGCCCGTGCCGGGCAGCGAGCTCGGGCTGGTGTGCGTGTTCCCGAACGAGTATCGCGAGGGACTGCTGCGAATGAAGGCCGACAAGGCCTCCGCGTTGTTGGCCGGCGCGTAGCGGCCGCCTCGCGACCGGCGTCCAGAAACGGCGTGCGCGTATGCAGACGACAATCCCGGCAACGGAGACCCTGTACGCGAAAGCGCACTACAATCTGGCTCTCACTTACCACGAACGCGGCGAGCTCAACGAAGCCCGGGCCGAGTACGAGCGGGCACTCGAGATCGAACCGCGCTACTGCGAGGCGCTCAACAACCTGGCCGTCCTCCACAGCACGCTCGGCGACGTGCAGGCAGCCGTCGGGCTGCTCGAGCGCGCCTGCGCGAGCGACCCGACACGCGCCCAACCGCAGGTCAATCTCGCGCGCCTGCACCTGGGCCGCGGCGATCTCGCGTCGGCCGCGACGTGCCTGGGCGAAGCCGACCGCCTCGCTCCCGATCGCCCGGAACCCAAGTACTGGCTTGGCCGCGTGGCGAACAGGCAGCGCCGACCGGGCGAGGCGGCCAGGCAGTTCCGAAGCGTGCTCGAGGCCGAGCCCGGCCACGTTGCCGCGCGCCTCATGCTCGCGCGCAGCGTGCTCGATCAGGGCAACCTCGACGCGGCGCGCAGCGAGGTGCGCCACGTGCTCGCGCGCGAGCCGGCCAACGCCCACGCGCACAACGTGGCCGGCGTTATCGCCCACGCCGCCGGGATCGACGAGGAGGCGGCGGCGCAGTTCGAGTGCGCCATCGGGCTCGATCCCGACTACGCGCCCCCACACAAGAACCTGGCGATCCTACGCAGCAGTCAGCGCGACTTCGCCGCGGCGGCCGACGCGTACCGGCGCTACGCCCGGCTGGTGGGAGACCCCGCCGAGCGGCACCGCATCGAGATGCTGGCGCAACGGATCGAGCACTTCTATACTGGGCGCCCGAGGCGTCCAGCCGAGGACGCCGCGCCCGAGGACCGCGACGGAGCCGAGGAGCCGGCCCGCGACGAGGCGAGCGCCTGATCGAGCCCGGATGGAGGCAGCACGATGACGAGACCAGACAGCGCCCCGCACGACGGCGACGCGCACGAGACCGACCCGACGCAAGAACTGCCGGCGGCCAGAGCACCACGGCTCTCGCCGGCGGGCAGCCGCTTGTCCGAGAAGGTGATCCTGACCAACCAGCGCCTGCTCGAGATCCAGCGCGAGGAGGAGGAAGCCCTCCTCGAGCTGCTGCGCGAGAACGAAGCGCTCACCCGCGACACGGTGCTGACCGAGGTAGAAATCCGCCGGCAGAAGCGGCTGCGCGAGCAGTCTGATGACGATCGCGCCGACTACGAACGCGAGCTCAGGCGGCTTGGCGCCGAACGCGAGAAGCTCACGACCGTCCGGCGTGAACACGACCAGGAGCTCCAGCGCCTGCGCGAAGGGCTCGCCGCGCTCAAGAGCGAGCTCGCCAGCGCGATGCGCCAGAAGGAAGAGCTGCTGCGCACGCACGGTGAGGTTCAGAACGAGATCGACCGCCTGCACGAGCAAAACGAGCGGCTGGGCGAGGATCTCGACCGCCTGCGCAGCCTCAAGGTCGAGTACCTCAAGAGCATCGC
>CAYUZG010000110.1:0-4721 GCA_964449605.1 uncultured Verrucomicrobiota bacterium | reverse complement strand
CGACGAGACGTCGGGCGACGAGACATCGAGCGATGAGCCGGACGGCGTCGAGACGGCTGCAGAGCTCGGCGAGGACGCCGCGGCTGCGGGCGAACGGCCGCCGTCCGAACGCGTCATCCCGGCCGCGGCCGCCCACATGGGCGGCGACATCGAGCGCGAGTTCCACCGGTCGCTGCGGCTTGGCGAGATGATGGTCGAGCGCGGGGTGATCACGCGTGAGAACCTTGAGACGGCCCTCGAGCAGCAGCGCGAGCGCGGCAAGCAGATCGGGCAGATCCTCATCGACTTGGGCTACGCCACCGAGACCGACGTGCTCAACTGCCTCGCGCTCCAGGCCGGCGTGCCCTACTTGCCGCTTGCCCTCTACGAGGTTCAGCCGGAGCTGGCGGCGTTCCTGCCCGAGGCGTTCGCCCGCAAGCACCGCCTCGTGCCCGTCGACGCGATCGCCAGCACCGTGCTGATCACGATCGCGGCGCCGCTCAGCGCCCAGGCCAAGACCGAGCTCGAGTCGCTGCTCGGCGAGCGCAAGGCCAACTACTACATCAGCGAGCAGAGCGAAATCGAGAAGAAGCTCGACGAGCTGTACCCGCACGCGGAGGCACCGTCGCGCGGAGGCGGGGAGGGCTAAACCATGGTCGCAGGATCACTCAAAGACCGGCTGCTCCAGATCCTCATCGACGGCAATCTGGTCACCGAGGAGCAGCTCCAGCACGCGCTCTCGATCCAGAAAGAACAAGGCGGCCGCCTGAGCGAGATCCTGGCCGAGCAAGGCTATATCGGCGAGTCGGAGCTCATGGTCACGCTGAGCGAGCACCTCGGCATCCCGCCGATCAACCTGTCGAAGATCAAAATCCCCGATACCGTCACCGGGCTGATCAGCAAGCAGCTCGCCCGCTTCTACCAGGTCGTGCCGGTCTCGCGCGTCGGCAACACGCTGACGGTGGCCATGGCCGACCCGCTCAACGTGTTCGCGCTCGACGACCTGCGGCTCATGACCGGCATGGACGTGCAGCCGGTCATCAGCAACCCGCGCGACGTGGCCGACAAGCTCCAGGAAACCTATACGCCGACGGCCGGCCTCGATTCGCTGCTGTCGGACCAGGCCGGCGAGCAGCAGGTCGAGATCGCCAAGAACAACGAGGAAGAGATCGACGTCGACACGCTGCTCGAGGCCACCGGCGACACCTCGATCATCAAGATCGTCAACGTCATCCTGGTCCAGGCGATCCAGGAGGGCGCGAGCGACATCCACATCGAGCCGTTCGAGAAAGAGACGAGGGTGCGCTACCGCATCGACGGCGTGCTCTACGAGCGCACGGCGCCGCCGAAACACATGCACCCGGCGCTCGTCTCGCGCATCAAGATCATGGCCGACCTCGACATCGCCGAGCGGCGCCTGCCCCAGGACGGGCGCTTCCGCATCAAGCTGATGGGGCGCGACGTCGACTTCCGCGTCTCGGTGCTGCCCGTCGCGTACGGCGAGAAGGCCGTCATGCGCATCCTCGACAAGAGCGCACTCACGCTCGACATCGCGCAGCTCGGCTTCACCGAGGAGGCGCTCGCCCGGTTCCGCCACTCCATTAGTGCCCCGTACGGGATGGTCCTGGTGACCGGCCCGACCGGCAGCGGCAAGACGACCACGCTCTACTCGGCCCTGAACGAGATCAACCGGCCCGACGTGAACATCATCACCGTCGAGGACCCGATCGAATACCAGCTCCACGGCATCAACCAGGTGCAGACCAACCCCGAGATCACCCTGACGTTCGCCGCGGGCCTGCGCTCGATCCTGCGCCAGGACCCCGACATCGTCATGGTGGGCGAGATCCGCGACCACGAAACGGCCGACATCGCCGTGAAAGCGGCGCTGACCGGCCACCTGGTTTTCTCGACGCTGCATACCAACGACGCCCCGGGCGCCATGACGCGCCTGGTCGACATGGGCGTCGAGCCGTTCCTGATCTCTTCGTCCGTGCTGCTGGTGCAGGCGCAGCGCCTCGTGCGCCGCATCTGCAAGCACTGCAAGCACGAGGTCGAGATCGAACCCGACGTGCTGCGCCGCGCGCAGGTGCAGTGGGCCGAGGGCGAGCCGCCGCCCACGTTCTGGGCCGGCAAGGGGTGCTCGAAGTGCAGCGGCTCGGGCTACGCCGGACGCTGCTCGGTCATGGAGGTGCTGCGCGTCAACGAGAACGTGCGCAACCTCGTGATCAAACAAGCGAACGCCTCGCGCATCAAGGAGGCGGCGATAGCCGACGGGATGGCGACGATGCGCATAGACGCCATCGACAAGGCACGGCAGGGAATCACCACGCTTGAAGAGGTGCTGAGGGTCACCGCGCCCGACGACCAACCGGTCGCCGCCGAGCTGTAACGGCCGGCCGGCCGGCCGGCGGCGGCGCGGACCGCACCCAGACAAGGAGACCACACAGATGGCTACCTATCGATACGTGGCCAAGGATCAGAGCGGCAAGACAGTCACCGGCCAGAGCGAGGGCGAGAGCGAGCTGAGCATGGTCCAGCAACTGCGCAAGCAGGGGCTGACGATCCTGTCGGTCGACCTCGACGAGTCGACCGTCGGCCGCCCACGGCGCCGGCGCCGGCGGGTCAAGTCGAGCGACCTGGTGGTGTTCAGCCGCCAGCTTGCCACGATGGTCGATGCCGGCCTGCCGCTGATCCAGTCGCTCGACGCGCTTCACGACCAGAGCGACAACCCCGGCTTCAAGGCGGTCATCGGCGAGCTGATCAACGCCATCGAGCAGGGTGCCAGCTTCAGCGACGCGCTCGGCCAGCACCCAAAGGTGTTCTCGGGGCTGTTCGTCAACATGGTGCGCGCCGGCGAGACGAGCGGCACGCTCTCGGAGATCCTTGATCGCATCGCCGGCTACCTCGAGGCGAGCGCCGCGCTGCGGCGCAAGGTCAAGGCGGCCGTGATCTACCCGGCGGTGGTCTCGACGATGGCGGTGGCGATCACCGTCCTGCTGCTCGTAAAGGTCATCCCGGTCTTCGAGAAGATCTACCAGAGCTTCGACTCGGCGCTGCCGGGGCCGACGATGGTGCTGCTGGCCATCAGCAAGTTCATGCGCAAATGGTTCCTGCCGACCGGCGGGGCGCTCGTGATCGGCCTGGTCGCGCTCAAGATGTGGATCAACACCGAGACGGGTCGATTCAGGTTCGACCAGTTCAAGTTCCGGCTCCCCGTGTTCGGCGAGCTGATCAAGAAGATCTGCGTCTCGCGCTTCACGCGCACCCTCGGCGTGCTCGTGCGCAGCGGCGTGCCGATCCTGAGCGCGCTCGACATCGTCGGCAAGACGGCCGGCAACAAGCTGGTCGAAGCGGCCGTCGACGAGGCGATCGAGGAGATCAAGCGCGGCGAGAACATCGCCGAGCCGCTGGCGGCGAGCCACGTGTTCCCACCGATGGTGACGCGCATGATCAGCGTCGGCGAGTGCTCGGGCAAGCTCGAGGTGATGCTCGAGAAGATCTCGGACTTCTACGACGACCAGGTCAACGCGACCGTTGCGGGGCTCACCTCGCTCATCGAGCCGCTGCTGATCGCCTTCCTCGGCATCGTCATCGGCGGGATCGTCATCTGCATGTTCATGCCGCTGTTCAAACTCTCGACGCTCGTGACCAAGTAGCGGGGCCGTGATGCCGACACAACCGCAGCACGACATCCTCGACACCGAGCGCGCGGCCGTCCGCGCGCTGGCGGTGTCGCGCTTGCTGCTGGCGACGCTGTTTTTCGGCGCCAGCGTGCTGATCCGCGGCCAGTACGCGCTGTTCTACCTCGTCGTCGGGCTGTTCTTCCTGGCGACCGCCGTGGTGCTTGTGCGCGTGCAGCGCCCGTCGCTCACCAGGATCATCTCAACGGGCCAGATCGGGGCCGACCTGATCATCATCACCGTGCTGTCTGCATATGCCAAGTATGGCGGCGGCCTGTTCGTGTTCCTCTACCTGGTGCCGATCATCTCGGCGAGCTTGCTGTACCGCCGCACGGGCGCGCTCGTGGTGGCCGGGCTGTCGGGCGCCGCCTACGCGGCCGTGGTCGTGGCCAGCTACATCGCCCTGCCGTTCGATGAGCGGCCCTATAGCACGGCCCAGTGCGCCTATTCGGGCGGGATGACGTTCGTGGTGTTTGTCGCCGTCGGCATCTTGGTGCGCCAGCTCGTCGAGAGCCTGCACCGCCACGGCCGCGAGCTGAGCCGCCTGCGCTCGCTGCACCACGCGATCCTCGACAATATGAACAGCGGCCTGGTCACCACGGACGCATCGAACCGCGTTATCTACGCCAACCCGGCGGCCGAGGCGATCCTGGGCCGGCCCGGCTCGGCGATCGTGGGACGCCACATCGGCACGTTCTTCGCCCTGCGCGGCCGCGAGGGCCAGCTCGTGCCCTTCGACCCCCCGCCCGAGCGGGTGGCCCGCGCTCGACGCGACGATGCCGAGCTGCTCGGCCTGACCGAGACCGGCGCGCAGGTCGCCATCGGCTACAACCTGTCGCTCATCCCGGCCGACGGCCCCCGCGGCCACGCCGGCAAGGTGATGCTGTTCCAGAACCTGACCGAGGTCAAAGAGCTCGAGCAGCGCGCCCGCCAGGCCGACCGGCTCCGGGCCGTCGGCGAGATGGCCGCGAGCATCGCGCATGAGATCCGCAACCCGCTCGCCTCGATCGCCGGCTCGATCGAACTGCTGACCGACTCGGTCACGCTCGACGAGCGCGG
>CAYUZG010000109.1:2201-6888 GCA_964449605.1 uncultured Verrucomicrobiota bacterium | reverse complement strand
CTAGGCGTTTCGCGCTACTGTCTTCCACGGGCTTGCCCTCCTTCGCCAAGGCTTCGGAGGGTCTGCGCCCGAGGCTACTTCCAGACACCCCTGACGGGGCTCCGTTCGCCACAGCGCTCCGCACACGCTTGCGTTATCCGACGCGAAGCGTCAGCGGCTATTTCCAGACGCCCCTGACGGGGCTCCGAGCATGTGGTGAGACGGCCCTGCGCGCACTCATGTGCGAAGCGACTTCCAAACACCACCGGGGGATTCTCTCGGCTCGCGGGTCGCGTCTTGATGCAGCTTGACTTGCGTGCCGTTGTTTCACTAGGCTGCGGGGAATCGAGACACAGACGAGAGGAGGTCACGGCATGAGGTACGTTGCACTATCGCTCGTGCTTGCCTTGGCGGCCCTAACGGCCATTGGCGGGTGCGACGGTGACGATGACAGCGACGGTACGATTGCGCAGGGCAGCAACACGGTTCCCGCCAGCGGGGACGTGATCCTGGCGAACGTGACGGCGTCGGTTCCGGGCACGCTTCAGGGCGAGTTCACGTGGACGGGCGACCCGACGGAGCTGGTCGGGGCGTTCCTTCACGTCGCGCCTGCGGAGATGTTGGGCATTACGCATAGCCCGTCGCCGGTGGTGTGCACCGTGGCGGTCACATCGGCGCGCGTGGCGGCCGGCGAAGCGTGGCAGTTTGCCGCCTTCAACTCGAGCAGTACGGCTGTGACGGTCCAGTACCGGGTGACGTTCACGCCCGACTGATCGAGGCGCCGGGCATCCGGCGCATCTGCAGGTCATGGAAACGCGCGCAGGACGGGTCGCGTGCTGCGCGCGTTCGGGCATAACAGGAGGTGTAGGCATGCGGGCACTTCGTCTGGGTGTCGTGCTGGGTGTCGCTGCTCTGGTGTTGATCGGTGGCTGCGACAGTGATGATGAGTCCGATGGCGGCGAGCTGCTGGCACAAGGCGTGAAGACTGTCCCGGCGGGCAGCGACACCGATTGTGTGATCGTCGAGGTGACGGCACCGGGCACGTTGCGAGGCACGATCACCTGGAGTGGTGAGCCGACGGAGCTGATCGGGGTGTTCCGTCACGTTGCCACGACCGATGTGCGCGGCGTCACGCAGAGCCCATCGCCGTGTGTCACGACGACGCACGTGACGTCCTCGGATATCGCCGCTGGAACGGAATGGCTGTTTTTCTCCGAGAACGGCAGCGCGACGGACGTAACGGTTCAGTACCAGGTCACTTTCACGCCGGATTGATCGACGGAACACGGGCGGCGCAGCAGAACGAGGTTGCGCCGCCTGGCGAATCGCCTCGTCGACAGTGGCGTTAGTGCCTTTCGCAGGCGCCAGCGTATCTCTCCCTACTTCGCGTCTAATACAGCTCGTGGATCAGTGCGTCATTGGCTGGGGCGCGACTGAGCTTCCTGGCGTGCTCCGGTGCGCAGGATGGCGAGGACTTCGACGTGGTAGGTCTGGGGGAACATGTCGAAGGGGATGACGCGATCGAGGCGGTAGCCGGCATCGACGAGACGGCGGGCGTCACGCGCGAGCGCGGCGGGGTGGCAGGAGATGTAGGCGATGCGAGCCGGGGGCTGCTCGACGAGGGCGTCGAGAACTCGCCGACTGCATCCGGCACGCGGGGGATCGAGGACAACGAGGTCGGCGCGCAGGTGGTCGGGCAAGAGCTCCTCGACGCGGCCGCGGCGGACGATGACACGGCGGCGCAGTCCGGCGGCTTGGATGCGTCGCCGCGCAACAACGACGGCCTCTTTGTTCGATTCGATGGCGGTGACGCGCTCGGCGCGATGGCCGAGCAGCTCGGTGAGCTCCCCCGCACCGGCGTACGCGTCGGTGACGGTGCGACACTCCTCGTCCACGAGCTCGACGATGGTGCGATAGAGGCTGCGCGCGACGGCGGCGTTTGTCTGCGTGAAGGCGCCGGCAGAGACCGGACCGGATGGCGGCGGACCGAGCTGGTAGGTGGCTGCGCCTTCGGGCCTCTTGGAGCAGAACGCGGCGGCGATGCCGTCGGGCAAGGGAATCTTCTCGGCATAACGCGGCCGGGCCGGCAACGGCTCGCACGCGAGAACGACGACGGGCCGGTCGTCACACATGCGCACGACGACGCGGCGCAGCACGCTGCGACACCACGCCATCTCGCCTGAGCCGATCCACGCCTCGACGGCGGGCAGGACGGCGTTGAGCTCGTCGACGAGGAGCGGACAATGCTCGACGCGGACGAGGGCGGACGGATCGTCCCAGCGATGCAGGCAGAGGGCGAGTGAATCGGCCTGCGCGTCGACGGTGAAGCTGATTTTGCGCCGATAACCGAATGGGTCGGATGGAACGGTCGGGTCGGGTTCGAGCTCGATGTGGCCGACGCGGCGCAGGGTTTCGCGGACGGCGTCGCGCTTGAACTCGAGCTCTCGCGCGTAGGCCATGTGCTGGAGCTGGCAGCCGCCGCATGCGTGGTAGATGGGGCAGGCCGGCTCGACGCGGTCGGCCGATCTGGTGACAAGCCGCTGCACGTGGGCGCGACGCCAGTGCTTCGACGTGCGGACGACTTCAACCTCGCACTGCTCGCCGGGCAAGGCACGCGGGACGAAATGGACGATGCCCTCGTGCCGCGCGATGCCTTCGCCGCTGCTGGACAAGGCGTCGATGTCGACTGTGATCACGCCGGCGGCCCTTTCTCTGGGGAGATCTGTCTCCCTCGTTCGCTATGAGAGGGGTCCGAAGACATAAGCAAGGGCACATGTCCCGAGACACCGCGACAGGCTTCAGGCCCGGTAGGTACGGCGATCATGATACACTCTCACCTGTCCCGGGTCTACGGAGAGACGGAGACGGAAGGAACGTGTGGATGCAACGCCTGCGGGTCACTAGAAGGGTGCCGTTCGTTGCGCTGACGGCGGTGGCTTTGCACGCAGTGCTCTCCGTCATCCCAGGAGGCGGCACGGCTTGGCCTGACGTCTCAGCGCTCGACGAGGATGGTGGCAAAAAGCCGGACGCAGCGCCCGAAGCCAAGCCTTTGTTCACGGCGACGAGGGACGGCAGATACGGTTACATCGACGTAACGGGTGCATTCGTGATTGAGCCGCGATTCAGTTGGGCCTTGCCCTTCAGCGAGGGGCTTGCCGCCGTGCAGCTCGACGGGAAGTGGGGGTACATCGACAGAAAGGGCAAAGTTGTCATAGAGCCGCAGTTCACAATGACTCGCTTCTTTCTCGAAGACCTTACTGCCGTTCAGACCGGAGACCTGGTTCGCGGCAGATGGGGCTTCGCCGACAGAACAGGTAAGATCGTCATCGAGCCGCAGTTCACCTACACGTGGGGTTTTTCGGAAGGACTGGCAGCGGTCGCCGTGGGCGAAGAACCCGCTCTCAAATGGGGTTTCATAGACAAGGAGGGGGAGTATGTCGTCGAGCCGAGGTTCGACTGCGCGCACGACTTCGCGCAGGGGCGAGCGGCCGTTCGACTTGACGACGACAACGGTGTTGGCAAGTGGGGGTTCATTGACCAGAAGGGGCAATGGATTGTCGAGCCGCGGTTCGAAGATGTCTCTTCCTTCGCAGAGGATGTCGCGGCCGTGCGAGAAGACGGGAAGTGGGGCTTCATCAGCAGATCGGGCGAGTGGGTCATCAAGCCGGGCTTCGACAACGCCTCGTGGTTTGCCGAAGGGCTTGCGGCTGTCAAGGAAGACGAGAAGTGGGGCTATATCGACAAGACGGGAGCATGGAGCATCGAGCCGCGCTTTGAGCAGGCCAGCCGCTTCTCGGAAGGCTTGGCGCCGGTGAAGCTCGACGGCAAATGGGGGTATATCGACACGCAGGGCCAGTTCGTCATTGAAACGCGCTTTGACCAGGCACAGGAGTTCTCCAACGGGCTCGGGCATGTGTCGACCCGCGAGCCGGTTCGCGAACTTGGCTACATAGACAAGAGCGGGGAGTACGTCTGGTCTACGGAGTACTAGCGCGCTGATGAAGACAACCCAGGGCGTTCGTGCGCCTCTTCCGAGGCGCCGGAACCCTGGGCTAACCTATGAAGCCCCTTTGGGGCAAGCACGGTGGCGAAGGTAGCTCGGCTTTCTCAACAGGTCCTCACGCCCCAGGCTATGTTCTCTCGCGCTTACCTGCTGCAAGCAGGCCTTCGGCCCCAATGATGCACAGCTCCCAGCGAGACGGCTTTTCCAGCGGCCTGCTAGTGGCGACGCCGGCGGAGGGTGATGGCAAACAGCGCGACGGCGGCGAGCCACAGCGTCGGCTCGGGGATTATCGGGTAGGGCGTCAGCAGGAAGCCGTGCGTCTCGCCGGACGGGGAGACGCCGCGACCGACGATCTGCCCTAGGTCGTTGATGTCCCACGCTTCCCACAACTGGCCCCAACCTGCGATCGGGTCGACAAGGTCGTTGAGGTCACGCATGCCGTTGACGGAATCCCAGACGAAGGCCGAGGGGGGAGTCGAGTCGTCGGGGCCGGCGCTGCCGACGATGAAGCCGCTCTCGTTGACGGCGCGGGCGTAGGCGTAGGCGGTGTCGCCGGCGTGCAGCGCGCCGAGATCGTTGAGGCCGGCGGCGAGGCCGTAGTCGGCGCTCGGGAGCCAGAGGAAGGCGTGCACGTTCCAGCCGTGGTCGCTCATCGTGCTCCAACCGCAGGTCTGGCCCTGGTTGTTGATGCCCTCGGCCTTGCCG
>CAYUZG010000109.1:0-2101 GCA_964449605.1 uncultured Verrucomicrobiota bacterium | reverse complement strand
ACGTCGTAGTCGGGACTACCCAGCTCGGCCCAGCCGCAGACTTCGCCGGCGCTGTTGATGGCGTAGGCGCGGCTTGCGTCGCCGCCGAGGGCGCCCAGATCGCTGAGAACACCGCCCGAGTAGCGGAAGGCGCCGTGTACGGCGCTGATGAAGTAGGACTCGCCACACATCTGGCCGGCGGCGTTGATGCCGTACGCGGTGGACCGGTCGCCGCCGATGGACTGAATGACGCCGCTGACCCAATACGAGGCAAACCAGTCGTCGGCGGCGTCATCGGCCGAGCCGACGGCGGTCCCGCCGTTGTTGATGCCGTAGGCGCCGCTCCGGTCGCCGCCGGGAAGCGGACCGAGGTTGGTGATGTCGTATTCGACCGCGCCGCAAGCGATTGCGGCGGCGGCACACGCAAAGACGCAGGACAAGACGGCGAGAAGGCTCCGCAAGGACATGGTTCCAGCCCCCGTAAGCGAGAAGTCCGATACCCCAGTAAGAATAGGTAAAGGATAGCACACAGCGATGGCCCAGTCAAGGGGAAAACCAAGACCGAGGCCGATGAACATATGGATCGGCTGTGCTTGCCATTCGAGGCGCGATCTGGTATAATACGAACAGGACAGAAGCGTTTTTGGACGCGCGGCTTCGGGTGGAGTTGGGCTCGCCTGGGGCGGCGCGTTCTCATTGAGGGCAGGTTTCGCTGCGCGCGGGAGCTGCCCGTTGAGTATTGGAGGGTGTGATGGGATCTGTTGTTGATTCGAGATATGAGGGGTACGACGCGTTCTGCACGCAGTGGGGGTTTTTCCTCGATAGCTACGAGGGCGGCGACGACTACCTGTGCGGCAATTACCTGTTTCGGCACCTGAAGGAGGACGAGGAGTCGTTCGAGGATCGGCGCGCGCGGGCGTACTACTACAACTTCTGCCGGACGGTGGTGGACACGTATGTCGCGCACCTGTTCCGGACGGGGTCGGGCGTGTTCCGCGAGACGGAGGAGAGCGCGGCATGGGCACGGTTTCTGGCGGACGTCGATCGCAAGGGCAACGACATGACGACGTTCATGCAGGAGCAGGTGGCGCCGGCGGCGCAGATCTTCGGCCACGTGCACGTGATCGTCGATAAGCCGCCGGCCGACGTGGCGGTCGCGTCGCGCGCAGACGAGGAGGCGAAAGGGATTCGGCCGTACCTGGTCGTGGTCCATCCCGAGAACCTCGTCAACTTCCAGGAGGATACGTCGGGCGCGCTGATCTGGGCGCGCATCCGCGAGCCGGCGCCGGTGGCGGGCGACCCGTTCGGGGACCACGCGGACGACGTGCCGCAATACGTCTACCGGACGTGGACGCGCACGGGCTGGACGCTGCATGACGAGCAGAACGTGTTGATCGCGTCGGGTGAGCACACGCTGGGGCGCGTGCCGCTCGTGACGGTGTACAACGTGGCGAGTCGCAAGTACCCGCGTCACGGCGTGAGCGCGCTGGCCGATATCGGGCCGATCAACCGGTCGATTTTCAACTGGTGCTCGCTCAACGACGAGTTCCTTTACCGCCAGTGCTTCAATATTCTGGCGATTCCGGATTATCCGCCGTACGGCAAGCGGCGCCGGCTCGGGACGGGCAATGCGCTCACGTTCCCGCCGGATGCGGCGAAGACGCCGTACTACATCTACCCGCCGGTGGAGCCGGGCGAGTATCTTCTCAGAAACATCGAGGGCGCGATCGAGCAGATTTACCGCTTGGCCGTGCTGCAAGCGGTCGGGCCGCGCGAGCAGAAACGGGCGCAGTCGGGCGTGGCGAAGGCGTACGACTTCCACATGACGAACCAGAACCTGGCGAAGAAGGCGCGCAACCTCGAAGCGGCCGAGGAGGAAATCGCGCGGTTCTGGGGCGCGTGGCACGGAATGGCGGGGTTTGCGCCGCGCGTCGAGTATCCGTCGGACTTCAGCCTGCGCGAGCTGAGCGACGAGCTGCGCACCGACTTCAACCTGCTGAAGATGAACATCAGCGAGACGTTCAACCGGGCGGTGAAGAAGCGGATCGCGTCGCGCTACCTCAAGCTCGGCGACGCCGACCTCGAGCGCGTCACGCGCGAGATCGACGGCAAACCGCCGGAA
>CAYUZG010000108.1:0-6903 GCA_964449605.1 uncultured Verrucomicrobiota bacterium | reverse complement strand
TGGCCCACCACTACGAGCTTGATGACTCCGACTTCGGCAAGCTGGCGAAGGTGCTGAAGAACACGGCGATCGAGGAGATGAAGCACGCTGAGAAGCTGGCCGAGCGGATCCTGTTTCTCGGCGGAACGCCGACGACGACGCCGGACGGCAAGACCAAGAGCGGCCAGGAGATCGACAAGATCCTGACGACCGACATCGCGCTCGAGACCGGCGCGGTGAAGATGTACAACGCAGCCGCGAACACGTGCGGGACCGAAAAGGACCAGGTCTCGAAGCAGCTCTTCGAGGAGCTGCTCGCCGACGAGGAAGAGCACCTGGGCGTGTTCCAGAACATCAAGAAGCACCTCGACAGGCTCGGCGCCGCGTACCTGGCGACGCTGACGGGCGGCGACGCGGACTGAGCTCGCCCGGAGGCGAGTCCGCTCACCACAACGCATCCATCAGCTGGCCATTCGGTGTGACGCGTCCGGCGTCGCCCTGCGTGGCCGGCTTGTTTTTTCCGATCCTGCGCGACGAGACTGAAGGAGAACGAACGGGATGAGGATCCTCGCGCTCAACAGCAGCCCGAAGAAGGACGGGGGCGCAACGGCCTCTATTCTCGGCCCGTTCCTCGACGGGGCGAGGGAAGCGGGCGCGGAGGTCGAGCTGGTGTACGTGGCCGATCTCAACGTCAAGCCGTGTCTTGGATGCTTTACATGCTGGCTCAAGACGCCGGGCCGGTGCGTGCACACGGACGACATGGCCGGTGTCCTGGAGAAGGTTCTTTGGGCCGACGTGCTTGTTCTCGGCACGCCGCTGTACGTCGATGGGATGACGGGCACGATGAAGATGGTGGTTGACCGATTCCTCCCGCTCGTGGAGCCGTATGTCGAGGTGGCTGATGGCCGGACGCGCCATCCGGCTCGACGTGGGCGCCGCGACAGCCAGGTCGTACTCGTGTCGGTGAGCGGCTTCCCCGAGATCGAGAACTTCGATCCGCTCGTCTAGCACGTCAAGGCGATCTGCGCCAACCTACGGTCCCGGTTCGCCGGCGCCGTGCTGCGGCCGGGTGCGCCGTTCATGCCGGCGTTGAAGCAGCGGGGCGTTCCCGTCGACGACGTGTTCGACGCCGCGCGCGAGGCGGGACGACAGCTCGTGCGAGACGGTGCGATGTCGGCCGAGACGCTGGCGGCCGTGGCGCGCGAGCTCGCGCCGCGCGAGGCCATCCACCGGGGTGCGAACGCCCACTTCAAGCGGACCCTCGACGAGCTTGGGCCAAACTAGGGCAGCAGAGGAGGGAGGGGCGCAAGCCGACGGGCCTTACTCCTTCAGCACTTCCCGGAACAGGGTGCTCATCCCTTGGATGTAGTCGCGGACGTGGAAGTGCGTCTCGATGCGTTGCCGGGCGGCCTGGCCGAGACGTGAACGGAGTGACGCGTCGTCGAGGAGGGTCTGGATCGCGCGGGCGAGTGCGTCGGGATCGTTCGGGGGAACGACGAGGCCGCTTTCACCATCTACGATGAGCTCGGGGAGGCCGCCGACGTTGGTGACGACGGGCGGGATCCTTTGAGCCATTGCCTCGATGACGGATCTCGGAAGGCCTTCGCGCCGCAGCGACGGCATGACGAAGGCGTCGCACGCGCCGGCGAGGGCTGCGGCGTCGTCGCGGAAGCCGGTGAGGTGGACGACGTCCTCCAGGCCGCGCTTCCTGACGACGCGCTCGATCCGCTTGTCGCGGACGTCGCCGACGAGGAGCAGATGAACGCCGCGGTCGCGCAGTCTGCCGACGGCCTCAACGAGAACGGGGACGCCCTTGCGCGGCCGCATGGAGGCAACGCACGCGACGACGAAGCTCTCTGGGGGGATGCCGAGCTCGACGAGCGCCTCACGGGGCGATGGCTCGTACCATGCGGGGTCGTGGCCTTTGTAGACGGTGACAAGGCGCTCGGGCGGGATGCCGATGGCGCGGAGCGAGTCGCGCACGGCGTCGCACACGCAGACGACGCGGCTGATCCGGCTGTTGCGGTACAGGCGACGCGCGCGCCAGTTGAACCAGCCGACGTTGCCGACGATGCCGCGGTACGCGGTGATCTTGACGGGTAGGCCGCGCGACGCGCTCAACGCGGTCGCCAAACCGGCCTTCGTCTGCGCGTGGATGACGTCGAAGCGCTCCTCGTGCAGGCGCGCCTGCACCCCATCGATCGAAGTCACGCGCACGCCGGCGGGGCCGACGAGTACGTCGGCCTTAACAAGCGCCTTCCGCGTCTGCTCGTCCGGCCTGCCGGCCACCTCGACAGAGTCGCCCGCACGGGCAAGCGCCGCATAGAGCGCCGCCTCCGACCGATCCACGCTCCCCGCGACAAACAGAATCCGCACGCGCCCTCCAGATCTCTTGTTCCTCGTGTCTGCACAGGCTACCCGAGACAGGCGCTCGCGGCAACACCGGGCGCGGGGCCGTTCGCCACGTTCGCTCCGCGCTATGCGTCGCGCCCAGGCTCCGGGTCAGGTTGTTCGAGGCGGCGGGTTTCCTCGACGAGGCGGTCGAAGTCGCTGGTAGGCTGAGTGGCTTCAAGGCGGCGGCGCGTTCGCTCGTGCTTATCGAACTGCGCCTCGGCGTGCTCTTTGGCGAGCTCAGCGCTGATCCGGCCGGCGTGGGTCAGGATATTCTGCTCGTTGAACTCGAGGAAAGCGTCCAGCTTTCCGGCCCATTCGGCCATGTGCATTGGGCGTCGGTTTCTCGCCTGAAGGTCGGCGTAATCGAGGTACATCGTCACAATGCGGTTGAGCGCGCGGAGTTCCTCCTCGTCGAGGTAGTTCTTGGCGACTGTGACGTCGGCCCGGCGGATGCGGCCTTTGGGCGCGTTCTTCCAGGTCGTGAGGCCCATGTGGGGTTTCGTTGCGTCGGCTCGCTGGAGGACGATCTCGGCGGCCGTGTGGCTGTGGACGGCCCAGTGCAGCTTGTTCTGCACAGCGGCGAAGAAGTTCTGCGTGATCTCGGCATTCGGGTCGTAGTCGGTGCTGGTCGCGTAGATGTCTGTGATCTTCTGGTAGAAGCGCCGCTCCGACGCCCGGATGTCGCGGATGCGCTCGAGCAGCTCGTCGAAGTAGTCTTCCCCCAGCGAACGGCCTTCCCTGAGCCGCTGGTCGTCGAGCACAAACCCTTTGACTATGTACTCGTGCAACGTCGCCGTGGCCCAACGCCGGAACTGCGTGCCACGCACGGAGCGCACCCGATAGCCGACCGCCAGGATCATGTCGAGGTCGTAGTGATCGATGTCGCGCGCCACCTCTCGCTGGCCCTCGGTCTGAACTATCCGGAATTTCCGGATGGTTGCCCCGGGGTCGAGCTCGCCCTCTGCGTAGATGTTGTTGACGTGCTCGCTCACGGTGCGCACGTCCTTCTGATACAGCTCCGCCAGAAGACGTTGCGTCAGCCACACCGTGTTGTCTTCGAGCCGCACCTCGATGCGCGTGCGCCCATCGTCGGTCTCGTAGAAGAGGAACCGGGACCCTTCGCCCGGGCTGGGGATGGGCAGATTGTCGCTCATGACCGTGGGCCTGTCTTCCTCGTGTGACGGCAGCCCTAGGCTACCACAAAGCGTCCGCGGCAGCCTACACTGTGCGTCGCCGCCCGATGAGAGCAGAGCCCGAGCGAGGCCAAGTAAGGAGCAGCCGCAGCCTTGCCCGGCGGCGCGCTGGGGTGTATCTGTTGTGTTGGCGGTGGACTTCAGCGCACACGGAACACGGAGGAACGACGATGAAGCGGCTGGGCGCGGTTCTCCTCTTGTTTTGTCTCGTCGGGATGCTCTCGTCTTGCGGGCGGCAGCGGACTACTGCCGGCGTGCCGGGTTCTGACTACGACTACAGCGCGGTCGTCGCGGGGATCGTCAAGCTCCACAAGGACGCCGACGCGAACTTCCCCGAGCACTTCCGCCAAGAAGAGAATCCCACTCGTTTGGGGACGGAGTTTGATCCGAACGCCTACTTCGGCGTGTTGAAGCGTCTTTCCATGGCCAAGGGGTTCGTCTTGGACTTCGCATACTTCCACCACTTGGACGGTGGTCCCTTGCTGTACGCGCGTCGCAAGACCACTCCGCCCTTTAAGACCTACATGGACTACGAGAAAGCTGTCGGGGGAAAGCCGCCGATCTTTGGAGGGCTGCCCGAGACCGCGAAGGCATTCATTGACCAGGTAACGGCGGACGGTTCTCCCGAGAGCTTCTTCGAATTGGTCGTGCTCTACGAGCTTGGAGGTCAATACTACCGAATAGGGCATTTCTACCTCAACGACACGATCATCGTGGCAGCGCCGCGTGATATCGAACGGGTGATCGCCAGTCACGAAGACACCTTCGTTCCCTTCACGGAAGACCAGAAGCGGCAGGCGAGACGCATCGACGCCCAGCCGCGCGTCCTGTTTGCCAACCAGGACTTCGTGGGGGTTTCGCTCGTCACGTTCTCACACTACTGGGGCGGATTCTCAAGGAGCACCTACCTGATTCGCCGGCGATTCCCCCACACGATCGTGGACGTCCATCAGGAGGTGCTTGTCGAGTACGACAGCCACTCCGTCATCTGAGCAAGCGGCTGCGCTGCGGCGCAGGACCGACAGCCGGTTCCCAAACCGATGAACCTCCATCACGAACATGGCTTGCGGTCTATGGTGTCGGAACTCCCGGGCCGGGGGAGGGTCCAGATGACGGTGAGAACGTGCGCTGTGGGGATGGGGTGTGACTGAACCGACCAACAGGGAGATGGGCCGATGAGGGCGAAACGGATTGCGCGCTCGGTTCTTATGGGATGCGTTGCGCTGCTTGTGGCCAGTTGGTGTCTGGCGCTAAGCGAGTTCAGCAATGAGGGGCAGTGGCCGGATACGTGGCCGAAGGAGCTGGATGCGCTCCGAGCGCAGGCGCGCACAGTGAACTGGGGCTTCGGGATTCAGGAGATTGTGTATGAAATCCCGTTCACCAGCAACGAGGAGTTCGAGGCGGCGTGGCCTCATATCCTCGCGGTCAAAAGCGAAGGCGCACCGCTGATCCTCGTGAAGAGCCCGTCGGAGGATGTCGACGCGTTCGTACGCGCGGGCGTTCGCATCCACTCCCCCGTATCGGGAGGTGTCTCTGAGACGCCCGACGGGAAAGAGCTCAAGGTCGGCCCGCCTTGGCCGGACGACATCAAGTCGGAGTCCGGCGTGCTGCCCGCATACGTCGTGAACGTGGACGGCAAGTGGGTTGCCGTCGACGAGCGGGATGCGAAGAAGACTCTGGAGAAGGGAGAGTACCTGTACAGGGCACGTGTCGACATCGTGCTCGTCGTTGACGGCGGGGTTGTCGATCTGAACTGGATACCATTGCCGCCCGACACGCCGATCATCGATAGGCGATTTGAGAAGAAGACGAATCCGAGCGATTAGCTCAGCTTGATCTTTGCTGCACACCGTGCTACAAGCGGGCCGTTCCCGACGGGGAGGAGGAAGCGGCGCGTGCTGTCGCAGGTGTTTTCGAGCGCGATCTTTGGGGTTGACGCGTACCTGATGGAGGTGGAGGTCAACTACCGGCAATCGCCGCGCTCGGATACGGTGATCGTCGGGCTGCCCGACGCGGCGGTCAAGGAGAGCAAGGACCGCGTCCTGACCGCGCTCGCCAATTCCGGCTTCATCCCCATCCACGGCGTGACGACGATCAACCTGGCGCCGGCCGATATCAAGAAGGAAGGGCCGAGCTTCGACCTGCCGATCGCGCTCGGGCTGCTCGCGTCGACGGGCCAGATCGTGAACGGGGATTTCGCCGACTTCGTGTTCGTCGGCGAGCTGGCGCTCAACGGGGCCGTGCGGCGCGTGAACGGCGTGCTGCCGATCGCGGTCTGCGCGCGGCAGAGCGGCAAGCGGGGCGTCGTGGTGCCGGTCGAGAATGCGCCCGAGGCGTCGGTCGTCGACGGGGTCGAAGTGTACGGGGTCGAGAACCTGGCGCAGGCGGTCAAGCTCGTCGGGGACGAGGCGCGGCCGGAGCCGGCGCGGACGGAGCTCGACGAGCTGTTCGCCGCGCGCGCCGAGTACCCGATCGATCTGCGTGATGTGAAGGGGCAGGCGCACGTCAAGCGGGCGATCGAGGTGGCCGTCGCGGGCGGGCACAACATCTTGATGATCGGGCCGCCGGGCGCGGGCAAGAGCATGCTGGCCAAATGCATCCCGACGATCCTGCCGGAGATGACGCTCGACGAGGCGCTCGAGACGACGAAGATCCACAGCATCGTCGGGCTGCTCACGCGCGACAACTACCTGATCGCCACACGGCCGTTCCGGTCGCCGCACCACACGATCTCGACGGCGGGCCTCGTCGGCGGCGGGACGATCCCGCGACCGGGCGAGGTGAGCCTTGCGCATAACGGGGTGCTGTTTCTCGACGAGCTGCCGGAGTTCCGGCGCGACGCGCTCGAGGTGCTGCGCGAGCCGCTCGAGGAGGGCAAGATCACGATCAGCCGCGCGGTCGGGTCGCTCACGTTCCCGGCGTCGTTCATGCTCGCGGCGGCGATGAACCCGTGCCCGTGCGGCTACTTCACCGACCCGACGCACGAGTGCCGGTGCACGCCGCGCGAGATCAACCGCTACGTCAAGAAGATCAGCGGGCCGCTGCTCGACCGGATCGACATCCACGTCGACGTGCCCGCGCTCAAGTACCGCGAGGTGGCGTCGGAGGGCGGCGGCGACAGCTCGACCGACGTCCGGGGCCGAGTGAACGCGGCTCGGCGCGTCCAGCTCGAGCGGTTCCGCGGAATGAAGATCTTCTCGAACGCGGGGATGACGACGCGCATCCTGAAGAAGTACTGCCGGCCGGACGAGAAGGCCCAGGAACTGCTCAAGCGCGGCATGCACGAGCTCGGCATCTCGGCCCGCGCCTACGACCGCATCCTCAAAGTCGCCCGCAC
>CAYUZG010000107.1:3563-6916 GCA_964449605.1 uncultured Verrucomicrobiota bacterium | reverse complement strand
CGTCGTCGTGGATGGCCTTGACGTAGTCGAGGCGCCACGGCGCCCAGATCCGCCTGAGTTGTTCGTCACCCTGATCGGTCATTGTCTACTTTCGCCACCGGCCTCGCTTGGTGTCGAGCGCGGGAGCGGGCTGCGGACCTAACGCCGCAGCTTCGCCTCGGTCCATTCGATCTTGGTCTCGATGCGCTCGATGTTTGCCCTGAACGGGTCGCGCGTGAGCTTGATTCGCTCGATGCCGTCCTCGGAGACCGTCTCGTACCGTCGCATCGAGCTGAAGATCTCGACGCCCTTCCGGTACTGCTCGAGGGCCGCCTGCAGCTCCCCGGCCAGAACGAGGTAGTCGGCGTAGCCTTCGCGATACGTGCCGTTCTCGGGATGCAGCTCGATGGCGACCTCGTACCATTCCCGGGCCTTGTTCTTGTAATAGTCGAGCGGCTCGTAGGCGGTCTTGTCGACGAGGTTCAGTCGGTCCTCGCGGTTGAGCCGGTCGTACATCTCCTTGTGCAGCTCACCCATGTTGAAGGCGACCACAGCCGAGAGCGGGTTGAGCCGGGCTGCGTCCAGGCCGTGCGGCATTCCGAGCACGAGTTCCCTCAGGGCCTGGTGGTTGAACAGCTTGTTCTGCCCCACGTACAGGTAGTAGTTGAGCAGGGCGGCGTGGAACTCGAAGTTCGATTCGTCGAGCCTGATGGCGCGCCGATAGGCGGCGACGATCCGCTCCTGGTCCTCCTGCGTCATGCTGCGGGCCGCGCGCCCCGCCCACATCAAGTCCTCAATCGCCTCGGGCTCGAGCTTCTCCTTACGGCCCACATGGGACAGCCTCCGGTTGACGTCCTCCATCATCGGCCAGTCGAGCATTGACAGCGCCTTGACAATCGGTTCGCGCTGTTCCGGCGTGAGGCAGTCGAGATCCAGAACCTGCTTGATGACCCGATCCTTGAGCCCGACCGGCCTGGCGAGTGTCATGTCGATCTCACGGCCGCGGTGGTGGGCGATCCGGGCCGCGTGTTTGCGGCCGTTGACGAGCAGAACCGCGGCCGCGGCAAACACCAGGGCGGCGATCGCGGCCGCCTTCACCGCCGGGGGCAACCGGCGCGTGCCCGTGCGCTTGAAAAGCACGAGCTCGCCCATGCGCCGGAGCTGATACTGACGGACGGCGACCAGGACGCCGGCGAGCACGAGCATGACGATCAGGTTGGCCGGGACGCGCATGTTGAAGTCGACGAACGAGTGCGCGACGATCGCCACCGCGCTCGCCATCACGCCAGTGGCGAGCGCCAGGTCGGCGCTCTTCTTGGCGCGGCGCAGGGCGCGCACGCCCCGGTAGGCGAACGATCCCACCGCCCACAGCACGAGGCCGAGACCGACGAGACCGTAGTCGGACAGCGCGTGCAGGTAGTCGTTGTGGGCGTAGCGCACGTCGAAGACGAGACCCGGCGGCTGTGCGCGCGTGAACGCCCACCGGTACGTGCCCGGCCCGGTTCCGATAAGCGGGTGGCGCCGCACCACGTCGAGCGTGTGCTTCCACGCCAGCGCCCGGCCGCCGTAGCTCGCATCGTCTTCATCGAACACGATCGAGAACCGGTGGCGCACGGTCTGATCGCTCAGCATGATGGTCACCACGGTGGCGATGATCAGCACGAGCGGCACGAGCCAGGCAAGCAGCTTGATGCGCTTGTTCAGCGTCGCCGCCGCAAGCAGGAAGATAATGCCGAGCGCGAGGCTGATCCACCCGCCGCGCGACATCGTAAAGATCATCGCCGTCACCATGGCGAGCCCCGCGGCGCCGGCGAGCATCTTGTGGACGAGGCGCGCCTTGCCGATCATGATGTAGGCGAGCACGAGCGGGATCGTCATCTCGAGCAGCCCGGCGAAGTGGTTCGGGCATGCATACGTCGCCCCGAGCCGGTCGTGGTACTGCTGCGCCCGCTCGAGCGTGAGCGCCAGGTCGCGCGTCTCGAGCCGGAGCAGGAGCGCCAGCCCCACGATCGAGAGCACGAGCGCCGTGCCGACGATGGCGCCGACGACGAGGTGCTGCTGCCGGCGCGTGCGCAGCACGTTGACCGCCACATAGAAGATCGCCGCGTAGGCCGTGAGCCAGCCAACCTCGCGGATCGCCACCGACGGCGCCGCGCAGGTGAGCGCCCGCACGAGCGCGTAGACCAGGAACAGCACGAGCGGGATGTCGACCGGCGTTCGCGCCAGCACGAGGCGCTCGGTGAGCACCATTTTGATGCTCCAGACGAGCACCATGAGCACGGCGGCGGCCGCGATCGTGTAGTTGAAGTAGTACAGGACCGTGCCGAGCGGCGTCTTCGAGAACGGCGCCAGGTCCTGGTCGGTGCTGCCGAACGCGATCGGCGCCAGCACGAGCACGCCGACCAGGAGCGCCAGGATGATCGCGTCGCAGACCCGCTCGATGTGCTCGGTTCCCCGATCGCGTGTGAGCGGCTCAGGGCGGATCAGCTCGGCCTGCTCGGGCGCCTCCTGCCGGGTGCCTTGAGCGGTGTCCGTCATCGGCAGCGACTCGTCAGCCGGGTGTCACGGGATTATGGAAGAAGCTCGCGACTCCAGTGTAGCAAAACGCGGGCCGACGATGGGAACAACCTGCCTGCGCCGGGCATGCTTGCTCGCCGTAGGCGGGCCTCCTCACCGCGAGCCAAACGGCGGCCGGGGCACCTTGCCGCTAGTAGCCGCGAGGGACGAAGATCGTGTCGTTGGGCAGCACGACGAAGCTGTCGGGCTTGCGCCCGGTCATGATGGCACGGCAGTTGACCACGAAGACCTTGACGGTGCCGTCGGGCTGCGCCCGCAGCACGCGCACGTCACCCCGGTCGGCGTACTCGGTAAACCCGCCGGACTCGACGATCGCCTGGTAGAGGGTGGTCTGGCGCAGGTAGAGGCGCTTGCCGCGACTCTGCACCTGGCCGTCGATGAAGTAGTACAAGGTGAGGACGGTGACGCTGACCTGCGAGTCGGTGAAGGTCTCACCCTCCCGGTAGGCGGTGTCGATGTCGCGTTCGAGCTCGCTCTTGGTCTTGCCGGCCGCCTTGATCTTGCCGATGTACAGGAGGCTGACAAACCCTTCCTGGTCAACGTGCGCCTGCTCCTTGCTGATCTGGGGGTTCCTTCCACCGTCGATGTCGAGCACGTCGCCCGGGGCGATGCGGTACGTCTCGACCGGGTCCTCGGATACCGTCGCCGGGAGCGGGTCCGACCTGACGCGGCACCCGGCACCGAGCGCAATCACAAGCCCGACAAGGGCAACAACTGGAACCCACTTATGCATTGCTCCTCACCCTCCAATCCGGCTAGAAGACGCTCTTGGGCACGCGGATGATGTCGTTGGGCAG
>CAYUZG010000107.1:0-3463 GCA_964449605.1 uncultured Verrucomicrobiota bacterium | reverse complement strand
TTCTCGCCGGAGGCCTGGAAGTAGTGGTAGACCTGCGAGTAGTAGTAGTAGTCCTCTTTGACGATGTTCAGGTTGTTGATGACGCCGCCGAGGATCTTGCCGCCGACGTTCTCGAGGATCTTCTTGGCGCGGGTCGCCACGGTCTTCGGGTACTTGCGGTACTCGACCACGAGCACGATCCGGTCCACGAGCCCGGCGAGCACCGAGGCGTCGCTCACGCCGATCACGGGCGGCGAATCGAACAGGACGATGTCGTACTTGTCGTGCAGGTACTCGATGCACTCGCGCATGTTGCGCGAATTGAGCAGGCCCATCGCGTTGGGCGGCAGCTTGCCGCTCGGCAGCACGAACAGGCCCGGCACCTGGGTGGGCACGGCGAGCCGATCGGGATCGATGTTGCGCAGCAGCACGTCGGTGAGCCCCTCGTGGTTGGAGATCCCGAGCAGCTTGTGCACGCGCGGGCGCCGGAAGTCGCTGTCGATGATCAGGACCCGGTTGCCCTCGCGTGCGGCGACGATGCCCAGGTTGACCAGACTGGTGGTCTTGCCTTCGCCGACGCCGCCGCTCGTGATCAGCACGGTGCGCAGCTTCGAGTCCTGCCGGGCGAACTCGATGTTGGTCCAGAGCATCCGGTACGCCTCGTAGGCGGGCGACTTGTGCGTCACCTCGGTCAACAGCTTGACCCGCTGCGGGATCACGCCCAGGATCGGCATGCTGAGGCTGCGCTCGAGGTCGTCGATGGTCTTGACGCTTGTGTCGAGGTACTCGATGAAGTAGGCCAGCCCGGTGCCGACCGTGAGGCCGACGAGCACGCCGATCAGCACGTTCATGAGCCGCCGCGGTCTCGACGGGCTCGAGGGCGGCACGGCCAACTCGGTGACGATGACGCGCGAGGCCGGGATGCTGCGCCTGACGTCCTCCATGATCTTCTTGGCCCGGAGCTGATCGATGATGCTGCGCTGGCTGTAGATCTGCACTTGCCGGCGTTCGAACTCGGTTTGGTTCCGCTCTTTTTCGAACACGTCCTTCTCGATCTGCGCGATCTTGGTGTCGAGCTCCCGCTTCTCGCTGATGAGCACCTTGAGCTCGATGCGCAACGAGTGCAGCACGCCCTCGATCTCGTTGTCGATGCTCGTCTTGAGTCCGTTGATCGTCACCTTGAGCCGCTTGAGGTCTTCGTTTTGCTCGCCGTACTTGCTGCGCATCTGGCTGAGCTGGATCTCCTGCTGTCTCTGGAGCTGGCGCAGGTCGTAGAGCGACTGGCTGCCCTGGAGCATGGAGGTCATCAAGTCGCGCCGTTTCTCATCGAGCGGGTCAAGCTGCTCGCGTAGCGTGACGATCTCGGCCTCGACCTCGGCTTGTCGCTGCTCGAGCTCCTTTCGCTGCTCCGGGTCGTTCTTCGCGGCGGTGATGTCGGCGTCGAGCTGGTGTGCCTCGGTCTCGAGCTCCTTGAGCTTGGTGCGCATCGGCCTGAGCACGCCGTCGAGCTTGGCGTCCGTCTCCGTTCTGAGTTCGTCGACCGAGGCCATCAGCCCGATCACTTCCTCGTCGTCGGGGCCGAAGAGGGCGCGCTTCCGCTCGAGCTGCTCCTTGCGCTCGTTGAGCTGTGTGGTGTACTGGTCAAGCGCCTCGTCGCCGAGCAGCATCGTGATCTTCAGTTCGCGATCGACCGCCTCGATGTGCTCAAGCCGCTCGCGTCGGCCCGTGATCTGCACCTCGAAATCGAGCCTGTTGGCTCGGAACCGGTTGAGGTCGGCCGTCTCGGCCAGGCCGCCGGGGATCAGGACGAGGTTCTTTTCCTTCTTGAAATCGTCGAGATCATCCTGGAGCTGGAGCAACCCCTTGCTCGAGGTCGTTCCGCGCATCAGGTGGTCGAGCTGTTCGCTCACGACCGAGAGCCCCTCGTCGAGCTGGTTTTTCGACATCTCCTCCTGGTGCTGCTTGTAGACTTCGGCGATCATGTTGGCGACCCGGTGCACTTCGTTGCGGTCGCGGCTCGTGTAGTAGATGTTGATGAGCCGGGTGCCGCGCACGGGCTGCACGGCGATCCGGCCGCGCAACATCTTCACGGCATAGTCCATGTCGTAGGCGTCTCGCTGGTTGTCGTCCTTGGCCCACTTGCGGTTCAGGGGCACCCATTCAGGGTACTTCGGCTCGGTGAAGCGGCCGATGTGGCCGTCGCACCCCTCGCGCGTGCACTTGACGTTGCCGTAACTGAGCACCTCCTCGTTCGTGTACTCCTTGCCGCACAGGTCGCAGCGCCAGCCTGTCTGGGTCAGCCGCCCTTCGATGACCTTGCGCAGCACGGGCATCGAGACGATCTGCTTCTGGTGCGTGTTGAAGTCAACCTCGTCGAGCCGCTGGCTGCTCAAGTACGGCTCGACGCCCGGCTGGAGGAACGGGTGCACCGTCTCGGGCGTCGGGTCGATGCGCACCTGCGCCACGCCCGTGTACTGCGACGGGGCGACGAGCGAGTAGACGGTGACGGCGAAAATCAAGATGACGGTCGTGGCGATGATGACTTCCTTGCGCTTGGTGATGACCTGCCAGTAGTCGAGGAAGTGCAGCCTGTCGGCATCGCCTTGGGGTTGAGGTGGAGAAGTGGGAGAGGAATTCACGGCGCTCACGCTCCTTGTTTCGTCTCAGACGCAGAGACGGCCCGTCGCACCTGAGCTAACGGCGGGGATTCGCCGTCAGTTTAGGGGTTTCGGCCCGGTCTCCCAGGCATGCTCGCATGCCTACGCTTGAGACGCATTCGGCGGGTTGTGGTTTCCTCCGAGCTTGTCGCTCGCGCCGGCGACCTGTCGCCTAGAAGATGGCGCTGATGCCGGCGAATGTCCGGTGCCTCCGGTACGACGAGCCAGGGAAGTCTGAATCGACGTCGGTGAAGCGCCAGCCGACCTCGACGTGCCAGTTCGGCTTGATCCGATAGCGAAACACCAGGGCGAACATGATCGTCTGCTCGTCGAAATCGGACTGAGTTTGCTCCGGGTACCTCGCCTCGTCCAGGTTGTTCTCGCCGAAGTCGAGCGTCGCGTTGAACACGGCCGAGAACCGGTCGGTAAACGACTGCGAAATGCCGAAGTAGAGCGACTGCAGCTCCTGCGACAGGAAGGCCGCCTCGGTCGTCTCCTCGATCCGGTACGAGTAGCCCACCTGGGTCGAGAGCGTCTCGCTGAGCGGCGCGCGCACGCTCGCGTCGATGTAGGGGGCCGTCTGCGTCTGACCGCTGACGAGCTCGTCGCTCCCGTCCTCGGCCGTGCGCGTGTAGTCGGCGAACTCGCGCCACTCGGCCCCGACCCGCAGCGTGCCCGACACGGTGGGGGTGAACTGATGCGTTGCGCCGACCGAGACGATGTTCGAGGTGGAGTCGACCTTGACCTCGTCGGAGTCGTAGTCGGTGTCCTGATAGCGGTAGTATAGCGTCAGGTATGTTTTGGGCGTGAGCACGTAGTTGGCCGTG